>NZ_JCATID010000105.1:0-513 GCF_059693745.1 Sphingobium sp. WR1 | reverse complement strand
GGCGTGGGCACCAAGCTGCCTTTGACACTTTCTGAGACCCCGCAGACGATTAGCATCATTGATCGCGACCGGCTCGACGAGCAGCGGCTTATCACGCTCGACGACGTGATGACCAATGCGCCCGGCGTCACCGTTCAGCCGGGCACGCGGTTGCGGACGGCATATTATTCGCGCGGCTTCGTCATCGATACGTTGAACTTCGACGGCATTCCGACCTCGGGCTGGAACGAGGCGGTCAACACCGAGGACATGGCGATCTATGATCGCGTGGAGATTCTCCGCGGCGCGAGCGGCCTTCTTCAGGGGACCGGCAACCCTTCGGGCACGATCAATCTCGTCCGCAAGCGCCCGGGCAGCGATTTCGCGGCGGAAGCGACGCTGAGCGCCGGAAGCTGGAACAATTATCGGGCGGAGGGCGACATCAGCGTTCCGCTGGTCGCATCCGGCGATCTGCGCGCTCGCCTTGTCGGCATCTTCGAGGATCGGGACTATTTCTACGACCAGGGCCATCGG
>NZ_JCATID010000104.1:0-557 GCF_059693745.1 Sphingobium sp. WR1 | reverse complement strand
TGCGCGACCCAGCCACTCGCCGGGATGCACACGCCCAGCGTCAGCAGATAGGCGCTGACGCCCCGGTTCAGGTCGACCGGCGCGACGCGGAAACTGTCCGCCATTTTGGGGATCGCGGGCACGATTACGGTAGCGTCGAGGTTCTCCATGAAGAACGTGCCGGCAACGAGCAGCGCCAGCATCGACAGCCGCCGCGATCCGCCTCTGGTCAAGGCGGATGCTTGGGAAGCCATGGGATAGTCTCCGGGTTTTGTTCGGGTGGGCCGGGGATCAGTTGAAGGTGCCGCGATACCGCTCGTCCGCATCGGAGCGGGTGTTGAACTCGATCATCACCCCGCCCGGTGCGCGCAGAAAGAAGCGCGAGCCCCGTTCATGATGGAACACCGGCGTTTCGGCGACGAAGCCATCGGCCGCGAAACAGTCGTGCAGGGCACAGACATCGTCATAGGTCGGCAATTCGAGGCCGATGTGGAACGACATCGGCCAACGGACGTCCGAGGGGTCGGTCGCCACGCATTCGCCAAAGGGGCGGTAGGCCTTGTCCGCCCCGATCGTCC
>NZ_JCATID010000103.1:0-617 GCF_059693745.1 Sphingobium sp. WR1 | reverse complement strand
GGGGGCGTTTGCGGGAGGGGGCGGAATCCTACGCTAAGGATTTGGGCCAGCGATATTCCCCGGTTAGATTGATGTGTTCCCATCCCAACGGCGAGACGTGGGCGAGTAGATCAGGCGCGATATGGGTACCGCTGGCGGCCCGGGTATTGACGACCTCGCCGAGCTTCATGGTGTTCCAGAATATGATGATGGCGGCGAGCAGGTTCATTCCGGCGATGCGATAGTGCTGGCCTTCGCCGGATCGATCCCGGATTTCACCTCGGCGGTGGAAGCTGATGGCGCGCTTTAGGGCGTGGTGGGCCTCACCCTTGTTGAGGCCGATCTGAGCCTGGCGCTGGAGGCCGGCATCAAGAATCCAGTCGATCATGAACAGGGTTCGCTCGATGCGGCCCACCTCTCGCAATGCGAGGGCCAGCTCATTCTGGCGCGGGTAAGAGGCGAGCTTGCGAAGAATCTGGCTGGGGGCGACGATCCCCGCTGCGATCGTCGCCATGATGCGCAGGATGTCGGGCCAGTTGCGCTCGATGAGCGGTTCATTGATCTTACCTCCGACCAGCGCTCGCACATTGGCCGGCGTCGCGTTGGGCGTGAAGGCATAGAGTCTTTTCTGAGGGAGA
>NZ_JCATID010000102.1:0-664 GCF_059693745.1 Sphingobium sp. WR1 | reverse complement strand
GATGCGGACTTGCGGCACGAGCACCTGGCTCTCCAGCTTCAGGTCGGACACGCCCTGGATGCCGGACAATGCCTCGCGAACGCGGGCGCCCGCGGCGCGAAGCTCGGTCTGGTCGGGGCCATAGATGCGGACCACGATCGTCGCGCCCGCGCCCGTCAGCACCTCCTTGATGCGCTCGCGCAGGTAGGTCAGCACATCGCGGAACAGGCCGGGATAGCCCTCCACCACTTCCTTGATGCGCGCGACCGAAGCGTCATAGTCCGCCGTCTCGTCGAGGCTCACCCACAGCTCGGTGAAGTTGGGGCCGACCACCTCGTCGGCGGCCTCTGCGCGGCCGATATGTGCGCCGAAATTGCGGACGCCGGGGATCGCGCGCAGCTCCTTGGATGCGCGAATGGTGATCCGGTCCATCGCCTCGATCGAGGTGCCCGGCTTCTCGACGAAGTGCATCAGGAAGTCGGTTTCGCGGAAATCGGGGAGAAACTGGTCCTTGAAGGTGGCGTAGCCGACACCGGCGAGCAGGAGTCCGCCGGCGACGATCCCGACCGCGAGCGACGGTCGCCCGACGACGCGCGGCAGGAAGCCGACATAGCGACGCTTCAGCCCAGCGACGAAGCGCGTATCGCGCTCGACCTTCAACGGAGCATTGGGGAGCAGGAGCAGG
>NZ_JCATID010000101.1:0-677 GCF_059693745.1 Sphingobium sp. WR1 | reverse complement strand
CCACTCCCCCCGGCATGTAACACGATGGCCTGGTTTTACGCCGCCGAATGGCCGACTTTTGCTCCGCCGTTGACAGGCGGCCCGATCAACCTCGCCATCAACCAACACCGTCAGGCCACACCGCCCTCGAACCTCGATCCGCCCTGGTTCCCCGGCTTTGGCCGACCGCGAAGACGATGCCAGTTCGACCGGCACGAAGCCTGCCATCGCGCCGCGGAGCAGTTGCTTGCGCCAGCTTCTCCTCGTCGCTCCAGTTTCGACGCCGCTCCACCTGTACAAGCGCTCCGCCATCACCGCGACCGCTCATACGAGGCTCGTTTGACTGCTCGATGTCCATGCTCACGCCTCCTTAAAGGCCGCGAGCTTTCCTATTCCGGTGCCGGCGACAAGCCCGCCTTCCGTCGGCGCTCACCAGGCAGGCGGACCTGTTCGATTACATCGAATGCTTCCACCTCAGCCCCATGGATTTCGACCGGCAAGTTGGTGTAGCCTGATTGAGTCTATTTCGGGGTCCGCCAAGCCCGCGCCAGGCCCCGCAAGCCGTCGAGCACCTGCGCCGCTCTCGATAGCGGGCGAGGTGCATCTGGAAACCAGGTTTGCGGAAAACCACTGCAAAGCCGCCTGATGTGCGGTTCTGAGCGGATGCGTATATTGCTGGGCGCGGATATTTATGACAT
>NZ_JCATID010000100.1:0-705 GCF_059693745.1 Sphingobium sp. WR1 | reverse complement strand
TGGACGACTTTTACGCCGCCCGCAGCAGGACTATCCCGCCGCTACCGTGGTCGAATATTGCTCCGCCGTTCTCAGACCATCCGCCGGTCCGGCGCTCATCTGGAGGTTGTGACGGAGGATGGGCCCTATTTTGCTCGCTTCGTTGTCAGCGCGACCGGTACTTGGTCGCACTCCTATGTGCCTGAGTATCCCGGTCACGATCTGTTTGAGGGGACGCAAGTCCACTCCGCGCTGTACAACCGCCCGGAGGCCTATGCCGGGCAATCGGTGCTGGTTGTCGGGGGTGGCAACAGCGGCGCGCAAATCATGGCGGAGATTGCTCCGATTGCCAGCGCGACCTGGGTTACAACACATGACCCACTGTTTCTTCCCGATGATGTCGACGGGCGGGTACTCTTCGAAAGGGCCGTGGCTCGGATGAAAGGGCCGCCAGATGGAGAGCCTGTCGGCGGTGTCGGCGACATCGTGATGGTTCCTCCTGTCAAAGCGGCGCGCGATCGCGGCGACCTCTCCTCGGTGCGGCCATTCACCCGAATGACGGCAACAGGCGTAGTTTGGCCCGATGGATCGGAAACAGCCGTGGATGCGGTGATCTGGTGCACCGGATTCAAGCCGGCGCTCGACCACCTGTGTCAATCGGCGCGCAAAAAGGACCCCCTATCGGCGTCCAAAAGGGCCCCCTTTGCGGAGCGGCATGACAGGTAT
>NZ_JCATID010000099.1:0-756 GCF_059693745.1 Sphingobium sp. WR1 | reverse complement strand
CATGCCTTCCCATTTGGTGATGACGGAGGTGGCGATGGCGTTGCCGAGCACATTGGTCGCGGTGCGGCCCATGTCCATGAAATGGTCGACCGCCAGGACGAAGGCCACGCCCTCGACCGGCAGGTCGAACTGGCCCAGCGTGGCGGCGACCACCACCAGCGAGGCGCGCGGCACGGCGGCGATGCCCTTGCTCGTCACCATCAGCACCAGCAGGATGGTGATCTGGGTCGCGATCGGCAGGTCGATGCCATAGGCCTGGGCGATGAAGATGGTGGCGAAGGTCGCATACATCATCGATCCGTCGAGGTTGAAGCTGTAGCCCAGCGGCAGCACGAAGCTGTAGATGCGGCGCGGAATGCCGAAGCGGTCGAGCTGCTCCAGCATCTTGGGATAGGCGGCTTCGGACGAGGCGGTGGAGAAGGCGATCAGCAGCGGTTCGCGGACATAGCGGATCAGCTTCACCATGCGCTTGCCCAGGAAGATCGCCCCCGCGCCGAACAGCAGCAGCCACAGGCAGAAGAGGGCGATGTAGAATTCGCCGACCAGCTGGCCATAGGTTTTGAGCACGCCCAGCCCCTGCACCGTCACCGACGAGGCCAGCGCGCCGAACACCGCGAAGGGAGCGACGCGCATCACATAGCCCGTCACCTGCAACATCAGTTCGACCATCGATTCGATCACGGTGATGATCGGCTTGCCCTTGTCGCCGATGGCGGTCAGCGCGACGCCGACGAACAGGGAGAAGACGACGATCTG
>NZ_JCATID010000098.1:0-828 GCF_059693745.1 Sphingobium sp. WR1 | reverse complement strand
AAGCCGAGATATCTTTCGAAGAACGAGGACGTTGCCGCAACATCCCCGGTGGGGAAGCTTATGTGATTGAGCCTAGTGGAGAATGCTGCGGTTTCGGAAATGGGCGTGTTCATTGCGGGGCCTTCTTTTGTCAGTGGACGGCGCAAAAATGCGAGCTTAAACTCATCTTCACAACTCGCATTCCCAATGGAAGCCCGCGCCTTGCCTGAAATGCCCATCACCCCGCGCAAGACGCCGCGACAGGCCCGATCCGCAGAGACCGTCCGCGCGATCCTAGAGGCGGCTGCTCGCATTCTCGAAGCCAAGGGGTTCGACGGGTACAACACCAATGCCGTCGCGGAACTGGCCGGGGTCAGCGTGGGATCGTTGTACCAGTACTTCCCGGGCAAGGACGCCTTGACGGCAGCGCTGATCGAGCGGGAAAAAGCGCAATTGCTTCGTGACATTGCCGCGATCGAGATCACCGATCCACGCGCGGCCTTGCGCGATGTCATCGCAGCATGCGCGGCGCATCAGATGCATCGCCCGGTCCTCGCTCGCCTGCTGGATTTCGAGGAACTGCGGTTGCCGCTACGCGATCAGCAAGCAGATGCGGCAGACAGCCTCACCACCATGCTCGGATCGATCATGCGCCTTGTGCCGGGCTTATTGCCTGATCGGCTTGAGACCACTGCCGCGGACTGCCTGGCGATCATCAAGGGCATCAACGATGCCTCTGGAGAACGCGGCGAGACAGACATGACATGTCTTCGATATCGAGTGGAGCGGGCCGTTTTCGGCTATCTAGGAATGGTCGCGCCAGTCGATCCTTGATCCTCGCTTCTTTCG
>NZ_JCATID010000097.1:0-874 GCF_059693745.1 Sphingobium sp. WR1 | reverse complement strand
GCCGCCGCGATTCACCGTGCGGCGATGCAGGTCCAGCACGATATCGGCGACCTTGAGCTGGTGCGCCTCGTCGTTGCCGCGGGACGCGGGGCGGCGGGCAAGCGCATTCAGCCGCGCCGCCAGCTCGGAGAAGGCAAACGGCTTGACCAGATAGTCGTCCGCGCCGTTCTCCAGCCCTTCGACCCGATCGGCGATCCCGCCGACCGCGGTGAGCATCAGCACCGGGGTAGTGTCGCCCGCGGCGCGCAGTGCCTTCACTAGTGCGAGCCCACCCAACCCGGGCAACATCCGATCGACCACGATCGCCTCGAACTCGCCGCCGGTGGCCTGGAACAGCCCGTCGCGGCCGTCGATGCTGACCGCCACCTGATGCCCGGCCTGGGTCAACCCCTGCGCCACGAAGGAGCGGGTTTCGGCATCATCCTCGACGATCAGTATCCGCATCTTACACCTTCATCTCGTCCCTGTGTCCGTGCGCCAACCGCCCCCCAACGCACGGAACAGGGCGACCTCGCTCTGCGCAACAGCCAAGTCGGACTGGACCTGCTGGAGCGTGGCGGCGGCGGTGGCGCGCTGCGCATCGACCTGAAGCAGCCCCGGCGCGTCGCCGAGGCGGACACGCGCCCCGGTCCGGCGGGCATAAGCCAGCGCCTCGCGCGAGGCCGTTTGCAGGTCGCGGTTGCGCCGCGTCTCCGCGTCATAGGCGGCCAGCGCCGTCTCCACTTCGCGCAAGGATCGTAGCACGGCGACGTCCCATCCGGCGAGCGCGGCGCGCTCGGTCGCCCGCGCCTGCTCCAGTCGGGCACGTGCCGGCGCCTGGTTCGGGAAGGCCCAAGTAACGAGCGGCGAGGCGACGGCCTCGAACCCGCCAGAC
>NZ_JCATID010000096.1:0-885 GCF_059693745.1 Sphingobium sp. WR1 | reverse complement strand
TGGCTCTGTTGCAAACATGGGGCACGGCCGCGCGGCGTCACCCAGTTGGGGGATTAGGCAGCATTGGCGAAATGCTTATTGAGCATAATCATGGTTTCGGTCAGGGCCGAGGGTCCAATTCCGAATGCTCTTTCAACCAGGCGCACCTCCCCCATGATACCTGGCTGCAGGCACCATGCCTGGGCCTGTCCTTTGCGTAGGGCGCGCATGACCTCGAAGCCCTTGATCGTGGCGTAGGCCGTTGGCATCGACTTGACGCCACGTACCGGCTTGATCAGCATCTTCAGCTTGCCGTGGTCGGCCTCGAGCACGTTGTTCAGATATTTCACCTGCCGGTGCTCGGTTTCCGCCGCCAGTTTGCCTTCGCGTTTCAGCTCAGCGATTGCTGCGCCGTAGCTGGGTGCCTTGTCGGTATTGAGTTTGGCCGGCTTTTCCCAGTCCTTCAGGCCACGAAGAGCTTTGCCCAGAAAGCGCTTCGCCGCTTTGGCGCTGCGTGTCGATGACAGATAGAAATCAATCGTGTCGCCCCGTTTGTCGACCGCCCGGTACAGGTAGGTCCATTTGCCCCGCACCTTTACGTAGGTCTCATCCAGACGCCAGCTCGGATCAAAGCCGCGCCGCCAGAACCAGCGGAGACGCTTCTCCATCTCCGGCGCGTAGCGCTGCACCCAGCGATAGATCGTCGTATGATCGACATCGATCCCACGCTCGGACAGCATTTCCTCGAGATCACGGTAGCTGATGCCGTATCGACAATACCAGCGCACCGCCCATAGGATGACCTCGCCGGTAAAATGCCGTCCTTTGAAATCGTTCATCGCAACTGACCTTGACAGTACATGAGCCCAATCTTGGAAACCGTGTCAGAGTTTGCAACAGAGCCGA
>NZ_JCATID010000095.1:0-970 GCF_059693745.1 Sphingobium sp. WR1 | reverse complement strand
GGCCGCCGCGATTCACCGTACGGCGATGCAGGTCCAGCACGATATCGGCGACCTTGAGCTGGTGCGCCTCGTCGTTGCCGCGGGATGCGGGGCGGCGGGCAAGCGCATTCAGCCGCGCCGCCAGCTCGGAGAAGGCAAACGGCTTGACCAGATAGTCGTCCGCGCCGTTCTCCAGCCCTTCGACCCGATCGGCGATCCCGCCGACCGCGGTGAGCATCAGCACCGGGGTGGTGTCGCCCGCGGCGCGCAGTGCCTTCACCATTGCGAGCCCATCCAACCCGGGCAGCATCCGATCGACCACGATCGCCTCGAACTCGCCGCCGGTGGCCTGGAACAGCCCGTCGCGGCCATCGACGCTGACCGCCACCTGATGCCCGGCCTGGGTCAACCCCTGCGCCACGAAGGCGCGGGTTTCGGCATCATCCTCGACGATCAGTATACGCATCTCACACCTTCACCTCGTCCCTGTGTCTGTGCGCCAACCGCCCCCCAGCGCACGGAACAGGGCGACCTCGCTCTGCGCAACAGCCAAGTCGGACTGGACCTGCTGGAGCGTGGCGGCGGCGGTGGCGCGCTGCGCATCGACCNCGCACGGAACAGGGCGACCTCGCTCTGCGCAACAGCCAAGTCGGACTGGACCTGCTGGAGCGTGGCGGCGGCGGTGGCGCGCTGCGCATCGACCTGAAGCAGCCCCGGCGCGTCGCCGAGGCGGACACGCGCCCCGGTCCGGCGGGCATAAGCCAGCGCCTCGCGCGAGGCCGTTTGCAGGTCGCGGTTGCGCCGCGTCTCCGCGTCATAGGCGGCCAGCGCCGTCTCCACTTCGCGCAACGATCGTAGCACGGCGACGTCCCATCCGGCGAGCGCGGCGCGCTCGGTCGCCCGCGCCTGCTCCAGACGGGCACGTGCCGGCGCCTGGTTCGGGAAGGCCCAAGTAACGAGCGGCGAGGCGACGGCCTCGAACCCGCCAGAC
>NZ_JCATID010000094.1:0-994 GCF_059693745.1 Sphingobium sp. WR1 | reverse complement strand
GATGCGGACTTGCGGCACGAGCACCTGGCTCTCCAGCTTCAGGTCGGACACGCCCTGGATGCCGGACAATGCCTCCCGAACGCGGGCGCCTGCGGCGCGAAGCTCGGCCTGATCGGGGCCATAGATGCGGACCACAATCGTCGCTCCCGCGCCGGTCAGCACCTCCTTGATGCGCTCGCGCAAGTAGGTCAGCACGTCGCGGAACAGGCCGGGATAGCCCTCCACCACCTCCTTGATGCGGGCGACCGAAGCGTCATAGTTCGCCGTCTCGTCGAGGCTGATCCACAGCTCGGTGAAGTTGGGACCGACCACCTCGTCGGCCGCTTCGGCGCGGCCGATATGCGCGCCGAAATTGCGCACGCCGGGGATCGCGCGCAGCTCCTTGGATGCTCGAATGGTGATCCGGTCCATCGCTTCGATCGAGGTGCCCGGTTTCTCGACGAAGTGCATCAGGAAGTCGGTTTCCCGGAAGTCGGGGAGGAACTGGTCCTTGAAGGTGGCGTAGCCGACACCGGCGAGCAAAAGTCCGCCGGCGACGATCCCGACCGCGAGCGACGGTCGTCCGACGACGCGCGGCAGGAAACCGACGNAGTCGGGGAGGAACTGGTCCTTGAAGGTGGCGTAGCCGACACCGGCGAGCAAAAGTCCGCCGGCGACGATCCCGACCGCGAGCGACGGTCGTCCGACGACGCGCGGCAGGAAACCGACGTAGCGACGCTTCAGCCCAGCGACGAAGCGCGTATCGCGCTCGACCTTCAACGGAGCATTGGGGAGCAGGAGCAGGCACATCGCCGGCGTCACGGTCAGCGCCACCAGGAGGGACGTCGCGATCGCCAGCACATAGGCGGTGGCGAGGGGCTGGAAAAATGTGCCGGCGACCCCGCCAAGGAAGAAGATTGGCAGAAATACAAGCATCACGATCAGCGAGGCAAACACGACCGCTGAGCGGACCTCCAGCGACGCCGCCAGCACTACCTCGAACGCCGGCCGGGGA
>NZ_JCATID010000093.1:0-1002 GCF_059693745.1 Sphingobium sp. WR1 | reverse complement strand
ACGCTGAAGCAATGGGACAGGATCGGTGCCCGCGTCGTGCAGGTCGGAGGCAAGCACCTCCTGTCGGGCGGCGTGCTGTCGTTCACGATGGAGGCGGCCGAGGCGCTCGTCGCCGATCTACGGCGCTCGAAGGGCAAGCGCAGCCCGCGCACCGCGTTGAACCTAGACGCCGACGATCTGGCTGCACTTCCGGCCCTCATCAGCACGGCATGGCTGTTCGATGTCGTTCCCAAGACCATGGGACCGGCGCCCATCCCCACGCTGCACAACATTGATGGCGAGGAGGTGATGTTCCACCGCGTGCGCTTTCCCTTCGCACGCGGCGTGACCCAGGCGCTGGTCGGCGAGCGGCTTGATACTGTCCCTGCGCTTCAGCGGGAAACCACGCACTTTTGGAACTGGCTGGGCGAGAAACCGAACGGAAAAGCGAAAAGCACCGGGCGCATGGCGTGGGGTGTGACGATGGCGGACGGCACCCCGGTGCTCGGCAATGTCGAATTGAAAGGCCGCGCCCTGATGCTCGCCGTCACCTCGGCCGAGCGAGCGAAACGCGGCACCGCGCTTATCAACGATGCGCTCGCCGGGTTGGTCGGCTCGCCGCTGACCACGATTGAGACGGTCGAACAGGCCATGGCGGCGCGGGCCGAGGGGCTGACATCATCCGAACCGGCACCCGCCATTGCGCCAGAGGTTGCAACCCCGCTCATCCATGCCATGCTCGACCGTCAGTACCGCGCGACGCTCGATGAACCCGTCGGCATGCTCGGCGACATCACCCCGCGCGCAGCCGTTCAAACTGCCGCAGGCCGGCACCGAGTAGCCGGGTGGCTCAAGCATCTCGAAAACCGCAGCAGCAGCCAACTCGACGCGAACGACCCGATGGCCACCTACGACTTCACTTGGATATGGCGCGAACTTGGCATCGAGAACCTGCGCAAATAGTTCGCTACCCCTGACGTCGATGCCTACCGTGAATCCGTGTCCCTACAATGCACAGAGGCC
>NZ_JCATID010000092.1:0-1036 GCF_059693745.1 Sphingobium sp. WR1 | reverse complement strand
TGATCCGCGCCCGCCAGATGGTCGGCGAGCGGATCGCCCAGGTTCAACCGCGCCTGCCGCTCGCGGCGCAACAACCCGTGCTGATGCCGCCCCTGTCCTCCACCAGTCGCGCGATGAAGATCGGCCTGTCGTCGGCGAAACTCGATCAGATGCAGCTCTCCGAGCTGGTGCGCTGGAACATTCGTCCGCGCCTGATGGCCGTGCCCGGCGTCGCCAATGTCGCCGTATGGGGCCAGCGCGATCGGCAGCTACAGGTGCTGGTCAATCCCGATCGACTGCGCGCCGCCGGCGTTACGCTAACCGAGGTGCGCGCTGCGGCGGGAGACGCCGTGCTGGTCGGGGGCGGCGGGTTTGTTGATACGCCAAACCAGCGGTTCGCCGTCCAGCAGGCCGGCACGGTGCAGAGCGCCGGCGAGCTGGCCCAGGCGATCGTCAAGCAGGCAGGCGAAGCGCCCGTCCGGATCGGCGACGTCGCCCGCGTCGTCGACGGCGTCAACGCGCCGATCGGCAACGCCATCATCGACGACGGTCCCGGCATCATGCTGATCGTCGAGAAGCAGCCCACCGCCAACACGCTGGAGCTGACCCGCGCGGTCGAGGCCGCGATCGGCGAGCTGAAGCCCGGCCTGAAAGACGTGAAGGTCGACACCACGATCTTCCGCCCTGCGACATTTATCGAAAGGTCGATCGACAATCTCACCCGTACGCTCCTGATCGGCTGCGCCTTGGTCGCGGTGGTGCTGTTCCTCTTCACTCGCGACTGGCGACAGGCGACGATCAGCCTCGTCGCTATCCCGCTGTCGCTGCTCGGCGCGGGGCTGGTGCTGCTATGGTCCGGTGCGACAATCAACGTGATGGTGATCGCCGGCCTCGTCATCGCACTCGGCGAAGTGGTCGATGACGCCATTATCGACGTCGAGAACATCGCCCGTCGCCTCCGCCTGAACCGCGAGGTGGCCGATCCCCGGCCGGCGTTCGAGGTAGTGCTGGCGGCGTCGCTGGAGGTCCGCTCAGCGGTCGTGTTTGCCTCGCTGAT
>NZ_JCATID010000090.1:0-1147 GCF_059693745.1 Sphingobium sp. WR1 | reverse complement strand
GGCCCCTGTGCATTATCAGGACACGGATTCACGGTAGCGGTTTGATGAGCAGCGGCATGAGGCCGTTGGCGTCGAGATCGAGGTGATCGGACCAGACATAATCGCCGGTGAGATTGATGCGATCCCAACCCAACGGCGAGAGCCGGGACAGCATAGCTGGATCGATGGGGCTTCCTCGACGACGCATTTCGTCGACGGCGCGCCCCAGATAGCGACAGTTGAACAGGATAATCGCTGCGGTGACGAGGTTGAGCGCGGCCGCTCGGGTCTGCTGGTTCTCCAGGCCACGGTCGCGAAAACGGCCGAGCCGATGGAAGGCGACCGCCCGGGCAAGGCTGTTGCGGGCCTCGCCCTTGTTCAACTCGGCAGTGACGGTACGGCGCAGAGCCGGATCCTCGAACCAGCGGAGCGTGAACAGCGTGCGCTCGATCCGCCCGATCTCCCGCAGCGCCGCAGCGAGGCTGTTCTGCTGGCGGTAGGCGGACAGCTTCTTCAGGATCAACGATGGCGTGACGGTGCGGTGACGGATCGCGCCAATGACACGTTCAATATCGGGCCAGTGGCTGACGATCAGGTCCCGGTTGAGCCTGTGACCGAACAGTGGCGCAAGCCTGCCATAGCGCTTCGAGGGTTCGAAAGCGTAGAGGCGCCGGTCGGACAGGCGAGGAATGCGCGGCTCGAAATCGAGCCCGAGGAGATGCATCGTCGCGAATACGATGTCGGAAACGCCGCCTCCATCGACGTGCAGCGCGGTCAGATCGGCGTTGCTGTCATGGCCGAGGAGCCCATCGAGCGCATGGATGGCTTCTCCTGCCGTGCCGGCGATCACCGTCTGGTGCAGCGGCGCGTAGCGGTCGGTGATGGTGGTGTAGATCTTGACCACTGGGTCGCGACCATAATGGGCGTTGACCGCTCCGCCGGCTTCGCCCGGCCCGCCCAGGTAGAAGGCCTGGCCATCCGCGGAAGCCCGGTGTCCTTGCCCAAACCAGGCGGCGATCGGCTCGGCGTGGATGGCGTCGGTCAAGCAAAATGCGCCCGTCCACGATAGCCATGGCTTCGGTTTCCAGCCAAGTCATCATGATGCCGCGCGCTGGCCGGCTCAGATCGGTGAATCCGAAGCGCGCCTTGATGGCGGCAAGCTGATCGT
>NZ_JCATID010000089.1:0-1170 GCF_059693745.1 Sphingobium sp. WR1 | reverse complement strand
ATACCAACCCCCCATGATGCTGACTGACGAGGGGGATTCCCAAAGCAACGAAACTCTGACTCTATGGCTGCTGATCGGAGGACATGGCCATGGGTGCAGCGATTGGATTGCGTGACGACTTTGACGCGGCGGGCTTGAGGCGACTGGCGCGGACGACGAAAAGCGCAAACCAGGGGCGCCGGCTGCTGGCTTTGGCGGAAATCTATGATGGCAAGAGCCGCAGCGATGCGGCGCGGATCGGCGGGGTGACGCTGCAGATCGTGCGGGACTGGGTCGTGCGGTTCAATGATCGAGGTCCAGACGGGCTCCTCGACGGCAAGGCGCCGGGCAAGCCCTCCTTGTTGAATGATGCCCAGCGCCAAGCGCTCGCGGAGGTCGTTGAAAGCGGCCCGATACCGTCGATCCATGGAGTTGTGCGCTGGCGGCTGATCGAGTTGGCGCGGTGGCTTCATGAGGAATTTGGCGTGTCCCTGACGGAAACGACGGTGGGACGGGAGTTGAAGAAGCTGGGCTATGTCAAACTGACGGCGCGCCCACGTCACCATGCCCAGAATGAATATGCGATGGAGGACTTCAAAAAGGGGGCTTTGCAGTCGAGCTGGCAAAGATCAAAGCTGCCCTCCCGCGCGGCACGCCCATAGAGGTCTGGTTCCAGGACGAGGCCCGTATCGGCCAGAAGAACAAGATCACCCGCCGCTGGGCCAGACGCGGCACCCGGCCTTCGGCGCCCAAGGATCAGAGAACCAAATCGGCCTACATCTTCGGCGCCATCTGCCCTGAGCTTGGCAAAGGCGCTGGCCTGGTCCTCCCGTTCTGCAATACCCAGACCATGTCGCTACACCTTGCGGAGATATCGCTTGCCATAGAGCCGGGCGCCCACGGCGTGGTGCTGATGGATCAGGCCGGGTGGCACATGACCGGAAAGCTGGAAGTGCCGGACAATATCAGCATCGTTCCGCTGCCGCCGAAATGTCCCGAGCTCAATCCGGTCGAAAATATCTGGCAGTTCCTGCGCGATAACTGGCTGTCCAACCGGATCTTCACATCCCACGACAACATCATCGACCTTTGCTGCGAAGCCTGGAACAGGCTGGTCGATCAACCGTGGCGCATCATGACAATCGGGCGCCGCAAATGGGCACAGGGGTCATGATCAATGCAGGTTGGTAT
>NZ_JCATID010000088.1:0-1183 GCF_059693745.1 Sphingobium sp. WR1 | reverse complement strand
GTTGTTGCGCCGCGAGCGGCAGGCGCGGTTGAACCTGGGCGATCCGCTCGCCGACCATCTGGCGGGCGCGGATCACGTCGGAGCCGCGCTCGAATAGGATTTGCACCGACGACAGCCCGAGCACCGACTTGGACCGCAGCGTCATCAGCCCGGGGACGCCGTTAACCGCCGTCTCGATCGGCACCGTGACGAGGCTTTCCACCTCCTCGGTGGAGAGGCCCGGTGCCTCGGTCTGGATTTCCACTATAGGCGGGGCAAACTCGGGGAACACGTCGAGCGGGACATCGCGCCCGGCGCGCACGCCTAGGACGACGAGCAAGCCCGCGAGCGCGAGGACGAGGACGCGCTGGGCGAGCGCGAAATGAACGAGCCGGCCGAGCATCAGTGGGCCGCCCCGAACTCGGTCCCGAACAGCTCGGCCGCGCCCGCGGTCACGACCTGGGCCCCGGGGGCGAGGCCGCGAGCGAGCAGCGCACGCCCGCCGCTCTCGGACGCGACCTCGATGCGCTGGCGGACGAAGGTGTCGGGCGCGGTCTTCTGATAGACCCATTCACCGCCGTAAATGTCCCGCAGGATCGCCGCGGACGGCACCGACAGTCCTTGGGTCTGCCCGGTGAGCGGTAGGTCGACCGCGACCCGCTGCCCGACCCAGAAGGCGCGGTCGCGATTGTCGATCGCGTAGTAGAGGTCGACCGTGCCGGCTGCGGTGTTGGCGGACGGCGGAGCCTGCACGGGACGCGCGGCGCGCGGCGCCCCGCCTTCGCCCAAGGTGCGAACGGTAGCCGCGGCATCGCGGCGCACATCGCCCATGTCGCTGCCGAATACCGACGCCCGCACCCATAGCACCGGCTGTGATCCGAGCGTCGCGACCGCCGGTCCCAGCAACCGGCGCTGCTGGCGGGCGGCGCCGAACGCGGCCTGGGCCGCTGCGAGCGCTGCGGCGGCCTCGTCGCGCGCGCGCACGCTGCCCGCTTCCTCGCGCACCAGCGCGTCGGCGCGGTTGAGCGCGATCCGCGTCAACCGCGCCTGCGCGGTCGCACGCGCCAGTTCGGCGTCAGCGGCGGCCTGCTGGCTCCCAATCTGCTGGAGGTTGGTGGTCGAGTTGACGGGCACCCCGTTCGCGCTGATCGGCGGAACGACGATCTCGCCTGCGACCTGGCGAGTGGCCGTGGCCGACCCGCCG
>NZ_JCATID010000087.1:0-1183 GCF_059693745.1 Sphingobium sp. WR1 | reverse complement strand
GTTGTTGCGCCGCGAGCGGCAGGCGCGGTTGAACCTGGGCGATCCGCTCGCCGACCATCTGGCGGGCGCGGATCAGGTCGGAGCCGCGCTCGAACAGGATTTGCACCGACGACAAGCCGAGAACCGACTTGGATCGGAGCGTCATCAGCCCGGGGACGCCATTGACCGCCGTCTCGATCGGTACCGTTACGAGGCTTTCCACCTCTTCGGTGGAAAGGCCCGGTGCCTCGGTCTGGATTTCCACCATCGGCGGGGCGAACTCGGGGAACACGTCGAGCGGCACGTCGCGACCGGCGCGCACGCCGAGAACGACGAGCAAGCCTGCAAGCGCAAGGACGAGGACGCGCTGGGCGAGCGCGAAATGAACGAGCCGGCCGAGCATCAGTGCGCCGCCCCGAACTCGGTGCCGAACAGCTCGGCCGCGCCGGCGGTCACGACCTGGGCGCCTGGGGCGAGGCCGCGGGCGAGCAGCGCGCGCCCGCCGCTCTCGGACGCTACCTCGATGCGTTGGCGGACGAAGGTGTCAGGCGCGGTCTTCTGATAGACCCACTCACCACCGTAAATGTCCCGCAAAATCGCAGCGGACGTCACCGACAGACCCTGGGTCTGTCCGGCGAGCGGCAGGTCCACCGCGACCCGCTGCCCGACCCGGAAGGCGCGGTCGCGATTGTCGATCGCGTAATAGAGGTCGACGGTCCCGGCGGCGGTGTTGGCAGACGGGGGAGCCTGCACCGGGCGGGCGGCACGCGGTGCCCCGCCTTCGCCCAAGGTGCGGACGGTGGCCCCTGCATCGCGGCGCACGTCCCCCATGTCGCTGCCGAATACCGACGTCCGCACCCATAGCACCGGCTGCGATCCGAGCGTCGCGACCGCCGGCCCCAGCAACCGGCGCTGCTGGCGGGCGGCGCCGAGCGCGGCCTGGGCCGCTGCGAGCGCTGCGGCGGCCTCGTCGCGTGCGCGCACGCTGCCCGCTTCCTCGCGCACCAGGCCCTCGGCGCGGTTGAGGGCGATCCGCGCCAACCGCGCCTGTGCGGTCGCGCGCGCCAGCTCCGCGTCAGCGGCGGCCTGCTGGCTCCCGATCTGCTGGAGGTTGGTGGTCGAGTTGACCGGCACCCCGTTCGCGCTGATCGGCGGAACGACGATCTCGCCTGCGACCTGGCGAGTGGCCGTGGCCGACCCGCCG
>NZ_JCATID010000086.1:0-1192 GCF_059693745.1 Sphingobium sp. WR1 | reverse complement strand
GCGTGGTCGCCGCGATCGTCGCGACCTGCGAGACTTCGAGCGGCGACACCTCGCCGGCCCGGAACTGCTCCTGCATGATCGCGACGGAGCGATCCTGTATCGCCGCGACCTCGCGCGCGATGCGAACGGCGCGGGTCGCTCCGCACAAGTCGACATACGCAAGCACGGTATCGGCGACGACAGCAACGCGCAGTCCGTCGACGACCGCGGCCTGTGCCTCGGCATCCTCGCTCACCGCGACCGCACCGGAGCGCAGGCGGCCGAACAGGTCGATATCCCAGCTCGCAGTCGCGGCTATGTCATAGTCGGTGGTAGGCACGTTGCCCGACGCGCTTGGCTGGCTCGCGGGATTGTCGATGCCCAACGAACTCTCGATCACGGTCTGCGGCAGTCGCGCCGCCCGCGCCTGGCGCAGCGCCGCGCGCGCGCCGTCGAGATTGGCATAAGCAACGCGCAAGTCCGCATTGGCTGCGAGCGCGGCGCGAACCAGCCCATCGAGGGCGAGATCGTCGTAGAGTCGCCACCAGTCGTCGGGCACGGGTGCGATCGATGCGACGGGCAGCGCCGCGAACGGCCCCATCGCGGTCGCCGGGGTGACCGTGGGCGGCAGTTTCGGGACACTTATGCACGCGGAGGCGAGCAGGGCGAGCCCCGGGATTGCGGCGTGGTGGAGACGGATCATGCCAGCGCCTCATTCTGCGCGACCGGAGGCGGCGTAGCCGGACGCTCCTCGCCGTAGCGGGCATAGAGCGCGGGCAGCAGCAGCAGGTTGAGCGCGGTCGACGAGATAAGGCCGCCCAGGATCACGATCGCCATCGGATGCTCGATCTCGTGGCCCGGCGCGTTGCCGGCGACGATCAGCGGGACCAGCGCTAGGCCGGCGCAGGCGGCGGTCATCAGGATCGGCACCAACCGTTCCTCGGCGCCGCGCAGCACCAGGTCGCGGCCGAAAGTCATCCCCTCATGGCGTTCGAGATGCTGATAGTGCGACAGGAGCATGATGCCGTTGCGTGCGGCGATGCCGATCACGGTCACGAAGCCGACCAGCGACCCGAGCGACAGCACCCCGCCGGTGAGCGCGACCGCGACCACTCCCCCTACCAGCGCGAAGGGAAGGCTGACGCCGACCAGCGCGGTGATGCGGCGCGAGCGGAACTCCATCCAGACGAGTAGCAGGATACCGACAAGGCAG
>NZ_JCATID010000085.1:0-1192 GCF_059693745.1 Sphingobium sp. WR1 | reverse complement strand
GCGTGGTCGCCGCGATCGTCGCGACCTGCGAGACTTCGAGCGGCGACACCTCGCCGGCCCGGAACTGCTCCTGCACGATCGCGACGGAGCGATCCTGTATCGCAGCGACCTCGCGCGCGATGCGAACGGCGCGGGTCGCCCCGCACAAGTCGACATAGGCAAGGACGGTATCGGCAACGACGGCGACGCGCAGCCCGTCAACGACCGCAGCCTGTGCCTCGGCATCCTCACGCGCCGCGGCCGCGCCCGAGCGCAGGCGGCCGAACAGGTCGATATCCCAGCTCGCGGTGGCGGCGATATCATAGTCGGTGGTGGGCACGTTGCCCGACGCGCTCGGCTGCGATGCCGGGTTGTCGACCCCAAGGGCGCTTTCGATCGTCGTCTGCAGCAACCGGGCCGCCTGCGCCTGGCGCAGCGCGGCACGAGCGCCGTCGAGATTGGCGTAGGCAATGCGCAGGTCCGCATTGGCGGCGAGCGCGGCGCGAACCAGCTCATCGAGGGCGGGATCGTCGTAGAGTCGCCACCAGTCGTCTGGCACGGGCGCGATCGACGCGACGGGCAGCGCCGCGAACGGCCCCGTCGCGGTGGCGGGGGCGACCGTGGGCGGCGGCTTCGGGACACTCATGCACGCGGAGGCGAGAAGGGCGAGCCCCGAGACGGCGGCGCGGTGGAGACGGATCATGCCAGCGCCTCCTTCTGCGCGACCGGAGGCGGCGCGGCCGGACGCTCCTCGCCGTAGCGGGCATAGAGCGCGGGTAGCAGCAACAGATTGAGCGCGGTGGAGGAGATGAGACCGCCCAGGATCACGATCGCCATCGGATGCTCGATCTCATGGCCGGGCGCGTTGCCGGCGACGATCAGCGGGACCAGCGCTAGGCCCGCGCACGCCGCGGTCATCAGGATCGGCACCAGTCGTTCTTCGGCACCGCGCAACACCAGCTCGCGGTCGAACTTCATGCCTTCGTGACGTTCGAGATGCTGATAGTGCGACAGCAGCATGATCCCGTTGCGCGCGGCGATGCCGATCACGGTCACGAAGCCGACCAGCGACCCGAGCGACAGCACCCCGCCGGTGAGCGCTACCGCGACGACGCCCCCAACCAGTGCGAAGGGCAGACTGACGCCGACCAGCGCGGTGATGCGGCGCGAGCGGAACTCCATCCAGACGAGTAGCAGGATACCGACAAGGCAG
>NZ_JCATID010000084.1:0-1261 GCF_059693745.1 Sphingobium sp. WR1 | reverse complement strand
AATGAGTCCAGGAGGCAGACTCGGCATCGATCACCGATGCCGTGCTGCTTGCCCGGGCTACCGATCCCGGGTCGCTTCGGAACCCCCGTTGGAGCGCCCGAAGCATTCGATCAGCATCTCGGTGAGGACCCGAACCTTGCGCGATGGGTGCTGCCCCGGGGGCCGGACGACATAGATGCCGTGCTCGGGAACGGGATAACGCGGCATCACTGGCACCAGTGCGCCCGAGTCCAAATGCTCTTGAATCAGATCGTTGGGGAGGGCTGCGATACCGATCCCGGCCACCGCAGCGGCAACGAGGGCGACGCCGTTGTCGGCTTTGAACCGCCCTTGCGGCCGCATCGCGATGACCTTGTCGCCGTCCATGGCGGGCCATGTCTCGGTGCCCTGCATGAGTGCCTGATGGGTCACGAGTTCCTCAGGCGTTTCCGGTAACCCGTATCTCTCGATATAGGCCGGCGACGCGACATACTTGGCGTTGATCGGGCCGATCCTTCTCGCGATCAGGTTGGAATCGGGCAACATTCCGACGCGGATCGCGCAATCGTACCCCTCTGCGATCAGGTCGACGAACCGATCCGTGTAGCATGCGTGGATGTGCAGCTCTGGATGGCGCGCCGCCATGTCAGCGAGGATGGGCGCGAAATGCGTCGGTCCGAACGACAGCGGCGCCGCGACGCGCAGGCGTCCTCTCAACTCGCCCGCCGGGAGGACCGTCTCCCTGGCAACCTCGATCTCGGCAACCACCCGCGCAGCGTATTCCCGGAACGTCGCCCCGGCCTCGGTCAGCGCGGCACCCCGCGTGGTGCGGGCGAGAAGCTGCACACTCAACTCCGCCTCGAGCCGGACGAGCCGCCGGCTGACCATCGATTTGGATATGCCGAGCCGGCGCGAGGCGGGCGTTATGCCACCCGCGTCGNGCACCCCGCGTGGTGCGGGCGAGAAGCTGCACACTCAACTCCGCCTCGAGCCGGACGAGCCGCCGGCTGACCATCGATTTGGATATGCCGAGCCGGCGCGAGGCGGGCGTTATGCCACCCGCGTCGGCGACTTCGACGAACGTCCGCAAGTCCTCAATTTCCATCCAGCGTTCCCCGGCGTGCGACACAGCACATCATCAGGCGACGCTACCGCGCCGGAAAGGGGAATGGCAACACCCGAGCCGGGGACGTCGCCTCGATCGATCCCTCAGCGACCTACGGAACCATTTTCAGAAGAAAGAACCGTCATGACACTCCGCAACGGCCTCGATTCGCTTCTT
>NZ_JCATID010000083.1:0-1312 GCF_059693745.1 Sphingobium sp. WR1 | reverse complement strand
TGCCCGCGCCACCGACGCGGGAGAGTTGGAAGCCGGCGTTTGCGGCTTCGGCGAGGGGGTATATGTTGCGCAGGTCGACGAGGACGGGCTGGTTCATCGAACCGGCGAGGCGTTTGAGGTCGAGGGCGCGGAAGATGTCCCATTCGGTGACGAGGACGAGGGCGTCGGCGCCCTGGGCGGCCTCATAGGCGTCCTTGACCATGGTGACGCCGGGCATCATCGGGGCGGCGACGTCCATGCCTTCGGGGTCATAGGCGACGACCTTTGCGCCGGCGTCTTCCAGGGCCTGGACGATGGCGATGCTGGGGGCGTCGCGCATGTCGTCGGTGTTGGGCTTGAAGGTGAGGCCGAGCAGCGCGACCGTCTTGCCGCGCGCGTCGCCGCCCAGGGCCTTGACGATCTTGCGGCCCATGGCCCTCTTGCGCAGGTCGTTGACCTGGACGACGGTCTCGACGATGCGGCTGGGGGCGTCATGATCCTGGCCGGTCTTGACCAGGGCCAGCGTGTCCTTGGGGAAGCAGGAGCCGCCATAGCCTGGCCCTGCGTGCAGGAATTTGGAGCCGATGCGGTTGTCCAGGCCGATGCCGCGCGACACGTCCTGCACCTCGGCGCCGACCGCCTCGCACAGGTCGGCCATCTCGTTGATGAAGGTGATCTTGGTCGCCAGGAAGGCGTTGGCGGCATATTTGATCAGTTCGGCGGTGCGACGGCCGGTGAACATGAGCGGCGCCTGGTTGAGGTTGAGCGGCCGGTAGACCTGGCTCATCACCGCGATCGCGCGTTCGGAACCGGTGGTGCCCACGACGACGCGGTCGGGGCGCTTGAAGTCGCCGATGGCGGCGCCTTCGCGCAGGAATTCGGGGTTGGAGACGCACTGGATGTCGAGGTCGGGGCGCAGGTCGCGCGCGATCCGCTCGACCTCGTCGCCGGTGCCCACGGGCACGGTCGACTTGGTGACGATCACCGCCGGGCCATCGAGCGCTTCCACGATCTCCCGCGCCGCAGCATAGACATAGCTGAGGTCCGCATGGCCGTCGCCCCGGCGCGACGGCGTGCCGACCGCGATGAAGATCGCGTCCGCGCCCTTGACCCCCGCCGCCAGATCGGTGGTGAAGGTCAGGCGGCCCGCCGCCGCATTGCTGCCCACCAGCTGGTCGAGGCCCGGCTCGAAAATCGGCATCCGACCGGATTCGATCGCCGCGATCTTGCCCGCATCCTTGTCGACGCACACAACATCATGCCCGAAATCCGCAAAACAGGCTCCCGACACAAGGCCCACATAACCCGTGCCGATCATCGTGATTTTCATGAG
>NZ_JCATID010000082.1:0-1359 GCF_059693745.1 Sphingobium sp. WR1 | reverse complement strand
GGTCGTGTCCCACGGGGTGGTGTAGGAAGGTTTCCCTGAGAGGGTGGCCACCGTCGATCTTCTGGTAGGGTTCGGATGCGAACTCGAACCTGGAGAAGAAGACGATGACCGACGACAGAATGGCCCTTGTTGAGCTGATTGAGCAAGGGGCTGATAGTGATTTGGTGCGTGAGATGCTGGCTTTCGCCGCAGAGCGCATGATGGATCTGGAGATCGAGGCGAAGACGGGCGTGCCTTGCGGATCACGCAGCCCGGAGCGGCTGAACCACCGCAACGGCTACCGCGAGCGCAGTTGGGATACGCGCGCCGGGCGCATCGAACTAGCAATCCCGAAGCTGCGCAAGGGCAGCTACTTCCCGAGCTTCCTGGAGCCGCGCCGCACCGCCGAGAAGGCTTTGGCGGCAGTGATCCAGGAAGCCTATGTCCACGGCGTCTCGACGCGTTCGGTCGACGATCTGGTAAAGGCGATGGGCGCCAGCGGTGTTTCGAAGAGTCAGGTCAGCCGTTTGGTTGCCGAGATCGACGAGCGGGTGAATGCCTTCCTCACGCGACCGATTGAAGGCGAGTGGCCCTATCTATGGATCGACGCCACCTACCTCAAAGTGCGCGAGGGCGGACGGATTGTCTCGACGGCGGCGATAATCGCGGTGGGCGTCAACACCGATGGCCGACGGGAGGTGCTGGGCGTGGCCACCGGCCCGTCGGAAGCCGAACCTTTCTGGAAAGCCTTCCTGCGCTCTCTGGCCGACCGAGGCTTGCGCGGTGTGAAGCTGGTCATCGCCGACGATCACAAAGGGCTGCGCGCCGCCGCCAGCAAGGTATTTTCCGCGAGCCAGCAGCGCTGCCGAGTGCACTGGATGCGCAATGCGTTCGCCCATGCCGCGCCGAAACAACGACCCGCTGTCATTGCCATGATCAAGACCATCTTCGCGCAGGAAACGGCCGAGGCAGCGCACCAGCAGTGGGACCAGGTTGCAGATGCCCTGCGCGAGAAGTTCCCAAAGCTGGCCGACATGATGGAGGCATCACGCGAGGACGTGCTCGCCTACATGGCCTTCCCCAAGGATCATTGGGCGCAGATCTCGTCCACCAACCCGCTGGAAAGGGTCAACAAAGAAATCAAGCGGAGGGCCGACGTGATCGGCATATTCCCGAATGACGCTGCCGTCGTTCGTCTCGTCGGAGCGCTCATGCTGGAGCAAAACGATGAGTGGGCCGTATCGCGCCGTTACATGACGCTGGAAACTCTCGGCTCGGTGAGCCATAACCCCATTGTCAGCTTGCCAGCACTGGCCGCCTGACCTGAACCCGATCCTGCCGTAGATCGACGGTTCCTACACCACCCCGTGGGACACGACC
>NZ_JCATID010000081.1:0-1546 GCF_059693745.1 Sphingobium sp. WR1 | reverse complement strand
GTGCTTGCCTCCGACCTGCACGACGCGGGCACCGATCCTGTCCCATTGCTTCAGCGTCTGCGAGGCGCTGCGCTCGGATACTCGAAGCGGCTCGCCGCCCCGGATCAGGTCGCGCACGAGGAAGCCGCTGCCGGGCTCGACCTCGCTGACCTCGTGGAGGCTCATCACTGACGATCGAAGGGCACGCAGGTAGATTTTGGTCGGGCCGCTCTCATTCCAGCCCCGGCGCCGAATATAGTCATCGACGATGTTCCGGTCGGGTTGGATGGTGCGCGTCAGCAGATCCTCGAACGCGCATCCCCACAACACGCCGGCCCAATGATCGCCGACGATGTCCGCCAGCTCGTCCGCTTCGAAGTCGAACTCCTCCATCGCCAGCCCGAGATGATCGCCGAGCGCCTCGCCCAGATGCTCGCCCCAGGCCGGCGAGGTGGCGAACTTCATGACGCCGGACAGATCGTGACCACGCTTCATGCCTGTTCCCTCTGCTGCTGACTGAATTGCTGGCGGTGCGCGGCGACGATGCGCGAGACGGTGGGTTCACTGACGCCGTAGAGCCGCGCCATCTCGGCACCGGACTTGCGGCCGGACGTGACGGACTCGGCGATTTCGCGGCGCTGCTTGTCGCCGAGCTTGGGCCGACGCCCGCCGATCCGTCCTTCTGCGCGAGCCTGGGCAAGGCCGGCGCTGGTACGCTCGCGGATCATGGCCCGCTCGAACTCGGCGAAGCTTCCCACCATCTGCATCATCATCCGCCCTGCCGCGGTGGTGGTGTCGATCGCCTCGGTCAGTGAGCGGAAGCCCGCGCCTGCCAGCTCGATCCGCTCCATGATGTGCAGCATATCCTTTAGGCTGCGCGACAGCCGGTCAAGCTTCCAGACGACGACGACGTCTCCGTCGCGCAACTGGCCGATCATCTCCAGAAGCTTGGGTCGGTCCCACCGCCCACCGCTGGCGGTCTCCTCGAACACCCGCTTGCAGCCGGCCGCATCGAGCGCGCGCCGCTGCGCGGCGTTCGACTGGTCGTCGCCCTTCGACACGCGGGCATAACCGATCAGATAGGGTTCGCGCGTCATCTGCGTCTCTTTCACAAACGGCCGTATCTGGAGGCGGAAACAGCATGCACCAATTTCCGCAGCCTTGGGTCTTTCACAATCCTCTTTCACTAAGCCAACAAAAGGCAAGAGGTTTTTGGAGGATGAAACATGCCCGCACGTATTCCGATGACCCAGCGGCAGCGCGCCGCGTTGCTTGCTTTGCCCGACAGCGAGGCGGCGGTGGTGCGACATCATGGCCTCGATGCCGAGGACCTTGCTGCGATCGGCTTCGCACGCACTCCGGCGACCCGCTTGAGCTATGCCCTGCAACTCTGCTGCCTGCGCTATCCGGGGCGACATCTGCGCACAGGCGAGCTGTTGCCTGCAATCATGCTCGACCACATCGCCGAACAGGTCGGAGTGGATGCAGGCGTCGTCGCCGACTTCGCGCGGCGAGCGCCGACCCGCTACGATCAGCTTGCCGCCATCAAGGCGCGCTTCGGATTCAC
>NZ_JCATID010000080.1:0-1706 GCF_059693745.1 Sphingobium sp. WR1 | reverse complement strand
GCATTTCGCCAATGCTGCCTAATCCCCCAACTGGGTGACGCCGCGCGGCCGTGCCCCATGTTTGCAACAGAGCCAATCAATTCATCCCAGGAACAGAAACATGCTTCGAAACGCCACGAGATCATCAGCCGCTCTGGTCCTCGTTTGCTTGCCGGTATTTGCCGTTACCGCGCACGAACGTCATATGCACAGCATCGATGTGCCGGCGCCGCAGCCGGGCGCCGATGCCGGAGAAGCGCGCTGGCTGGCGGGCGATCATCACACTCACAGTCGCTTTTCGACCGGCTATGACGAAAAGGCCGACCCGCCGACGCCGACCGTGGGCGGTGATGCGATATACCCGATTCCCATGAACGCCCTGATGGCGCGCAAATTCGGTTTGGACTGGATGGTGGCGACCGATCATGGCGGCCCCAATCATAGCAAGGTCAACCACGACCACGCCTATCCCGAACTGCTGCGATCACGACAGCTGGTGCCGGAATTGGTGCAATTCTTCGGCATGGAATTCGATACGCCCGGAGCGGATCACAGCAGCATCATCGTTCCGGCAGGTGACGACGAGGCCGACCGGTTGCGCGAGCTGGAGAAGGGCTACGGCGCCCGCGAGGCGTGGCCCCGCGATCCGTCGCGCAACAGTGAAGGGCGAATGCTGGACGCATTGCGGACAATGGATGCACAACAGCCAAAGCCTGTTCTTTTCGCACACCATCCCTCGAGGTCCGCAACCGGCATGGGCAAATACGGCCTGACCACCCCTTCCGGATTGCGTGGCTGGAACGATACCGCGCCGGAAGTCGCCATCGGGATGGAAGGTGCGCCGGGCCATCAGGCCGCCGGTCAGGTCGGCGAAAGTGTCGGCCCTTCGCGCTATGCGGCCTATTTCGGCGATGCGATCCCGCGCGGGGCCTATGGCGATTTCCCGACCATGGGTGGTTTCGACCAGATGACCGCGCGGCTTGGCGGCTTCTGGGATTCCATGCTGGGTGAAGGACGACGCTGGTGGATTACCGCCAACTCAGACTCACACATCAACTGGACCGAAGGCGGTTTCGACTTCTGGCCTGGCGAATATTCGAAGACTTATGTCCACGCGCCAAAGAACCCCGCATCGATCATCGCCGCCATGCGCGCCGGACGCATTTTCGTGACTACAGGCGATCTCGTGTCGGAACTTGAGATTCTGTTGGGAACAGGCGCCGATGCGCGTCCGATCGAATTCGGTTCCACCATAAATGCAGGCAATGGTGAGCCGCTTCACCTTACGATCCGCTTTCGGGATCCCGACGGATTGAATGCCAATGGCGACAATCCTGCCGTTCACCATATTGACCTGATCCGCGGATCGGTGGGCACGAAATCCGCCGATCCGAATCTTGATCGGAATCCGAGCACGCGCGTCGTGGCGCGCTTTACCGAGGCGGAATGGAAGCGAGAGGGCGAATGGCGCGTGATCGAAACGGCTCTCGAACCGGTCGCAGGCGATGAATATCTCCGTCTGCGCGGGACGAATACTGAGGATGCCGAGCCGGCGCCCGATGCCGAGGGCGAAGACGCATGGACTGATCTCTGGTTTTATTCCAACCCGGTTTTCCTTGGCTCGTCGATGCGCCGCAACCCCTAGGAGCATTTCGGCTCTGTTGCAAACTCTGACACGGTTTCCAAGATTGGGCTCATGTACTGTCAAGGTCAGTTGCGATGAACGA
>NZ_JCATID010000079.1:0-1746 GCF_059693745.1 Sphingobium sp. WR1 | reverse complement strand
ACGGTGAATCGCGGCGGCCAGCGCGTCCATTTACAGCCACGCGAGTTCGCGTTGCTCGCCGAGCTGATGCGCAACCCGCGCCGGGTGATGACGCGCACCATGCTTCTTGAACGGGTCTGGGATTTCGATTTTGACCCCAAGACCAACATCGTCGAGACCCATCTGAGCCGGCTGCGCTCCAAGCTCAATGCCGGCTTCGACGAGGATGCGATCGAGACGGTGCGCGGCGCCGGCTACATGATCCGGGCCGAATAGATGCTGCTGCGCCTGTGGCGATCGACCTTCGGCGTGGTGGCGCTGGTCGCGCTGGCTTTCGTCGCCGCGACGCTCGCCATCGGCGGGGTCGCCTATGTCGTCACCCACGAAGCGCTGGAAAAGCAGCTTGATCACCGCGTCGCTGTAGAGACCCACGCCATGCTCGACGAAGCCAGGGAAGCCGGCCTCGCCGGGGTCGCCGCCGCTATCCGTCTGCGCGGCCGGACCCGCACGACTTCGAGCCTCGACTATTTGTTGGTTGACGGTGCCGGGCGGCCGATCGCCGCGACCGTCGCGCCACTCACGCCCTTGCGAGAGGGCTATGAGGAGTTCTTTTGCTTCCGCCGCGGGAACTATACCGGCGTCGGGCAATCAATCACCACGCCGCTCGCTGGCGGAATGCTCGTGGTCATCGCCGATCGCCGCGATCTGAACGAGATCGACCGGACACTGGAATGGCTTTTCGCAGCCGCCCTCACGGCAATGCTGGCGCTTGGGATCGGCGCGGCCGTGCTGATTGGGTGGCTGACGCGGCATCGCCTGTCGCGCATTGATACCACAGCGAAGGCGATCATTGCGGGCGACCTGACGCAGCGTGTGCCGCGGGACGGATCGAACAGTGAGTTCGATCAGGTTGCCGCGACGCTCAACCGAATGCTCGACCGGATGGCCGCGCTGATGGACAATCTGCGGCAGGTGTCAACTGACGTGGCCCACGACCTGCGCACGCCGCTTACCCGCCTGTGTCATCAGCTCGATCGCGCCATGACAGGCGAGCATGAGGCCGTTTACGCCGCGCGCCGGCAAGCCGACGATTTGCTGGATATATTTGCTGCCTTGCTGCGCATTGCCGAGATCGAAGGGCTGGCCGAGCGCCGCGCGACGGCTTCGATCGATTTATCTGATCTACTGGAGGATATGGCTGAAACCTATCGTCCCGACTTCGAGGCTCGCGGGCACAAGTTGACGATCGATATTGTGCCCGGTCTGCATATCGCAGGTGACCGCCGTTTGCTTGCTCAGGCGCTATCGAATCTGTTGGAGAACACGTTGCGGCACACTCCGGCCGGCACCGCTGCGACGCTGTCCGCCAGGATGACGCAGGATGCGATTGAGATCACGCTGGAGGATGACGGTCCGGGTGTCTCTCCCGCCGATGCCGAACGACTGTTCCAGCGGTTCGCCCGTGCGGAGGCGTCCCGCACTACCGATGGACATGGCTTGGGCCTCGCGCTGGTTCGTGCCGTCGCTATCGGGCATGGCGGCAACGCCACCCTCACGCGATCGCAGAATGGTTTCGGTGTCACCTTGCGACTGCCGAGCAGAGTTTGAAGGCGCAGTTATCGTGCTGGCTTTCCCAAAACGCCGTTCGCAACGATTTTTGGGGACGCCTGAATTTTCCCGCTTCACCATCTTTTTCGGGATGCTCGCGAACGGCAGCACTCGGTCGAACCCGCCGTTGGTCAAAATCGTCGCGGGCGACGGATTTGT
>NZ_JCATID010000078.1:0-1800 GCF_059693745.1 Sphingobium sp. WR1 | reverse complement strand
TGCGCTTGATCGATGAGCGCGCGTCCGGTCAGCTTCGCTACCGTCGAACTACACCATCACCCGGGGCACGACCGAACAACCTCTCGCTTATCCCATGTCCAACGGACGCCTCCTGTAAGACGGATCGTATCGGTCAGACGGTAATAGCCCTGGCCGAACAGGCCGACCGAGATATTCTTCACTGTGCCGTAATTCAGGCTGAAACCGAAATTGGGTGCCGGGGCTGCGGGGGTAAAGGAGCCGAACGTCTGCGCCACCGACGATTCACGGCCGCTTTCTGTCGAATAATAGCTGCCGAGAATATAACTGAACCGATCGCCAAGCTCTCCGGACAACTGAAGTTCCTGGGAGTATTGATCGGACTTGTAGGCACTTTCGGCCGCCAGAATCTGAGCAGGCGTACCATCGAGTTCGTTCAGACCTATTGCGTTGCTGTAGCGATAGGCAGAGATGGATTTCACCGTAACAGAACCGATTTCGCCATCTATCGTGAGATTGCCGCCATAAGCTTCCAGCCTGTTATAGGCACTCCGGCTGCCTGCGGTCAGAAACCCATAATTGGACCCGACCGGCGGATTGGTGCTGAATGGAATGCCATAGGCATTATACCAATGGGCTTTGTTGTGCAGATATGCCGCAAGAGGGGTTGCGGCGTTGATCGCGCCGATTGCCGCGCTGGCGCCCGGATTGACCGCTGCGAGGCCGACGAACTGACCATGATCCTTGATGATATTGTAGTCGCCGCTGAGCGTCGCGGACCAGTTGCTGCCGGCGGGCGCCCAACGCAATTTAGCACGGGCATAATGGCTGTTACGGTCCTTCAATTCGCTGTTCGAGGTCACATTGCGGGCGTAGCCGTCGTGATCCACGAAATCATAGACGAAGCGCGCCGCCAATTCATCGCCCACCAATGGTACGTTGAGCACCGCGTCGATATTGCGATAATCATAGTTGCCGCCTTGAATGCGGAACTGTCCTTCGAAATCGCCCGTAGGATTGACCGTGACGATGTTGAGCGCGCCGCCGGTGGTGTTGCGACCGAACAACGTGCCCTGGGGGCCGCGCAGGACCTCGACCCGCTGGAGGTCGATGAGATCGGCCGAACCCTGCGAAGGACGCGGAATATAAACCCCGTCAACATAGGTCGCGACCGAAGGGTCGTTGGCGACGCCCGGGTTCAATGCCGGCATGCCGCGAATGGAGATATAGACGAAACCCGAACCGCCCGGGGCGCCGGTCGCGATCGACAGGCTGGGCGCGGTGCGCTGCAGACCAGCCACATCGCCGACCTGCGCCTGTTTGATCATTTCAGTCGAAAGAGCGGTGACGGCGACCGGCGTCGTCTGGATATTTTCCTCGGTCCGCCGGGCGGTGACCACGATGTCCTCTATTCCCACAGAACCGGTCTGATCCGCCGCCACCGCCGGCGCAGCGGCCGTGACAAAAACCGACAAGCTCGCCAAGGCGCTTGTCCGAAACCATTTCTCTGAAGCCATATTATCCCCTCCCAGAGCCATTGCATACGGACAGGACGTTTTTCTATCTCTACCCATCCCCATCGACGGCTAGCATTGGCAAGGAGCCCGGAAAACCGGCTTCCGCGCCATGTCCTGTCTGCGATCAAACCAATGTCCGCTTCGCGATGCTTTGGAATTTTTCGACCGTCGGGCCATGAACATGATGACGGTTTCGCGATGGGATGTCCGGTTTGCGCAATATGATTGAGGGTCGTGCCCCGGGTGATGGTGTAGTTCGACGGTAGCGAAGCTGACCGGACGCGCGCTCATCGATC
This sequence comes from Sphingobium sp. WR1, assembly GCF_059693745.1. Taxonomy (NCBI): domain Bacteria; kingdom Pseudomonadati; phylum Pseudomonadota; class Alphaproteobacteria; order Sphingomonadales; family Sphingobiaceae; genus Sphingobium; species Sphingobium sp. WR1. The sequence goes on along the minus strand of NZ_JCATID010000078.1, from coordinate 8 downwards.
AAGCGCAG
>NZ_JCATID010000077.1:0-1967 GCF_059693745.1 Sphingobium sp. WR1 | reverse complement strand
CGCGCCTTGAGCATGTCGAGCGCGACATCGACGATCATATCCTCCTGCCCGCCGACCATTTTGCGGCGGCCGAGTTCGACCAGGATGGTGCGGGTGTCGAGGCCGTAAGTTTCGGCCGCCTTTTCGGCATGGCGCAGGAAGCTGGAATAGACGCCGGCATAGCCGAGCGCGAGCGTCTCGCGATCGACGCGCACCGGGCGGTCCTGCAGCGGACGAACGAGGTCTTCCGCCGCATCCATCAGCGCGTTGACGTCGCAGCCATGGTTCCAGCCCTTGCGGTCGGCGGCGGCGATGAAGACCTCCAGCGGCGCATTGCCCGCGCCCGCACCCATGCCGGTCAGCGAAGCGTCGATCCGCACCGCGCCCTGCTGCGCCGCGACGATCGAGTTGGCGACGCCGAGCGACAGGTTGTGGTGGGCGTGAATGCCGCGCTGGGTTTCGGACTTGAGCACCCGGTCATAGGCCTCGAGCCGGGCCTTCACCCCGTCCATGTCGAGCGCGCCACCGCTGTCGGTCACATAGACGCACTGCGCGCCATAGCTTTCCATGAGGACGGCTTGTTCGGCAAGCTTCTCCGGCTCGATCATGTGGCTCATCATCAGGAAGCCCGACACGTCCATGCCCAAGTCACGGGCGATGCCGATATGCTGCTTGCTGACATCCGCCTCGGTGCAATGGGTGGCCACGCGGACCGAGCGCACGCCGATATCATAGGCGCGGCGCAGTTCCTCGACCGTACCGACGCCGGGCAGGATCAGCGTCGTCAACATTGAACGGGTGAGGACAGAAGCCACGGCCTCCAGCCATTCCCAGTCGGTATGCGCGCCGAAACCATAGTTGAAGCTGGCGCCATTCAGGCCATCGCCATGAGCGACCTCGATCGCATCGACGCCCGCATCGTCCAGCGCCCTGGCAATCGCCTTCACATGGTCGATGCCATACATGTGACGGATGGCGTGCATACCATCGCGCAGGGTGACGTCCTGGATGTAGAGCTTGTCGCCCGCTTCGACGTTGAATGTCTTGGTCATGCCGCCACCTTCTTTCCTTGCGCAATGCGCTGCGCCAGCAACTCGCCCGTCGCCTTGGCGGCGGCGGTCATGATATCGAGATTGCCCGAGTAACTGGGGAGATAATCCCCCGCCCCTTCGACTTCGAGCAGGATCATCGTCTTGATCCCGGTGAACTCGCCGCGGCCGGGGATCTTCAGTTTGTTGTTGTCGCCGAAGCGTTCGAACTGCACTTCCTGCTTCAGCCGATAGCCCGGCACATAGGCCTGCACCTTCTTCACCATCGCTTCCACCGAGGCGCGGATGGTTTCCTCGTCGGCGCCTTCGGAGAGGGTGAAGACGGTGTCGCGCATGATCATCGGCGGTTCGGCGGGGTTCAAGATGATGATCGCCTTGCCCTGCGCCGCGCCGCCGACCTTTTCGATCGCGCCCGCCGTGGTGCGGGTGAACTCGTCGATATTAGCGCGGGTGCCGGGACCGGCCGAGCGCGAGGAGACCGAGGCCACGATCTCGGCATAATGGACCGTCGCGACCTGGCTGACGGCTGCGACCATCGGGATCGTCGCCTGCCCACCGCAGGTCACCATGTTGACGTTCCCGGCGTCGAGATTGGCTTCGCCGTTGACGGTCGGAATGGTGTAGGGACCGATGGCGGCGGGGGTGAGGTCCACCACCTGCTTGCCGTCGGCGCGTAGCGCGGCGTCATGGACCTTGTGCGCATAGGCCGAGGTCGCGTCGAAGACGATGCCGATATCCATATATTCCGGCATGGCGCGCAGACCATCCAGACCTTCATGGGTGGTCGCCACGCCGCGCTCGCGCGCCATCGCCAGGCCCTCGGAGGCTTCGTCGATGCCGACCACCGCCACCAGTTCCATATTCTGCGGATATTTGATCATCTTGATCATCAAATCCGTCCCGATATTGCCCGATCCAATGATCGCGGCCTTCACCTTG
>NZ_JCATID010000076.1:0-2095 GCF_059693745.1 Sphingobium sp. WR1 | reverse complement strand
GCGCGCAGCGGTCGCAAGGCGTCCGGATCGGGTTGATCTTCAACATTCCAGCTATAGTCACCGGTCAGCGAGATATGCTCCCAGCCCAATGGCGCGATGTGGCGTGCGATTTCGTCGGCTGTGCCGATGTCCGCCAGCGCCATTTCGAGATAGCGAGTGTTCCACAAGATGATGGCGGCGACGAGCAGGTTGAGGCCGGAGGCGCGATAGGTCTGGTTCTCGAACCGACGATCGCGCAGTTCGCCGAGCTGGTTGAAGAAGAGCGCGCGGGCGAGCGCGTTGCGGGCTTCGCCTTTGTTGAGGCCCGCCTGGGTGCGCCGGCGCAGGTCGATGTCGCGCAGCCAGTCGAGCATGAAAATGGAGCGTTCGAGGCGGCCCAGCTCGCGTAGTGCGAGGGCCAGTCCGTTCTGTCGCGGATAGGCGGACAAGCGGCGCAGCATTGCCGAAGCAGTGACGGTGCCGGTGCGGATCGACGTGGCGAACCGCAGCAGTTCGTCCCAATGCGCCGCGACATGACCCAATGCGATCGGTTCGGCCGTCATGCCGGCAAGCAAGGGGCCGGATTCTTGGCCGGGAAGGAGGTGTAAACGACGCTCCTTGATGTCGCGCAGGCGCGGCGCGAAGCGGTAGCCGAAGAAGGGCATGAGGCCGAACACATGGTCCGATGCCCCGCCCGTATCGGTGTAGTGCTCCTCGATCGTCAGGCCGGTCTGGTGATACAGCAAGCCATCCAGCACATAGGGCGCTTCGCCAGCGGTCGCCGCGATCACCCGACTTGCGAAGGGGTCATATCGATCCGAGACATGGGTGTAGAAGGCAACGCCTGGTTCGTTGCCGCTGCGCGCGTTGATGTCGCCGATCGCGGCCCCACGGCCCCCGGCATGAAATTGCTGTCCGTCGCTCGACGAAGTGGTGCCGTCTCCCCACAGCGCGGCGAGCGGCATGGCGCGATGGGCGTCGATCAGCCTTCCCAACGCTTCGCCATAGGCGGCTTCGCTGATGTGCCAGTCGTGAAGATGGGCGAGCTGACGCAGACTTGCGCCCCGGCAGGTTTCCGCCATGCGTGTGAGGCCGAGATTGATGCCATCGGCGAGGATGACCGTGAGCAGCGCATTGCGATCGTCGGCTTCCCGGCCCGAACGACGATGGATGAAGCATTCGCTGAACCCGGTCCAGGCATCGACCTCCAGCAGAAGATCGGTGATCTTCACGCGCGGCAGTCGATCATAGGCGGCGCGACGGGCAATCTCGGTGGCGGGCGGTGTTGCCGCCTTCAGCGGCGAGATGATGAGACCGTTTTCGTCAAGCTTAACCTGGGGCAGCTCCCCTTGCCGTGCAAGGACCGTTACCTGCTCGATCGCCGTGTCGAGCCTGGTGCGCCGTTCCTCGATATGGCGCTCGAAATCCGTTTCGATGGCGAGCGGCAACGGCCCCTTCTCGCGCAGCGCCGCAAAGGTCGCCGGCGGTATGAGATAGCTGTCGAAATCGCGAAACTGCCGGCTTCCCGCGACCCATATATCCCCGGCTCGCAACCGCTCGCGTAGTTGCGACAAGGCGCATAGTTCATAAGCGGCACGATCAACGATGCCATCCCGCAGGACGAACGGGCGCCATGCGGGCGGCACAAAGCGTAGCGGCACGCGATCAGGCAAGCGCCGTTTGCCGGTCCGATATAGCTCCGCGATGATGGCCAGCGCTGACAGGAGCCCCTGAACCGCGCCGGCGCCGCGAAACTCGAAGGCGTTGAGAAAAGCGCCGACAAAGAGCTTCACCGTCCGATGCCGCTCGATCAATTCGGCGGTGCGATCGACGGTTTCCGGTCGCCCGAGCACTTCGGCCTGCTCGACGGCCACGGCGAAGTGCTGCCAGTCCAGCGCCTCGATCTGCGCCAGAGAATCCACGCCCTTGCTGCGCGCGTCGATGAGGAGGCGGCAAGACCCCGTGAGCGTCCGGAGGTGGCCTTGCAACTCGCGCACCGTCTTGAGGGCTTTGTCGCGGGTCCGGTTCTCGGCGCGGCGCGCCATGCTGCCCAACAGCTTGTCGAACATCGTCAGGGTGGCGTCGGTCAGGCTTTCCTCAAGCCGGATGCCGGTTG
>NZ_JCATID010000075.1:0-2113 GCF_059693745.1 Sphingobium sp. WR1 | reverse complement strand
TGAGAACGGCGGAGCAATATTCGACCACGGTAGCGGCGGGATAGTCCTGCTGCGGGCGGCGTAAAAGTCGTCCACCTTGAAGCCTTTCTGCCGAGTCAGGGAGGTGTGGGGATCTACAGCGTGGAACTTTATCTTCAGGTCCGTCTGGCTTGCGCGGATGGCATGAGCCAACGGGCGGCGGCGAAGCGTTTCAATTTGTCGCGCGATACGGTACGCAAGATGCTGTCGTTTTCATCGCCGCCGGGTTACCGGCGCCAGTCCGTACCGCAGCGCCCGAAGCTGGACGGGTTTGTGGCGATCATTGATGGATGGCTTGAGGGTGACCGCAGTGTCCCGCGCAAGCAACGCCATACGGCGAAGCGGGTATTCGACCGTTTGCGCACCGAGCATGGTTTCACCGGCGGCTATACGATCATCAAGGATTACATCCGGGAGCGCGAACAGCGCAGCCGGGAGATGTTCGTGCCGCTGGCGCACCCTGCGGGAGATGCGCAGGCCGATTTCGGGGAAGCGCTGGTGGAGATCGGCGGGGTGGAGCAGAAGGCCTACTTCTTCGCGCTCGATCTGCCGCACAGTGATGCCTGCTATGTGCGGGCCTATCCGGCGGCGGTGGCGGAGGCCTGGGTGGACGGACACGTGCATGCCTTCGCGTTTTTCGGCGCGGTACCGCGCTCGATCGTCTATGACAACGATCGCTGCCTTGTGGCGAAGATCCTGCCCGACGGCACGCGGCAGCGTGCAACATTGTTCAGCGCTTTCCTGTCACATTACGTGATCCGCGACCGCTATGCTCGCCCGGGCAAGGGGAACGAGAAGGGCAATGTGGAGGGGCTGGTAGGCTATTGCCGGCGCAACTTCATGGTGCCGATCCCGAAGTTCCCGACCTGGGAGGCGTTCAACCTGTGGCTGGAGGAGCAATGCCGCGAGCGCCAGCAGGACAAGGTGCGCGGGCAGAGCGAGACGATCGGTGAGCGGCTGCAGCGCGATCTTGCCGCCATGCAGCCTCTGCCCGCTACACCCTTCGAGGCCTGCGATCAGAAAGGCGGGCGGGTCTCCTCGCAATCCCTGGTGCGCTACAGGACCAACGATTATTCGGTTCCGGTGGCCTGGGGCCATCAGGAGGTCTGGATCAGGGCCTATGTCGATGAGGTGGTGATCGGCTGCCGCAGCGAAGTCATCGCCCGTCATCCTCGTTGCTATGCCCGCGAGGAGGTTGTCTTCGACCCGCTCCATTATCTCCCGCTGATCGAGCAGAAGATCAACGCATTCGACCAGGCTGCGCCTTTGCAGGGCTGGGACCTGCCCGAAGCGTTCACGACACTGCAGCGGTTGATGGAAGGGCGCATGCACAAACATGGCAAGCGCGAATATGTGCAGGTACTGCGCCTGCTGGAAACGTTCACCCTCGCCGATCTCCAGGCGGCGGTCGAACAGGCCATCGATCTTGGCGCCATCGGCTTCGATGCCGTCAAGCACCTCGTCCTGTGCCGGATCGAACGCGTACCGCCTAGGCTGGACCTGGACGTCTATCCCTTCCTGCCACGCACCACGGTCGAGAAGACCTTTGCCAGAGCCTATCTGAGCCTGCTCTCCGACCGGCAGGAGGCCGCATGAGCGATCAGGCCCCGGAGATCCTTCTCGCTCACCATCTCAAGGCGCTCAAGCTGCCTACGTGCCTGCGTGAGCATCACAAGCTCGCGCGGCAATGTGCCGCTGAAGGCGTCGATCATATCCGCTTCCTTGCCCGCCTCGTCGAGATGGAAATGATCGACAGGGAGCGTCGCATGGTCGAGCGGCGCATCAAGGCCGCGCGCTTCCCCGCCGTCAAAAGCCTCGACAGCTTCGACTTCGCCGCCATCCCCAGGCTCAACAAGATGCAGGTGCTCGAGATGGCGCGCTGCGAGTGGATCGAGCGGCGTGAGAACGCCATCGCTCTGGGGCCATCAGGCACCGGAAAGACGCACGTAGCGTTGGGGCTCGGACTGGCAGCATGCCAGAAAGGACTGTCGGTGGGCTTCACCACCGCGGCAGCGCTGGTCAGCGAAATGATGGAGGCCCGCGACGAGCGCCGTCTTCTGCGCTTCCAGAAGCAGATGGCCGGATACAAGCTGCT
>NZ_JCATID010000074.1:0-2143 GCF_059693745.1 Sphingobium sp. WR1 | reverse complement strand
TACCTGTCATGCCGCTCCGCAAAGGGGGCCCTTTTGGACGCCGATAGGGGGTCCTTTTTGCGCGCCGATTGACAGTGCCGGGAGAAAAAGGCAGGACTGACGGCACGATATGCCGAAAGTCACCAGGAGGGCACGATGAACGAATTGACGAAGGTCAGCCGGAGGAACTGGTTCCGGGCAGCAGACTTCGACCTCGACGACAGTTCGGTTCCCAGCTCCTTCTATACCTCTCAAGAACAATTCGACCTGGAACGAGAACGCGTTTTCCGCCGTGCGTGGCTTTCGGTCGCGCGCGTCGAGGAACTTCCGGCAGCCGGCGACTTCATCCATCGCGAAATCCTGCCGCTCAAGGCCAAGCTTCTTCTGGTGCGAGGCGACGACGGCGAGGTTCGCGGCTTTCACAATTCCTGCGCCCATCGCGGCGCCATGGTCGTGCAGGAAGCGCAGGGCAACACGGCACAGTTCCGCTGCCCCTATCACGCCTGGGTTTACGGAACCGACGGCAAGCTGCGCGCGTTGCCTGGCGCCGACATGTTCCCCGATGTGAAATGCGGTCATGACGGCTTACCTCCCGTACATGCCGGGATCTGGAACGGTTTCATCTTCGTGAATTTCGCCGAGGAGCCCGAGGAGACGCTGGAAGAGTTTCTCGGAGAGGCCGGCCGCCTGTTCGGCGAGCTGCCCTTTCACGAATACAAGCATGAGATACGCTTTCCCCAGCCTCTTGCCACCAACTGGAAGCACATCAGCAACGCCTTCACCGAGGGGTATCATCTCGGCTTTCTTCACAAGAACTCGCTGCCGTTCGTCTTTGTCCGGGAAAATCCCCTTACGGACTTCCCGACCGTGCGCATCATGGGACGGCACTCGGCGAATATCACGGAGGCCAATGGCCAATGGCGGCCCACCAAGCCGGTCACGCGGTTCGCTCTGGAGACCGGCTTTGCCGCGGACGCGGAACGCAAGCCGGTCGGCCGAATGTTGATCGATCATCCGTCGATCAATCCTGATCAGGTCGATCCGATCATGGAAGAAGCGATCAACATCTTCCCCAATACGCAGATACAGGTGCTGACCAACGGCTATCTATGGTATCAATACTGGCCTGACGGCCCGAACAAGATGCTCTGGGACGTCCGCCTCTTCCTCGACCGGGCGCCGCACAGCTTCAGGACCGAATTTGCGGAAGCGTCCTATATCGCCGCCAGCCGTGACGTGATGGCGGAAGATTCCTCCATCGGCGAATCACAACAGGAGGGCCTCCTCTCGGGGGGACTGGCCCGCGTTCAATATGGCGAGAACGAATTCATGCTGCGGCACTTTGCCCGCACGCTGACCGATTACATCGAAAACTGAGAACAGAACAAGCGACAGCGGGCCTTCGGGTCTCAGGAGAGAATGCGCGATGCCAACGACCGACGCAACGATCAGCCAGGATTTGCCCGCAGGTTTTGAGGAGCTCGCGGAATTTCTGGAAGAATGGGGGCCTCTCGACACGGAGAACAAACGCTACCAGCTTCGGCGGCGAAAGAGCTTCGAGGAACTCCGGCATTTCTACGATCGCGTGACGCCGCGACTGGAGGATATTTTTCGCCATCTCGATCAGTTCGAATATGGTCCGCTCCCCGAAGCGGAGCAGGGCCTTTTCCGCATAGCCCTCGGCCTCGCGGAAGTCGCGCAGGCTGTCGAAGTCCTCGGTCAGCCAGGCGTGCCGACCACCTCTCCGCAGCACAGCATCGATCTCGTTCGCCCGCGGCGTTGACAGGATGGCTCCCCGGCGAAGCGCCGTTGAACAAGATCGATCAAAGCGGAAATAAGGTGATTGCCGGGCGGTTTCCCGCGCCGATCGGCGAATTTCGCCCGTCGGCGGTCTCCCCTCCGCTAGCCATTCCTACGAGGACGAACGTTTCACGGGGTAAGCCGGCAGTCCTCGAATTGCACGCGGTCGGGTTCTACGCGGCCGCGTAGGACACATGTGGCGCGGATCGTGGCGCGGCGGGAAAGTTCGCGCAGGTCGGGCTCGTATTCCGCCCGGAACATTAGCGACACGCCGCTGTCTTTGCGCCGATTGTGGATCGGCGTGGAAAAAGGACCCCGTTAGCGGGGTGATCGGCGCCCAAAAGGAACCCCTCATCTCGGTGGT
>NZ_JCATID010000073.1:0-2320 GCF_059693745.1 Sphingobium sp. WR1 | reverse complement strand
CCGAACCCTACCAGAAGATCGACGGTGGCCACCCTCTCAGGGAAACCTTCCTACACCACCCCGTGGGACACGACCGATCATGCAGAAGGTTTCGGACTCGCTCCCATGAACTAGGGCATCGCCACTAGCCAGAAATGCAGCAAACTCCTGGCGACCCAGTATCGGTGGGATGAGCTTGATATGCGGATTTCCCGCCACAGCTTTCACTACGGCAGCGCGCGCCCGACCGTCGCCTGCTATCACAAGCCCAATGGCCCGATCGTATCCGCAGGCCGTCACCGCGTCGACTATCATTGGCCACCGCTTCTCAGGGGCATGGCGACCAGCACCGATCAAAAGAATGGCATCTTCTTCCAGATCACATTGCGATAGGAGGCGCCTGCGTAGATCAGGGTCGCGTTTGGCTGGAGAAAAAATGCCGGGTTGGGCACCCATGCGATTGAGAACCACATTATGCAGGCCGCCCTCACGAAGTCGCTGCGCCAAATCCATACTGGCGCAAACGATATGGTCGAACCGCTCGTCAAGCCGGCGCAGGCGCTGCCAAAACCAATCAAACCCGCGATCGATTACCTGACGGCTAGCCACTCCCCGGAACCAGCGATAGGCGTAATTGCCCAGCGGGTCCGCGTGCATAATGAGGCTTCGCGGGACATCGGCCTGCCAGCGAGCCACCATCGCGGCGCTGCTCCATGGCGTCGAGGCCTCAACCAGGTCAGGCTTCAGAGCGTCGAGTTTGGTATGCAGCGCTAATTCGTCGTGAAAATAATGGTAGCGCCCATCAAGCGGAAACCGCTTGCCGGCGACATATTCAATCCTCGCATTAGGGCCTATCACCTCAATGCCCGGCTTGAGGGCGGGGACGAGAATGATGATCTCATGTCCAAGGCGCGGACCCGCGAGCATTTTATGCTGCACATAGGTTTTCACACCGCCCCCATGCGGCGAGTAGAAGGCGCAAACATCGACAATACGCATGTCAGCGCTCCTCGATCGGGCCGAAGGACAGGAAGCCTTGGCTATAATTGAGGATGATGCGGGACCGCTTTGGCCGCCGACCTGCATGCAGGATCGCCTCATGCGCCTTTGGCTTACGCCAGCGGATTTTCGGGTTCTGACCAAAGCCGATACCATCGACCATGATGCCAAATTTCCGGTTGGAATCCCGGTCATGGAGCAAACTGACAGCATAAGCGCCAGGCGCTGGAACTCGGATGCACAATTGGGTTGGGGTGTCGGCGGAAAGAGCAACTTCCTGCCTGCGGAACGCCTTGCCCTGGGAGAGCAGGATGTTGTCATCCTGAAGAAAATCTTGGTCATTAGCTGGATAAACCTCCAGCTTCAGCAAGCCCGTGCGGTCTTTCAAACCCACGACGTCAATGATGAAAGAGGGGCCGTCCTCATTAGGGCGACACTGTGCACCCGCCTTACCAAGATCAGGCGAAGAGGGGATTGCTACGCTCGCCACCGCGATGGCGGCGAACCAGAAACCAATAATAATCATGAGAAGGGATAGCTCTCAGCCATAGCCGATCGCTCATGGCGTCACATGCCATGACGTCGGCACCGTCATCCACGTTGCTGCCGCCTCCACCACGTCCCGACACATTGTCTGGGTCTGGACCTAGCCGATGCGATCATACGGTGATCCGTCTCCCGACAGGCACCACTATACAGACCGCGCCATGGCGCTGGTCTCAGGGGTAGCCTTGTTGAAGAAGGAGTGCGGCAACCGTGCCGCGTCCGTCAGACAATCGCGGGCGGTCGGATCAATTCGCTGTAGTGATCTTGAGCCGTAAAGGCCGCGCTTTGAGAGACCGTCGCAATCTGACTGTAGCGTGGTGTCGTATCGGTCAGAGCAGGATGCTTTGCGCGATCAGCAGTCAGATGATTGTGATGATGTGCCGCTGAGGGAAGCTCAGAGTCGCGAGATCCATCATCCCAATCCGCAATTTCAGAATGGGTGAAATAATCTTGGAGATTTTCAATATGCGGGGTTGAGGAGCTGGGCACACCCTGCGACGCGGACAAGGCGAAACACAGCACGGCGAGAAAAAATCTCACCGAAAATCTGTGAGTTTGGCTTGCAATCATATGGATAGCTACACCCCGCGAGACGCTATCATACAATGATCGTCTGACGCTTCCAAACGGCGAAATGTTACAAAATATATTGCGCGGGACTGCACAGGGCGACTTGGAGAAAGCACTCCAGCCTCTACATAGCCTAAGTGCGATAATAGGAATTATGTTAATAGCGATACCACAACTGTCCATGTAAACTGTGTCCAGTGTGATGGAGAAAGGCTTGCAGTCATGG
>NZ_JCATID010000072.1:0-2337 GCF_059693745.1 Sphingobium sp. WR1 | reverse complement strand
ATGATCAACCCGGCTCTAGCCGGAGATCGCCATGGCTACGCCGGCGAACCTACACCACCCCGTGGGACACGAGCCTCTTCTGCCTCCGCCTGCGCCGACCGGGCGGCCACGCAAGTGGAAGATGCGCCGGATTGTCGAAGGCATTTTCTATCTGCTGCGTGGTGGTTTGCCGTGGCGGATGTTGCCGCAATGTTTTCCCCCGGTCTCGACAGTGCGGCGGTGGTTCTACCTCTGGCGCGACAATGGGCTCTGGCAGGCAATCAACCATGGATTGCTTATGCTGGTCCGCGAGGCTCAAGGTCGTGAAGCTTCGCCCAGTGCTGGGGTGGTCGACAGCCAGAGCGTGAAAACCACAGAAGCGGGCGGTCCCAGTGGTTATGATGCGGGCAAGAAGATCAAGGGACGAAAGCGCCATATCCTGACCGATACCGAAGGCAATCTGGTCCATGCCGTGGTCCACACTGCTGATATCCAGGACCGAGACGGCGCGCCAATGGTTCTCGGCGGGGTCATCAAGCGCTTCCCCTGGCTACGACATGTCTTCGCCGACGGCGGCTATGCGGGCCAGAAACTCAAAGACGCATTGCAGCCGCTCGGCAAATGGACAATCGCGATCATCAAGCGATCGGACGCCGCCAAGGGCTTTGAAGTCTTACCGCGTCGATGGGTGGTTGAACGCACCATTGCCTGGCTCAACCGTAATCGCCGACTGGCCAAAGACTTTGAGCAGACCATCGCCTCCGCTACTGCCTGGCTCTTCGCAGCGTCAGTGCAAGCGTTCATCCGCCGTGCCGCAAGGGCTTGTCAGACCGCCAAATAGTTTCGAATCCGACTCTTAAATCGTGCGGATATACCGGAGGAAAAGAAGGAAGAGTTGTGTGGCTGGGCGCGTGGAAAGAAAATTTCTCGCCGCTATGGAACTGGGCTGGAGGCTGATGTGCTGGCAGAAGCCGTGGGGAAAGTGTCATACGGCCTCGATCTCAATCATCTGCGGGCGCATAGTTGCCTCGTGGACTGACCGCCTCTCCGGCATCGGAAATCCGTTGCAACTGGTTGCAAGAGATCGGTCTGTTCAGATGATGCCGAAATATCTCTGGAGCGATTGGTGGGTGATAGGGCTGACGGCGAATTTGCCATGGGGATCGTCGGCATCAAGCCAGTTATTCCATCCGAGAAAATAAGCGTCGCTGTCGCCGGTCATCGCTCGCGTCCGGCGCGTGGTCGCCGATTGAAAATGTCGCACATTGATACCCGCTTCGCGTAGGAGGCGGGCTTCGATGACTGGCCCATGTAGCGCCATTATGCGGACGCCAGCCCGCACCTGATTAGACAAGCCTTCCATCCATTTCCCCATACGCCTGAACGTGATGTCTTCAAGGTTGGAGGTGTGGATGTCGTGATATGCATCGCCATAATCCGGTGCAGGAAAGGGCGCACGGCTTGGCATGCGGCCAACGACATCCCGTAGCCGCCGCAAAATTTCATCTCGCGTGCTGTCGCTGAACGCGACGAGGTCGTCAGCCGTAAGAACGATCATCATTTTCTTGTCCGTGTATAAGTGAGGAAATGGATGGTGCTTGGCAGGGATAGGGGTTCATCGACTTGCTGGTCGTTCAACAAGCCTTCCAAGCTCGGCATTTCGCCTGTTCTGCCAATTTGCTGCAACTGACGTGTTTGTAGCCCATCGCACCGTCAACCTTGGCTGCTACAGCTCCAATCAGGTATCGCGGCAAGTAAGCGCGTCCCAGCTCTCAATTACCTCGCTGCTGACCTCAGCCTCGACAAGGCGTGCCCTTACGCGCAGGGCCGCAGCGGTGGCCGCGTCGCTCGCGCTCTCTTTCGACCAGAACAGGGCCTCTCGCGTGAAGCCCTCCCAGCCGGTCCAAAGTTGCAGGTTCACGCCGATGCCATCCGCCCAAGCGCGCAGCGCGACCTCATCTAGTTGCGGCTGCCGTTGCGACACCATCAGCACGCCGCAAACCCTCACCGCTTCGGTCTGACAGCGCCGTGCGAAGATGCGCAAATCTGACGCTGCGACGGGCTTGTCCCGCACCTCAAGAGCCTTTGCCACTCGCTCTCTGTCTGGACCCTGCCAGATGCAAACATCGCCGGGATAGTGGCGGCTTGGATCGTTGATCCGCCCGCTTTCGACCCGCTCGGAGCCGAAGGTCGCGTCCATCAGCCCAGCGGCAATCGCCTGCGCATGAGCACCGCCAGCCGAACCCAGCAGCATGAACTCCTCTATTGCCTCCAAAAGAGCGGCGGTCGTGTCCCACGGGGTGGTGTAGGTTCGCCGGCGTAGCCATGGCGATCTCCGGCTAGAGCCGGGTTGATCAT
>NZ_JCATID010000071.1:0-2516 GCF_059693745.1 Sphingobium sp. WR1 | reverse complement strand
TGTCAATCGGCGCGCAAAAAGGACCCCCTATCGGCGTCCAAAAGGGCCCCCTTTGCGGAGCGGCATGACAGGTATGACGGACGCAGCATTCGCGCTGGTCGCGGCGTAGGGAGGGCGTCGCCCGACCGGAGGCGCGACCAGCGCGAGGCATCTTGTTGGGGGTGTCGGAGGCGTCAGCTACGGTGCTTGAAGCGCCAGCTGTCGTTGCCGGTTTCGATGATGTCGCAGTGGTGGGTGATGCGATCGAGTAGCGCAGTGGTCATCTTGGGGTCGCCAAAGACGGTCGGCCATTCGCCAAAAGCCAGGTTCGTCGTGATGATGACTGAGGTGCGCTCGTAGAGCTTGCTGATCAGATGGAAGAGCAGCTGGCCGCCTGAGCGGGCAAACGGCAGGTAGCCGAGCTCATCGAGCACAACGAGGTCGAGCCGCGAGAGCTGCGCTGCAAGCGTGCCAGCCTTGCCGATGCGCGTCTCTTCCTCGAGCCGGTTCACCAGATCGACCGTGTTGAAATAGCGCCCCCGGGCGCCGTCCCGCACCACATTCGCAGTGATGGCGCTGGCGAGATGCGTCTTGCCGGTGCCGGTACCGCCGACGAGCACGATATTGCGCTGGCCCGGCAGAAACGATCCGCTGTGCAGCGAGCGCACCAGCCCTTCGTTGATGGGTGTGCCGTCGAAGACGAAGGTATCCAGGTCCTTCACCGCCGGCAGCCGAGCTGCTGTCATCCGGTAGCGCACCGAGGCTGCGTGACGGTGCGTCGTTTCGGCACGCAGCAGGTCGGTCAGGATCTCCATTGTCGTGCGCTTGCGTTGCAGACCGGTCGTCACCGCCTCGTCGAAGGCGCCAGCCATGCCCTTGAGCCCGAGCCCTGTCAGGGCCTGCATCATCTCATGCCGCTGCATGGAAGCCTCGCAAGCTGTCGTAGCGGTTGCAGTCGGCACGGGGTGGATGGCGCAGCACCAGGTCTTCGGGTGTGGCAATCGCCAGCGGCCGTGGCGGCTCACGATGGCGTGACAGGATGTTGAAGATGATGTCGTCGCTGGTGACGCCTGCCAGCAATGCCTCACGCACGGCCGCTTCCACCGCGTCCACTCCATGATCGAGCACGGCTGACAGCACGCGTACGAACCGCCGATCAGCTTCATCGCCGGTGCCCAGCTTGCGCCGCAACCGCGCCAGCGCTGGCGGCAACTCCCAGTCCTGGAATGGTGCGCCGTTACGCAACGCGCCGGGTTTGGTCACGAGCACCGGCAGGTAGTGCCAAGGATCGTAGATGGTCCGATCGCGCCCAAAGCAGCGGGGATGATCGGCCACGATTTCACCGTCGCAGCGCACGACGATGCGGTCGGCATAGGCACGGACCTGCACCGTGCGGCGGACCGCCTTGGCCATGACGGAATAGCGGTTGCGATCGAAGCTGATCAAGCAGGTGCCGCTCACCGCATGCTCGCTCTCGTGGAAGCCATCGAAAGGAGCAACGATAGGCTGGAGCACGGTACGCTCGGCAGCCCACACCTGGGCAACGCTCAGCTCTTTATGCTCGGGGTGCTGGCGCATGTCCGCCCAGCGGCGGCACTCCGCCTCCAGCCAGCCATTCAGCTCCTCGATGCTGGCAAAGCGCAGCCGTGGCTGAAAGAACCGCCCACGAGCCGTCTGCACCTGGTTTTCGACCTGACCCTTTTCCCAACCGGCCGCCGGTGAGCACGCCGTCGGCTCGACCATGTAGTGGCTCGCCATGACCAGGAAGCGTCGGTTGAAGACCCGCTCCTTGCCGGTGAATACGCTCGTCACTGCGGTCTTCATGTTATCGTAGATGCCGCGCGTCGGCACCCCGCCGAAGAAGGCGAAGGCTCGGGCATGCGCGTCGAACAGCATCTCCTGCGTCTCGCGTGGATAGGCCCGTACGTACATCGCGCGCGACGCGCACAGCCGCACATGCGCCACTTTCACGCGCATCGGCTTGCCGGCGATCTCGACATCCTCGTGGCTCCAGTCGAACTGGTAGGCCTCGCCGGGACGAAACAGCAGCGGGATGAAGGCCGGCGCGTCCATCACATCGCGGCGCCGCGTCCGGCGCCACCGGGCGGCATAGCGACGCACCGCATCGTACGAACCGTCGAACCCCTCGCGCACCAGCAGATCATGGATGCGCGTAAGGCGCAGTTTCTCGCGCCGCGGCCGCGCCTCGTCCTCCTCCAGCAACGTGTCGAGCTGACCCTGAAACGGCCCCAGCTTGGGCAGCGGCTGAACCTCTCGCCGATATGCCATGTCTGCATCCGGTGCCCGGATCGCCTTGCGAACAACCTTGCGCGACAGATGAAGGTCTCGCGCGATCGCCTTGATGGCTTTGCCCGACGCATGCTCGCGCCGGATCCTCAACACCGTCTCCAATACCAACATCCCGATCTCGCCGCCCGACACAACGCCAAGCGAGCAGACTAAACCACCGAGATGAGGGGTTCCTTTTGGGCGCCGATCACCCCGCTAACGGGGTCCTTTTTCCACGCCGATCCACA
>NZ_JCATID010000070.1:0-2700 GCF_059693745.1 Sphingobium sp. WR1 | reverse complement strand
ACTCGGCCGCCGCAAAATGGTCGGCGGGCAGGAGGATATGATCGTCGATGTCGCGCTCGACATGCTCAAGGCGCGCGAAACAGCCTGATCAGCGCTCCGGTCGGGCGATATGGTCCGACCGGACCGATAAAGAGAAGGAGGAGGGGTGCGTGACGGCGCAGAGAAGCCTGTCGCTCGATCATCTTACCGTAACCGACACGACCCCGTGGCGGCTTGCAGAGCTTGCCGCCGCGACGGGCTGCACCGGCATATGCCCCTTCCTTCATGCGATGGACGTTTTGCCTGCGATGCCGCGCTATGATCTCATCACCGATCGCGGCGCACGTCGGACCACCCGGAACGCGCTGGCGCAGAACAATATCACCATTGACCTCCTCTATCCCTTCACCATGGCCGGGCGCACGATCGTCGCCGATTTCGCGCCCGCGCTGGAGGCCGGTGCGGAACTGGGCGCCCCGCTCGCCAATGTCCTGTGCTATGATCGCGATCCCGCCCGGCGCGCCGGGAAACTGGCCGAACTCGCCGAACTCGCCGCGCCCTATGGCATCGGCCTTGCCATCGAATTCTACCCGCCCTCGCAGGTTCGCACCCTCGCGCAAGCGCTTGCTGAAATCGAGCGGATCGGTCGCACGGATGTCGGCGTCACCGCCGATCTGCTGCATATCATGCGCGGTGGCGATGTGGCGGCCAGCATGGCGCTGCTCGCGCATCCTTCGATCCGCATCGCCCAGCTTTCCGACGGACCGGCGGAGATGCCGCCCGATCGGATCGAATGGGAAGCAGGCCTCCAGCGCCAGTTGCCCGGCGAAGGCGGTTTCGACATTCGCGCCTTCGCGGCCGCGCTGGCGCCGCATGTCCCGATCAGCGTGGAAACGCCCCGGCAGGCGGCTCTCGACGCCGGCATGTCCGCGCTGGAACGCGCCCGCGCGGCGGTGAAAGCGGCGCGCAATTGCCTCCTCCAATTGGACGATGATGGTGCCGCCGGCCGGCGTTACCCATCGGTGACAGGCAAAGATGAACAATAGGACGAAGATGATGCATGACCTCGTTGATCCGGCCCTGCTGCCGGGTCTGGACCTGATGCCGGCTCTCGACCTCAATGCGCAGAGTCTGCTCGCGATCCGCCAGGGCATGGAACAGATGACGGCGATGGCGCCGGAACCGGAAGGAACCGGCGTCACCTGGCGCGAGGATCATGTGGCGACAGCGGACGGCCGCCATATATCGGTGCGCATCTACACGCCTGCCGGCGCGTCCGTCACACTGCCCGCCATCCTTCACATTCACGGCGGCGGCTATGTGATGGGATCGGTCGCCACCAACCATGGCTCCAACCTGCTGCTGGCGGCGGCGGTCGGGGCGGTGATCATCTCGGTGGACTACCGGCTGGCTCCCGAAACGGTCGCTCCTGGCGCGGTCGAGGATTGCTATGCGGCGCTTGGCTGGCTCCATGATCAGGCGGCGCAACTCGGCATCGATCCGACGCGCATCGCGGTGCGCGGCGAAAGCGCTGGCGGCGGGCTGGCGGCGGCGCTCTGCCTGCTGGCGCGCGATCGGGGCGGCCCGGCGATCGCGCACCAGAATCTCATTTATCCGATGCTTGACGATCGCACCTGCATCGCACGGCTGGTCGATCATCTGGGCGCCTTTGTCTGGACCCCGCAGGCCAATGCCTTTGGCTGGCGCTCGCTTCTGGGGCAGGCGCCGGGCGGGGCCGACATATCCCCCTATGCCGCGCCCGCCCGTGCGACCGACCTGACCGGTCTGCCGCCCGCGTTCATCGCGGTTGGTGCGCTCGACCTGTTTCTGGTCGAAGACATGGACTATGCCCGCCGCCTGATCGAGGCGGGCGTGGCCACCGAACTCCATGTCCATGCCGGCGCCTATCATGGCTTCGACGTGCTGCCCGATGCACCGGCGTCCCTGCGGATGAAGCGGGACGCCGTCGCTGCCCTGCGTCGCGCCTTGCATGGAGAGGACGGGGCGGCCTGACCGTCCCGTCCCGGTGCGCCGCGATTTATGCGGCGCGTAGTTCGGCCAGTTCGTCGGTCGACAGGGTAAGCCTGGCCGCCCCTACGCTCTCCTCCACCCGTGCCGGACTGGACGCGCCGAAGATCGGGATCACCTGTTGCGGCTGGTTCATCAGATAGGCGAGCGCAACCTCCGACACGGTCGCGCCATGGCGCGCGGCAACCGCCCTGGCTGCCGCGAAGCACGTTTTGTTGGCGTTCTATGGTCTGTCGACGCAAGCCCATGGCGTCAGGCAGCCTGTCGAGCCGCTGCTGCATCTCATCCAGTACCGCCTCATGGGTCCACCGCTTTACGCGCTTCACTTTCTCTGGCGTGCAGCGAGGCCGGAGTTGGCAGGCGGGGCAGGCAGCGAGATTGCGATACTGGTCAATGTCACCGTGATGATCGACGCGGACCCTGCCGCGGGTCAGGTGAGCACCGGCTGGGCAGGTGTAATGATCATGGACGGCATCGTAGATGAAGTCGGGCTTCGTGAAATGGCCGTGCTTTGCCCGACCTGTGGTGTCGACCTTCGGCACGCAAGGCAAGACACCCGTTCCTGCGCATTCCAGCACCTGCGCACCGTTGTAATAGCCGCGATCCGCCAACACCGTGAGTTGATCGGATCCTATGGCCTCCAGCGCCGCTCGCCCCATCGGCGCCAACTGGGTACGATCATGTCCATCGTTC
>NZ_JCATID010000067.1:0-3962 GCF_059693745.1 Sphingobium sp. WR1 | reverse complement strand
ATGTCATAAATATCCGCGCCCAGCAATATACGCATCCGCTCAGAACCGCACATCAGGCGGCTTTGCAGTGGTTTTTCCGCAAACCTGGTTTCCAGATGCACCTCGCCCGTCGCCGCTATCGTAAGCGCCAAAACCTCCCCACATTTTCGTAGCTGCTGATCTGTCTATGTTTTGCCCCTCATCCGAGGGGTATCGTAGTGGCTGATGATGTAAGAACATTCGAAACAGGTTTCGAAAGGCAGGAGGGCCAGCGGCCCTCGCCTATGGATGTCATTCCAGCGGGACCGGCGCGTCGCCGCTGGTCGGCCGAGGCCAAGGCCCGGATCATCGCGTCGAGTTTTGAGCCCGGCGCCAACATCGCAGAAATCGCACGGACGCATGGGCTGCTGCCGCAGCAGCTTTATGCGTGGCGGCATGACAGCATTCCGGGCAAGCGCCTGGCCAGCAAGAAGCTGGGTTTCGTTCCGGCGGTGGTAGAAGATGCGGGCGGCTCCGGCCCGGCTGATGGTGGAGGCGATGAGATCGTGATCCGCACGGCAAGGCTGGCGATCCATGTGCCGCCAGGGGCGAGCGAGGATCATATCGCCTGTGTGCTTGCCGCGGTGAGCCGGTCGGGATGATCATCCCGCCAGGGCCGCTTAAGGTGATGGTGGCGACAAAGCCGGTCGACTTCAGGAAAGGTGCCGTCAGCCTCGCGGCGCTGGTCGAGCATGAACTCGGACTCAAGCCCTTCTCGGGGGTGGTCTTCATCTTCCGCTCGAGGCGGGCGAACAGGATCAAGCTGCTGGTCTGGGACGGCACCGGCCTGGTACTTGTGAGCAAGGTCTTGCAGACCGGAGGCTTTCATTGGCCCCGGGCGCATGATGGCGTGATGCGACTGTCAGCATCGCAGGCGTCGGCCTTGTTCGAAGGGCTGCAATGGTCGAAAATGCACACGCCGCGCACCCAGGTTCCGGTGACGACGCGATAGGTCGCACGCCTGATTCCCTTGATCGAAAGGCCATTGCGGACCGCTCCAAAGCTGCCAGAAATGGGGCATGTCCGCCACGGCAGCCGACCTTCCTGACGATGTCGCCATCCTCAAGGCGATGGTCCTGGCCGGCCTCGAGCGTGAAGCTCGGATGCAGCATATCATTGACCAGATTACCCGGACGACATTCGGAAAGCGGTCGGAGAAGCTGAACGAAGATCAGTTGGCGCTGGGCCTCGACGATCTCGATGTTGCCCGCGCTGAACTGGAGGCTTTGGCCGAGCAGGCAGCGGCTGCCACAGGACAAAAGAAGGAACGGGCGCGAAGGGAGCCCGGGACAGCGCGGGCGTCGCTGCCGGCACATCTGGCCCGTGTCGAGGAAGTGATCCTCCCTGACGAGACGGAATGCCCCTGCTGCGGAGGCGTGCTGCACTGCATCGCCAGCGACATATCAAGCCGGCTCGATGTCATCCCTGTCCAGTATCGCGTCATCGTGACGTCCCGTCCGAAAATGGCGTGTCGGGCGTGCAGCGATGGCGTGTTCCAGGCGCCTGCGCCCAAGCATGTAGTGCCAGTGCCAGGCGGCCTGCCCACCGAGGCGCTGATCGCCGACGTCCTCGTCAGGAAATATGCCGATCACACCCCCTTCTACCGGCAGGCACAGGCACTGCGGCGCCAGGGTATCGAGATCGACAGGGGGACAATGTGTAACTGGGCAGGCAGAGCCGCCGCCTGGCTCGGCCGCCTGACCAGCCGGATAAAGGCCGACCTCCTATCGGGCGCGAGGCTGTTCGTTGACGAGACCACGGCCAAGGTCCTGGCTCCCGGCACCGGCAAGGTGAAGACGGGATATCTCTGGGCGATCGCTCGTGATGATGGCGCGCATGGCGGCACCGATCCACCGGCCGTCGCCTACACCTACATGCCAGGTCGCGGGAAAGTCTGGGCGGAAAAGCTGCTCGGGGACTTCCCCGGCATCGTCCAGTGCGACGGCTATGGCGCGTACAAGCATATCGAGGCGCCGGACCGAAGGGCCGGTCCCGGAACGCTCGCCTTCTGCTGGGCACATGTCAGGAGGGGCTACTTCGACGATGCCAAGGGCGGCAACGCACCGGTCGCCGATGAGGCGTTGCGGCGGATCGCCGGGCTCTACAAGATCGAGGCTCGTATCCGAGGCTCCAGCCCCGAACACAGACTGGCGGTACGCCAGGCTGAAGCCGCTCCGATCATCGCGGACATGCTGCCATGGCTCAAGGAAATGCTGCCCAAACTACCCCGCGGCTCCCATACAGCCGAGGCCATCGGTTACACCCTCAACCACTGGAAGGGCCTCGTCCGCTTCCTTGAGGATGGACGGATCGAGCTGGATAACAACACCGTCGAGCGCTCAATCAGGCCAATTACCCTCCAGCGGAAAAATGCCCTGTTCNCGCTTCCTTGAGGATGGACGGATCGAGCTGGATAACAACACCGTCGAGCGCTCAATCAGGCCAATTACCCTCCAGCGGAAAAATGCCCTGTTCAAGCCCAGACCTTGCGGATCGAAAAGCTCGAGCATCGTGTCGCGCGGCTGCTGCGCGTCCAGTTCGGCCGCAGCTCTGAGAAAATGGATATCGCCCAGTTGCGGCTGATGTTCGAGGAGGTCGAAGCCCCGGAACCCGCCAACGATGAGGTGCCCGCGGCGCCTGTGACGAAATCGGCCCGCAAGCCCGGCGGCCGCGTTCCGCTTCCTGCGCACTTCCCGCGTCAGACGGTCGATCATCAGCCCGGTCCATGCAGCGCTGGCTGTAACGGCCAGACAGTGCAGATCGACGAGGCCGTCACTGAGGTCCTCGACTATGTCCCGGCGCGCTTCCGCGTCATCCGCCACGTCCGGCCGAGGCTGGTGTGCCGATTCTGCGAACAGATCCGCCAGGCGCCCGCTGTCGATCTGCCGCTGCCCAAGGTGATGGCGAGCCGCGCCCTGCTGGCCCATCTCGTCGTCAGCCGCTTTGTCGATCATCAGCCCTGGCATCGGCAGTCGGTGATCTTCCGCCGGGTGGGGCTCCACATCGATCGGGACGTGATGAGCCGCTGGGCCCGGAAACTGGCATGGCTGCTGGCACCGCTGGGCGAGCGGCTGTTCGCCTATATCCGGGAAGCCGCCAAGATCCACGGTGACGACACACCGGTCACGCTGCTGGGCAATGGCGACGGCAGTCGGACCGGGCACTTCTGGGTCTATCTGCGTGATGATCGCTCGAGCGGTGACCTGAGCCCGCCCGCCGTAGCCTTCCGCTTCAGCGCAGATCGTGGCGGGGCGCATCCGGCGGAACATCTGGCCGATTATCAGGGCTATCTACAGGCAGACGGCTTTGCCGGATACAATGCGCTTTATCGTGACCCCAAGACCAAGGCGCCCAGGGATATCGTCGAGGTGGGATGCTGGGCGCACGCGCGCCGGAAATTTACCGACATACTGGATAAGAGCCCGTCGCCGATCGCGGCGGAGGCGGTCGTGCGGATCGCCGAGCTCTTCGCCATCGAGCGCGATATTAAGGGTGCGCCACCCGATGAGCGACGACGTATCCGCCAGATCAAGGCCGTGCCGAAGCTGGAGGCGCTGCGCGTCTGGCTGGAAACCCAGAACCGTGGCCTGTCGTCCGACAGCAATCTGGCGCGCGCCTGTCGCTATCCGCTGAACCGCTGGCATGCCATGATCCGCTACTGCGATGACGGTCGGCTCGAGATCAGCAACAATCTGGTGGAAAACGCCCTGCGTGGCGTGGCTCTCGGGCGCCGGAACTGGATGTTCGTCGGCTCGATGAAGGGTGGAGAGGCTGCCGCGCTCTTTTACGCTCTGGCCGGCACATGTCGCCTCAACGGCGTCGAGCCCGAGGCGTGGTTTACCGACGTCATCGAGCGCATCGGCAGCCACCCGATCAATCGGATCGATGACTTCCTGCCGTGGAACTGGCAGGCATCAAGACTGACCAACGATCTGGAGAAGGCT
>NZ_JCATID010000066.1:0-4045 GCF_059693745.1 Sphingobium sp. WR1 | reverse complement strand
GTGATGCCCTTGCACGCCGTTCCGGTATTGTTCGTCCTTAGCGTTGCTTGGCGTACCTCCCACGCTATGCCCTCTACCTGCTGAATTGCCCGACGCCCAAAGGGTGATCCATGCCGGCAGATCGGCTGTCGCCGCGCGGAGAACCTTTCTTGCAGAGGGCTCAAGCTTCGCGATCGAGACAACATTGACCGGTCGCAGTGAACTCGACCTGATGCGGGCGGCGTCAGCCGCCGGCTACAAGGTCAATCTTGTCTATATCGGCCTGGGCGACGTGAGCTTTTCGATCGGCCGTGTCCGCAGCCGTGTCGCTAGCGGTGGCCACGACGTACCGTTGCAGGATTTGTTGCGCAGATTTTCGCGCAGCGTGGGAAATCTGCCGACCGCCATGAAACTTGCCGAACGGGTCTTGCTGTTCGACAACAGCAGCAGGCGGCTTCAGCTCATTTTCTCGCGAGAAAAGGGCAGGGTGAAATTTCGCTCATCCACAATGCCGCAATGGGTTCAGGATATCCTTTAGATATCTCTCCGCAATCCCTTTGTAATAGCGCTTGTGGCCGCCTTCAGCCCCGGAATCGACGTCTCCGCCTGCTCAACAGCAGCGATTTAAAGCTGCTCAATCCGCCTGCTCCTCCTGGGGAGCATCGCGTCGCGAAGCGGCGCGTCCGACGTTTCCGGAAGCGCTGTCGTTGATAGGGGGGAGTTTGGGGTCGTTTCATTCCTACGCCGTCAGGCGTTAGAGTGTTGGCCGACTAGGCCAACTCCGTTTCTCCCTATTATATATGAATCCATTAGCGGTTGCGGATCAATTTGAGACTCACGCTCCTGCGCGTCGATGGCAGCGCCGAGCCGAGCAAGGATCTTGCCCAACGGGCCGTCGACAACGCTCTCCGCAAGCTCGCGGCATGTCAGCTTAGAACGCATATACTCGATCTCTTCGAGCCGATCGGTTTCACGCTGAAGCTCATCATCAGGAACCGGCGCAGGGCGCATCCAACGCGGCAAATAGTCCATGAGCGATTTCGGCAGCAATGGCCGGTAGGCATTGGAGGTCTGCTCGTAGCGAGGGCCGGGGCCGTCAGCCTCGATCCGCTTAAACCGGCGCTGACGGACCAGGAAGCCGATCCGCTCTAGTATCCGCAGAGCGCGTGCGACCGTGGCACGCCCTAAACTGGTGGCTTCTGCGAGATAATCATAGCTGGGGAAGACTTTGCCGTTGTTCAGGCGCGAGAGGGTAAGGATCTCCTCGAACACCCTCACGCTCGCGCTGGTCAGCGTCGTCAGCAGCGCCTCGGTAGGAGACAGAACGCGGCCATTAAGCCGGGCCTCACTGCGTAGCTGGCGCCCTGCTTCAACGAGGCGTCGCGCCATGCGAAGCAGTTTATCCGTTTCTCCCTTGGCAGGGGCCACGAAAAAGACATGCTCGAACGTGCCGGCCTCAACGCTGTCGCGCAGAACACGCGCACCAGTGGGGTGCGGCGCGCCCGATCTCGCCTTGCGCGCTGGTTGTTTGCGTTTAGAAAATGCGCCCGCGAGCGCCTCGCTTAGGGTAAACGTTCCCATTCGTCCCTCCCTGGAGAGGGCCGTCACCGGACAAAAAGATAGCGTGGCGCGAAGCGCGCATCCTTGAACCGACGATCGGAATGGAGTAGGGAGAAGGGGTAGTTGACCCGGTTCGACGTTTGGCGACGTCGCTCCACTATTCCAACGGGATGCCCGGCCTTCGTGCCGGGCTTTCCTTTATGAGGTCACAGCCTCCCCTTTCTTCCAAGCTGATCGACAGGATCATCGACTGCGAGATTTTCGCAGTATTGTCATGGAAGCGGAAGGACTTACGGTTCGTGCTATCGGGTAGGAAACGCCCTAAAAGTTCGTGCTATCGGGTAGGAATGGCTACCCGGATTCGTGCTATCGGGTAGCATTCAAGGCCGGCTATTCGTGCTATCGAATAGGAAATGCGCGGCTTCACGCCGAATCGGAAACGTCCGATTCTCTCTCAATTGGCGAGCTGCTTGAGGCGGCGAGAGATGATGACGCGACTATGTTTTGCGCGCCGTCCAGCTTTCGGAGCCGCTGGATCAGCTTCGGCCTCAGTTTCGACAAGTCGCAATTGATATTCTGGAATTGTGTCAGCCGCAGCAATTGCCCGCAAGGCACTACGAAAATTGGCTAATTGGTTCTGATAGCCAATTTGTAGTCGGAATGTTGCCAAATCTATTTCAAGATCTTCGCCATCAACACAGGTCGAGCGAGCAACCTCATAGATCCGCCGCTCGATTGGCCCGAGCTGGAAATATGCCGTGGCATAGTTGAGTACCTGGCGATCGTGGAGGATGGCACGAAACAGCCAATCGCAGAGCCGAACCTTCACGGCCTTCAGCCGTCGCTCGCCTTTGGTGGTTTTCGCGTATTTAAGCTGCGCCTCCGAAAGCCAGGAGAAAAAGCCATCCACGCCTTCGCCACCGGCTTCGATGTTGGTCTTGATCTGCGTGCCCTGCAGGCGCTCCAAGGCATCCGCCAGCCGCTCATAGGAGCGTGATGAATGGTTGCTCCCTGTCACGCTGAAAAGATCATGAGCGGTAAACACGAAGTCCTGCGACACATCCTCGCCGTCCTCCATTTTGGAGGCCATAAGGCTCGCAATATAAAGGACAATTTCCTTGTCGTAGATCGTAGCGACGCCCTTTGTGCTGGGGCGGACCTCGATGGAGACGCTTGGCGTGCTGTAGGCGAGCGACTTCATCCAAGCGTTCTTGCTCAGGGCGAAAAATGGAAATGCCATAAGGGATCGCTCGCCCCGGACCTCCCCGGTGAGGGGGCTATCCAATAGGAAGAGTTCGCCTTGGGGGGTGCGAGTCATTGCGGCTCCATCATACCTTATTGCCCTACGCCCTTGGGCTACTTGGATTTCTACCCGAAAGCACGAACGGACCACGCAAAACCATCGGTTAGGCGCTCAAAGGGACCGTATCAGCCCCGAGTTCGTGCTTTCGAGTATGAATCATCTGATCGCTCTCAACAGTGCCGGCGACACGGCCCAACGTCCGATAGACGGTTGGCCGCGATATCGAAAATAGCTCGGCAAGGTCGCTGATCGAATAATCACCAGTGTCATGCATCCGGCGCAGCTCCCTTTGCTGTCGCTCCGACAGCTTGGGCTTCTTGCCACGGAGTTTCCCCTTCGAGCGCGCGACGGCCATGCCTTCCCGCGTCCGCATCCTGATAAGGTCTGCTTCGAACTCCGCGAAGGTGGCCAGGATGTTGAAGAACAGCTTGCCCATTGGGTCGGAGGGGTCATGCACGCTGCTACCCAATTGCAGCTTCACGCCACGCTCCGCCAAGCTGTCACCAATCGCTCGTGCGTCAGGTACAGAGCGGGCGAGACGATCCAGTTTAGGAACAACGAGGGTGTCGCCGCTGCGCACCGCTGCCAACGCCTGATCGAGACCTGGGCGTGCCCTGTTGGTCCCGGAAAACCCATGGTCGGTATATACCCGCTCCGGCGCGACGCCGAGCCGCAGCAGCGCGTCGCGCTGCGCAGCGAGATCCTGCTTATCTGTCGAGCAGCGGGCGTAGCCGATAAGGGTTTGGGTCATAGCCGCGATTTGTAACGTATAGGGGGCCTTCAATGCAAAACAAATCGGACCAGTCAAATGAGACGCACTAACATCCCGTCTTCCGGCGTTCGAGAACAGTGAGCATGAGTGTCCGTTGAACGATCCCCTATCGGACGAATAATCTCCCGCTACTTGTAAATGGCAACGCCCCTTCTACTTGCTGCGGGAAAGGCTGCGCGATAGTCAGTCGCGGGGGGAATTCATGGAAAAGCAGACTACTGGTGCG
Source organism: Sphingobium sp. WR1 (assembly GCF_059693745.1). Taxonomy (NCBI): domain Bacteria; kingdom Pseudomonadati; phylum Pseudomonadota; class Alphaproteobacteria; order Sphingomonadales; family Sphingobiaceae; genus Sphingobium; species Sphingobium sp. WR1. The sequence continues at coordinate 205 of NZ_JCATID010000066.1, read as the reverse complement.
TGGGTTGTCCATCATGGACGCAAGGTTGCCGCAGACATGCGGGGTGCCGCCGAATTTAGCGCAATTGATCTGGCCGCCAAGTCAGCCGGATTGCTCGCTCGTCTTGGGGAAAGCGACGAAGCGACATTGACAGGGGTGACTACACGAAAGTGACGTATCTGCACGGAAAGGGCGAACGGATAGCGAACGTCACGCGGCAAGTAGG
>NZ_JCATID010000065.1:0-4093 GCF_059693745.1 Sphingobium sp. WR1 | reverse complement strand
TTTAACATATCTCAACACCAATTCGTGTCTTATACCGTAGTTTCAATGGTTTGCAGGCGATGAGCCTGTCCATTGTGTTTCGCTCATAATTTGGACGATCAAGGGAGTTGGAAGTGTAAGACGCCGTAGGCGGCTCACTTCCAACTCCCTTGATCGTAACCCGATTGCTGCGTGGCGGTTCAGTCCTCGGAGGAGGGCAGCGGCTCGGGCGACTGTCCCGGTGATACACGTGCGAGGACAGCCGTGTAGAGCTGACGCCAGTATTCCGCCTTACCGCGCTCACGCTCGGCCGTTCGGTCCGCCTTGGCCCTTTCGGCACGGGCATCCCGGACCTCGGTCTCAAGGCGCTCGATCTTGTTGCGGAGTGCCGCTTCGATGTGCCGATATTCCTCAGGCGTTCGCAGTGGAACCTTCTTGCCGTCTATAACCTCGGTTTCCGCGCGGGTTTCGACGCGTTCCTCACCGATCTCGTCGGCGAAGTTGTTGTAGAGGTACTGGCGGCTGACCTTTGCTTCACGGGCCACCGAGACGAACGTCACAGCCTGCCTGGTGTCGCGCAGCCGCATGATCGCATCTTCGACCGCGGCGCGCTTCTCAGCGCTACGACGGCTGCGGGCATCGTTGAGTGTTGCGATCCGCAGATCCGGTCCCATGGTCATGACGTCGCTTCCTCCCGAGCAGCGGCCGGCCTGTAGCGCTGCTTTTCACCCTTGTAGAGACCGCGTTCCTCGATGGAGCGGATGATGGTGTCGGTGTTGTGGACCGCATCCTTGTTGCGTTGCAGGCGCTTGCGCGTGATGTCGGCCATGCGGGTCTGCCCGCCTTCCTCGTAGTTCTGCGCTTCCTGCTCCAGGCCTTCGATCGCGGCGTAAAGTCCGGCCCGCTCGCAGCGGAAGTGCTCCACGTCGTCACCATCGGCGCGGAAGAACCGGCATGTCAGGCAGGCGTGGGCATGCTCGCACCATTCGCCGAGTTGCCCTGGCAGCGTGCAGGCGCCGCCGCAGACGCGGGTGGCCAGCATGGTTTCCTTGCGCAGCAGGAGATCGCCAACCGCTTCGTCGACTTTGCCCGCGATCGTGAAGAACTGGCCGCCACCCTTGCGCAGCAAGGCGTTCTTCTTGAGGTCGAGACGCTTGTTGACGTACATCGACGCCATATCCGGCGAGGCATGGCCGAGCTCGAACATGATGCTCAGGATATCGTGGCCTTCGGCGGCCATCTGCGTCCCTCGATGGTGGCGCAGCGGATGCCACGAGAAGTCGAACGGCTTGCCTTCGCCATCGACGATCCCGTGCCTGAGGCACAGCATCCTGAGCTCCTGCAAGGTCCAGTTGTAACCGAGGAACGATTCCCGTTTGCCGTAAAAGACGGGGAACAGGTATTTGGTGGCGCGGCCATGACGCTGCCGGACGCGATCCCGCTGGGCTTCGATCAACTCGATCATGGCCCGGTGCGCGGAATCGGTCGCCAGCAAGGGCTTGGTGTTCCAGCGGCTGACCTTGTTCTGCCAGAACGTGAACAGCATGAACCGCTTGTCGTGGGGATCGGGCCGCAGGCAGTCGAAGAGCAGGGCATGCAGGTCTTCGGCTCGCGCACCGGTGGTGATCCCGATCATGAAGATTACCGGGATAGGGGCGGGCAGTTCATCGAGCCTGGCCACCATCGCGGCCAAGGCCTCGGGAGGCGCCGCCCGGTTGGCGCCCTCCCGCGAAGCGTAGAGCCGGTTGCGCGGGTCATCCGGTGCCTGCTTGTAGCGGATGCGCCGCGCCGCGCGCTTGTCGAGCGCGATCCGCGGCCATTGCCCCGGTAGCAGCACCGGTGCCGCCCGCATCAGTTGGACGATGTCAGTGTACCAGTTCTTGCCGGCGGCATTGCGCGCGTTTCCCCATGCCAGGTAACGCTCCATCGTCGGCTCATTGATTTGCTCGGGGGCGACAATGCCTTGTTCGCGCAAGAACCGGGCGAACAGGCGCAAGCGCGATAGCATTCCAGCTATAGTCGCCGGCGCAAGTTCGCCATGCGCGACCTTGTCGAGCAGGAAGCCGCGCATCAGCGGGCGCAACCACGGCTCGAAGTTCAGGAAGCTGATATAGGTGTCGCTCCGCCGTTGCCGGTCACGGAAGCGCGTGTCCTCCTCGCTGTAGAGATCGTTGAGCAGGATGATGTCGCGGTCGTGCATCGGCGCCATCTGCGCCCGGCTGATGATCGAGAAGCGATGGATATCGCCGAACAGCTGTACTTCCGGTGAGCGGAACTCGCCGGTGACGATTTCGCCGTCCCGGATCCAGTGGCGGGTCTGGCTTTGCCTGCGCCGTCCATAATTCGCACCATACCAGGCGGCGTAGCGCTCCAGCACTGCATCGTTGTGGTGGTTCGGTTTGCGCACCCCCTCGTCATCCGATGGCGCGAAGCCGGGGTGAGGGATGTCGGCAAGGCAGCCCGCCTCAAAGTGGTGAAGCAGGTCCGCGCCTTCCTCGACCAGATAGCGGATCACCGGGATCCGGCGTTGGAACCAGTGGGCGTCCGCCTTGCGATCGTCGAGCAAGGATGCCGCCAGGTAGGCCTTGATCTCGTTGGTCAGTACCAGAACCGCAGCCTGAAGCGGCAAGCTTGCGTATGTCTGGCTCAGCCAGGGATGTCCGAACACCTCGCTCATCATCGCGTCGGACCAGACGGGATTGGCGACGAGAAGGGGGGATATTTCCGAGAGGCGCCCCTCAAGCCAGTTGTTGTAGCGATCGGTATCGTGCGGTGTGCCGCCGACGAGCGCCAGCGGGGTCAGGCCCATCGCAGATCCTTTCCGAGCAGCTCAGCCTCGCGAAGTTTCTCAAGTCTTTCATGCACCTCGTCTGGACCCGTGAGGTAAAGCCTGCGGATTTCCGAGGCGAACAGGTGCTGGTAGAACGCCGCTGTCGTCTGCGGGCTCGCATGTCCGAGCCGGTCGGCCACTTCGAGCAGGCTGTATCCCGCCGCGATCGCTTCGGATGCATGGCTGTGGCGGAACATGTGCCAACTGAAGGCGATATGGGTGCGCTGCTCCAGCAAGCCCGCGAGCTTCTGCGCGTAGGACAGGCTCATGGCGTGCCCGATGACGCCGGCTTTGACATTGGCGAAGACGTACTCGGTGCCGGACTCGAAGGCCGGCAGATATTCGTCGCTGGTGATGTAGTCGACGTACATGTTGAGCACGTAGTCGTGCACTGGCACACCGCGCGTCCGGCCCGATTTCGCACGGGCCTCATTGGCATTGTCTTCGCGCGGAACGACCCAGATGACCTTTTCGGCGAGATCGATATCGACATGGCGCAGGCCCAGCGCTTCACCGATCCTGAGGCCCGTATTGTAGAGCAGCACGATCAGGAACGCGTCGCGCGCGAGCCCGCAAGCCTCGATCAGCCGCAGAACCTCGCTCGGCGTCAGCCGCTTCTTGAGCACCTGCTGCTGGACCCGGCCGGGATCGCCCGAGAGATAGCGGTCCTTGCGCCGCGTCGTGCGTCGCTGGCTGATATGCTCGAGGAACGGCTTGTAGGTCCGGTGCCCGTCATAGGCCTTCGTGACCTCGGCCGTATCGACCGCGAAGTCGTCGGTGCCGTTATAGAAGCGGTAGAACGATTTGACCGCGAGCTGGATCTGGTTGCGCGTCGATGGTGCCAGAACCCGCGTTTCCTGCTTGCGCAGCAGGATCAGCCGAGGGCTTGGCAGCGCATCCTTTCGGCGTGCGAGCCGCCATGCAAGGAAGCTGTCATACAGCGCAACCGTGGCTTCATGGATGCCGGCGCCGTTGGCGGCAATGAAGTTCGCGAAGTCCACAACGTGACGCACATAAGCCCGGATCGTGTTTGGTGACGCGTGGGTTTGTTCGAGATGGACGATCCAGTGACGAAGGCACTCGACGACATCGCCGTCATCATCCAATACCGTCCACGACCGGCGACCACCGGGCATTTCGATGCGCGCAGCCTGCCAGGGCGTCGTGAAATACGAAGTGGACACGGTTGCAGATACTGTTGAAAGAGCCCCATGACTGCAAGCCTTTCTCCATCACACTGGACACAGTTTACATGGACAGTTGTGGTATCGCTATTAACATAAT
>NZ_JCATID010000064.1:0-4146 GCF_059693745.1 Sphingobium sp. WR1 | reverse complement strand
TGATGCCCTTGCACGCCGTTCCGGTATTGTTCGTCCTTAGCGTTGCTTGGCGTACCTCCCACGCTATGCCCTCTTCAAGGAGCGCGGCAATACCGACGCCATGATTGTCACGCGCCGTAGCCAGCAGGTCTTCTCAGAAAGTTGCGAGGCTCACGGTGGCACCATCGTCCCGGCCGATGACCTGCGGACCGGGATGTTCCGCAACCGCGTCATTGCCCACCTGACCCGACCCACCGGGTATCGTCATCAATGGCGCGGTGAAGTGGCGATCTGCGACGGCAGCGGAGGCGAGCCGCTGGTGGGGTTCGTGTCTCTCCTGATGGATAATTCGGAGATTTCACGGTCCGGCGATATCGGGAGCCAGGTGATGGGGCGTTTGTTCGGCGGCCTGTCCAACACCACGGCGATTTACCTGTTTCACCCGGATCGACTGCCGACCGTTGCCGATGCCGCTGCGGTCGTCGACGAGGAAGAGCGCCGGATTGCCGCGGTCGAAGAGCGGTTCGAGGCAGCGAGCGAGCGGATCGCGGAGTTCCAGCGGAACCTGGCGATCGGCGACGAAAGCAACTGCGGCACGGTGATCGAGGTTCGCGGCCCCATGGCAGAGATTGCGGTGCCGACCAACCGGCGTGCGCCCAATGGGGAAAGCACCTTCTGGTCGCGGATCGAGCGCCTCGCGCCGCCCGGCTACGCGATCTGCACTTTCGGCCTCTGACGCCCACAGACCCACAATTACACATCCCCACAAGTCCACATTCACGAGGAGGATCAACAAATGCGCATAATCTCAGTCCAGAGCATTGCCGGCGGCACCGGTGTTACCAGCGTTGCCACCGAAATCATCGCCGACAAGCTGCGTGCAAAGGAGGCAATTCTGGCCATCGATCTGGGCAACACCCAAATGCTCGGCCGCAAGAATCTCGGTCGTGGTTTCGAGACGCTGGGTGACGCATCGCTGATCTTCGGCGCATGGCCCGCTGGAGTATGGCTACGGCAGGAAGCCCTTCCGCGACTCTGCCTGTTGGACCTGCGGGAACAGCGGCACCCCTATGATGCATGCGAAGAAGAGGTGCTGCTGGCGCTCACCTGCTATGACAGCGTCGGCGATATTCTCGACAGGTTGCGCGACCAGATGGCCAGTTTCGCCACCCGCTTCGACAGCTGCGTGGTGGACCTGTCCCAGGCGCCCGACCTGCTCAGGCGCCTGTTCATCGCCGTCAGCGACGAGGTGCATTTCTGCGAACGCCTGATGTCAGAATCGCAGACCTGGGAGGCCTTCCGCGAGAAATTCCTCGATGGCGAGGAGTACAAGCCCGACCAGATCTGGATCAAGCACCCCGATCGCGGCGAATGGCGGCCGCAGGTGATCGAGGACTGCCCGGGAATGCGGCTTGTCGATGCCTGATCCTTCATCGGCGTGCGCTGCGGCGGGAGGTCGAGCAAACGGTGTCCACCAAAGGGCCGCCCTCCCCTCGCTTCGGACTGCATCGAAGACCCCTTCGATCGCTCATTGACCTTGGTCCGGCACATACGCAGTCGGAGTGTCGAAGGAGAAAGCGATGCGTACCTCATTCGATCTTGGCAAATTCGATCCCGAGGTCACCTTGATGGATGCCGCCGTCGAAGAGGAGATCTTGCCGACCATGCGAATGGTGGCAAATGCCAGCCTGGGCGTCGAGCCCTTCGACGCCTACTACGCGGCGCAGGAACTGCTCGAGGTGCTGGAGGCGGTCCAGAGAAAGACACCCGGGGCAAAGGTAAGGCTGGCAGGCATTCTTTCGGCGGACTGCGACGATTACCAGCGTTGCCTCTATTACTGCCTCGCTGGGCGAGGAGCTGGCGTTATGCTCCTGTCCCTGTCGTGGCTGGTCCGCATTCTCCGCGGAAGGGCGGGTGCAATGGGCGAAGTCCTGCGAACGAAGGCAGAGGTGGAGCCGCCCTGCCCTCCTTATGTCGCCTCCCAACCTGATGGCCCGGTACCGTCGGCAAGCGAAGATTTCCACCTCGGTCCATCCTGGACCAGGGACCCGTTGACATATGGGCCGATCAAAGATTGAAGCGGCAACTTTGTTGGACGGTCCGGAACGGCAGGTTTTGGGGAGTGAACGAGGGATAGCTGCCCATTGTTGCGGCCATGTCCGATGGCAGCTAGCCGAGATCGATTTTACCGGCATTGCGGCTTCGCGCTTGTTTGAATAGGTCTGGCCCGGAATCCACTGGCGGGGAATGAGGCTATGCGAGAACATGAGTTGCGGCGGCAAGTTGTCAGCGAAATGCATTTGCGTCGCTGGCCGCTGTTGCAACTGCCGGTCGCAGTGTTCCAGTGGGTGCTTGAGGTTGGGCCTGGCGAGCGTGAGGCGGAGCGCTCAGTCTTGTCCGCTCTGTGCGGAAGCCAATCGGATGAAGAGAATCCGCGCCACCTGTCAGGTGCACTCTTTGGCGACGTCTCCTTTACATGGGAGCGACAGAGCGAAGGTTCGACGCTGACAGTGTTTTGTCCGGAACGCGCCATCGAAGTTTTGCTCGACCCCGGACTGGACTCTTCGGTGGGCGAGGCCATTGACTGGGCGGAAACCCTGCCGGGCGCAATCATTCGCGCGACATCGATCTGGGTTGGTGGCGACGAAGCCGAAGTCGAGAGGGCATTGCCGGCGGTTGATTTCAATCGCAGCGAGCTTGTGTCATGCGGCCTCTCCGGGGGAGTGCGTATCTGGTCGGATTTTCGCATTCACCCCGATGGCCGGGGGCGCCTTGTGGTGTCAGCCGGGGAAGTCGACCGGAGTGATCTCACCCGGCAACTGCAGCAATTGCAGGAGCTTGGGAATTACCGCAACAAGGCGCTCTTGGGGCTGCCGGTGGCACAAGAGGCCTGGCCAAGGCTGGACGCGGCCGAACGCGAATTGGCCGCACTTGCCAAGGCCGTAACGTCCTCGGTGGCCTCTGACGATGATTTGCTGGCGCAATTGTCTGACCTCAGCCTGGAACTTTCGACCATTGCCACGTCAATCGGCTATCGCATGAACGCTACCGCAGCCTATTCGCGTCTGGTGGAAGAGAGGCTCGCACAACTTGCTCCGGAACCGATCCGTGGGTTCGCTTCGCTCGTCGACTTCACTGAACGCCGCTTCCTGCCAGCAGCGCGCACCTGCGCCGCCTTGACTGAGCGCGAACGCCAGCTGACACGGCGTGCGCGCCAAATCTCCGAACTGCTGCGCGCCCGCATCGAGACGCGAATCGAGAACCAGAACGCGAAGCTGCTTCGATCGATGGAGCGCAGCACGACGATGCAAGTGCGCTTGCAGCAGATCGTCGAGGGCCTCTCAGTAGTGGCCGTGAGTTATTATGCCATCGGCCTGCTAGGGTATGCCATAAAGGGTGCGTCCCATCACTTTGACTGGGTTGATCCGGAAGTTGCGATCGCTTTGCTGGTGCTGCCGGTCCTGGGATCCGTGTGGTTTGCGCTCCATTCGCTCAAGAAGCGGGTTCTGGGCGGCCATTAACTGCATCCACGCGGAAATTGCGCAAGCGACAGCGCCTGTTACCAGCCTCCAAGCACATTTCATTGTTAAGTTAGCAGGCGAAATGCAAACTTTCCTTGCACATCGGTCGCGACTGGCAGTAGCAGTTGCGGTCCGCTGCATGTTGGGAGGTGCATTTGGCCGGGGAATTGACGATCCTTGTTGTTTCGCGCGACGATGCGCTGATCAGCGCGGCGCGAGCTGGGCTGAAGGAGCGAGCAGATTACCGGCTGGTCATAGCTGAGGACGGCAAGGCCGCGCAGGAGCGGCTCAACGACATCGAAGTACACCTCTTGCTTTGCGATCTCGACACGGTGGACGATGCCCAGGACAACATACTGACACGCGCGCGCGTGTCACATCCGGGGGTTTGTCGAATTGCGGTCTCTTCGCAGAATCGCGACGAAGCTGACAGCGAGGCAGTCCGTCGCTCTGCCGCCTATCTCTATCTGTTCAAGCCGCTAACACCTCATCAGATTGCGCTCATGGTAAAGCGCAGCCTGGAAATGAACGAACTTTCGCGACGCCATCGCCTTCTTTCGCGTGAACTGAAGATTGTCAACGGCGGAGCAAAAGTCGGCCATTCGGCGGCGTAAAACCAGGCCATCGTGTTACATGCCGGGGGGAG
>NZ_JCATID010000063.1:0-4172 GCF_059693745.1 Sphingobium sp. WR1 | reverse complement strand
CGGATAAACGGTGCACCGCGCGCATAACGAGTGCGGATCTTGTCCTCGGGAACAATATGGCCGCCTTCCTCGACTCGCGTGCCAACACGCGCGACAGAGAGATTCGGCGTCTCGACACCGACATGCATCACGATGACGGTGAAACCTTTGGTGCGAGCTTCGTCGATCAGTTCAAGTTTAGAGGGATGTGAGAAGACGGTTTCCGTCACGAAATCCCGCCCCCGAGCGAGATGGTCAGCCCGGCGCGAAGCCGCGATCTCGGCCGCTTCGTAAGACGCAGCAGGTGATGGATCGCGCAGTTCGTCGCGCTGGATGATGTCTGCGTTGATGAACGGTCCTGCAAAACTCGGTGCTACGCGGGTCTCGTAGAGCGTAGACTTGCCGGCACCATTAGGCCCGGCAAGTACGATCATCGTCGGCTTCATGCCTTGGGGGTAGCTTTCTCACGCACGAGGTTGCCAGCCGCATCGAGGCCGACACCCAGACCAAGCTGCCGTCGCCGGGCAAAGAAGGCATTCTCGTCAGAACCAGGCCGCCCCATTTTCTCGATAAAGCTGTCGAGCCAGACATCCTTCTCTTCGTCGGTGAGATCAGTCGTCTGAATGTCACCAGCGAGTGCCGCAGTGATACGGGCATGATCGAAATTGCCTGACTTTTCGATAGCGCGGCCGATGCGCACCCAATGGGCGATCTGACCGGCGATCGAGCGGCTCTGCAACTCGGACTCGCGACGCACGATCTTCATGATGTCGTCACCAAGTTTGATGGACTGGGCCATTAGGTCACCTCCAGTTTCGTGAGGTAGCATTTTGCTACCTCATTTTCAAGCGCGCCCTTCGATGCTCGAACCGGGGCGTTGCAGATGCAACCCCAGCGGGTATGGCTGCCAAACACCAGCCAATGATGCCAAATCAGCGGCAGGTATCAAGGATCCGAAACTCAGCGAGACACGTCCGGTTTGTTGGCGGACGCTGCTGGGCCAGTAGCCTAAAGCCTGAAACGGGGCGGTGCCGTGCAGCATCGACGTCAGCGCCGCCCGTCTTGCATGAGCCTCAGAACCGATAGGCGAGCGCGAGGCCGGCGGCCGGTTGCCAGAGACTGCCCTCCTCGGCGACGGGGCTGTCAGCCAGATCGCCGATGAGATAGCTCGCGCCGGCGCGGGCGATGACCCCGAGGCGTCGGTTGAACCAGTAGGATGCCGTCACGCCCGCGCCCACGTCCCGGAAGCCTGCGTCGGGGCGATAGGCCGGCAAGCCGCTAGCCGCCGCGTCGGCCTCGTCTATGCCGAAATAGGTNGCGTCGGTTGAACCAGTAGGATGCCGTCACGCCCGCGCCCACGTCCCGGAAGCCTGCGTCGGGGCGATAGGCCGGCAAGCCGCTAGCCGCCGCGTCGGCCTCGTCTATGCCGAAATAGGTGCGGGCATAATCCGCATTGGCCCAGCTTGCCTGCGCGTCGAGCGAGAGGGAGAAGACCGGGCTGCGGATCGCCGTCGCGATCAGGCCCTTGTGCGTGTCCGACACGTCGTGGACGACGGTCAGGTCNGCGATAGGCCGGCAAGCCGCTAGCCGCCGCGTCGGCCTCGTCTATGCCGAAATAGGTGCGGGCATAATCCGCATTGGCCCAGCTTGCCTGCGCGTCGAGCGAGAGGGAGAAGACCGGGCTGCGGATCGCCGTATAGCTCGCGCTGGCCGTCGCGATCAGGCCCTTGTGCGTGTCCGACACGTCGTGGACGACGGTCAGGTTCAACTGCACTGATCCCTGCCCCCAGCGATCGCCGCCGATCCTGTAGCCCACAAAGCCGCCAGCCTCGATCGCGGTGTCGATTTCCGGCAGGAGGCCAACGGGGTCGTCCGCATCGTTACGCGGGAGGCGCACGCCGATCGTCGGGCCGAAGGACAGGCGCGACCCCGGATTGAGATCCNTGCACTGATCCCTGCCCCCAGCGATCGCCGCCGATCCTGTAGCCCACAAAGCCGCCAGCCTCGATCGCGGTGTCGACAGGCGCGACCCCGGATTGAGATCAAGCCGCAGACGCTGGCCGCGCATTTCCAGGTTGACAATGCCGAGGTGGATTTCACCCGTGATGAAGGGCAGCACGCGCATGTCGCCCGCGCCGTCATATTCGGGCACGATGCCGGNGACAGGCGCGACCCCGGATTGAGATCAAGCCGCAGACGCTGGCCGCGCATTTCCAGGTTGACAATGCCGAGGTGGATTTCACCCGTGATGAAGGGCAGCACGCGCATGTCGCCCAGCCGTCATATTCTGGCACGATGCCGGCGCCCACCGCGACGTCGACCTCCATCGCCGGACGGCAGACGCATCGCGGTTCCGGCCCGCGGCATGGAGATGGCGAGCATCGACATGCGACCGGTCTGCCGCATTGCGCCTGGCCGATACTCGCCAGCCACCGCGATCAGCCCGCGTCGGTCTCGACGGGGGTCTTGAGGAGCTGCTGCTCCCACAGATACGCGATGCCGGAGCCCCCGGCATGCTGGATCAGGATGTCCGGCAGAAGCGCGGCGGAGTCGGTGCGCGCCCAATCGCGCTGCCACTCCGAGCCCACCGCCATCCAGGTCATCATGTTCACGCCTGCCGCGATCATGCGCTGGATCGCGACCTGATGCGCCTCGACCGAGACACCGCCGCTGGCGTCGGTGACGACCGTCACGTCCCAGCCTTCGCCAGCCGCGTGGATCGCCGGCATCGCGACGCAGACCTCGGTCCACAGACCGGCGATGATGAGCTGCTTGCGGCCCGTCGCCTTGACCGCGTCAACGGTCGGCTTGTCCTCCCAGGTGTTGATGAAGGTGCGGTCGATCACCTCCTGACCGGGGAACACGTCGGTCAGCTGCTTGAACAGCAGGCCGCCACGCTTGGCGATGACGCTGGTCAGGATCGTGGGGACCTTGAACGCCTTGGCCATCTTCGCCAGCGCGGCAGTGTTGTTCACGACGGCCTGCGGATCGTGACTGTTCACGTTAGATAGCTGGTAGGGCTGATGATCGATCAAGAGGAGCACCGAATCTTCGGGCCGAAGAAGCGAATCGAGGCCGTTGCGGAGTGTCATGACGGTTCTTTCTTCTGAAAATGGTTCCGTAGGTCGCTGAGGCATCGATCGAAGCGACGTCCCCGGCTCGGGTGTTGCCATTCCCCTTTCCGGCGCGGTAGCGTCGCCTGATGATGTGCTGTGTCGCACGCCGGGGAACGCTGGATGGAAATTGAGGACTTGCGGACGTTCGTCGAAGTCGCCGACGCGGGTGGCATAACGCCCGCCTCGCGCCGGCTCGGCATATCCAAATCGATGGTCAGCCGGCGGCTCGTCCGGCTCGAGGCGGAGTTGAGTGTGCAGCTTCTCGCCCGCACCACGCGGGGTGCCGCGCTGACCGAGGCCGGGGCGACGTTCCGGGAATACGCTGCGCGGGTGGTTGCCGAGATCGAGGTTGCCAGGGAGACGGTCCTCCCGGCGGGCGAGTTGAGAGGACGCCTGCGCGTCGCGGCGCCGCTGTCGTTCGGACCGACGCATTTCGCGCCCATCCTCGCTGACATGGCGGCGCGCCATCCAGAGCTGCACATCCACGCATGCTACACGGATCGGTTCGTCGACCTGATCGCAGAGGGGTACGATTGCGCGATCCGCGTCGGAATGTTGCCCGATTCCAACCTGATCGCGAGAAGGATCGGCCCGATCAACGCCAAGTATGTCGCGTCGCCGGCCTATATCGAGAGATACGGGTTACCGGAAACGCCTGAGGAACTCGTGACCCATCAGGCACTCATGCAGGGCACCGAGACATGGCCCGCCATGGACGGCGACAAGGTCATCGCGATGCGGCCGCAAGGGCGGTTCAAAGCCGACAACGGCGTCGCCCTCGTTGCCGCTGCGGTGGCCGGGATCGGTATCGCAGCCCTCCCCAACGATCTGATTCAAGAGCATTTGGACTCGGGCGCACTGGTGCCAGTGATGCCGCGTTATCCCGTTCCCGAGCACGGCATCTATGTCGTCCGGCCCCCGGGGCAGCACCCATCGCGCAAGGTTCGGGTCCTCACCGAGATGCTGATCGAATGCTTCGGGCGCTCCAACGGGGGTTCCGAAGCGACCCGGGATCGGTAGCCCGGGCAAGCAGCACGGCATCGGTGATCGATGCCGAGTCTGCCTCCTGGACTCATT
>NZ_JCATID010000062.1:0-4229 GCF_059693745.1 Sphingobium sp. WR1 | reverse complement strand
TTTCGGGATGCTCGCGAACGGCAGCACTCGGTCGAACCCGCCGTTGGTCAAAATCGTCGCGGGCGACGGATTTGTTCCACGTGCCGCCTTCCGGTGTCGACCCTTCTCCGTCGCTCAATGGCCGAATTGCCATTCTCAATACCGGACACTTCATTGCCAAACTGGGAACGGGCGTTATGTCCGCTAGTTGGACATCTCGGTCATTCCGGTCCCAAATAGAAGCGTCCGAAAGCTGCCCATCGTTCAGCTTCGTTTTTTGATGGACAGGCGGTTATCCGTCTCTCGCCCTAGAGCCTCTCCACGTTGGCAAGCGACATTTGGCGGACCGTCATGACCACAAGTCGCGCACGCAGCGCCCGCTCGGCGGAAGATCCTCGAATGTGTCGAGCCCGTCGAAATGGTCGATGGGCAGGTGCGCCACCGCCTCGGGAGGAGCGAGCCGCAGATTGACCGCCATTGGTCGGCGGTCGTCCTCGTCGAAGCGGAGCCCGCGCCAGCCTAAGACGCAGGCGCAGGACGGGCAGAACAAGATTTCCAGCGCCGGATTGCTCTTCCCGGCCCGAGTGTAGGATGAGATTTGCCCGGCGATGCTGATCCGCCCGCCATCATGGTCATAAGCCCAGAGCGCGCCGTATCGACGGCAGAGCGTGCAGTTGCATGCTATGATCGAACCCGGATAGCCGACAAGGGTCCACCGTGCCGTGCCGCAGTGACAAGACCCCGTTAGCACGACTTCTCTCCCCATTCTCGCCGAACTTGGTTAGCTGATATTTTGCCGATCCTGTCACGCAGAACAAGATCGCTGCTGCCGCGTGCGTGTCCGACTATTTGGGTACAACAGATGAGACCCGCGGGGCACCCGCCAACGGTTACCCCGCGGACTTCACTCGATTAAGCCTAACAATCACCAGCCACGGCGGCCCCGACGGCGCCGCCAACCGCGCCTCCGACGGCACCGCTGGTCGCGTCATTCGCGGTGTTCTTGCGCGTGTCCGAAGTGTCGCTGCTATCATCGTCGCCACTGCTGGCACTCGCGGTCGCTGCACCGGCGGCGGCACCCGTAATCGCACCCGCGGCCATTCCGGCGACGGTCGAGCGGCGGCAACCCCCGCGGTAATAGTAATCGGCGTCGTCATAAACATGGTAGGAGTAGCTGGTGCCGCTTGAATAGCTGCCCGAGTAACTGCCCGAATAGTTGCGGGAGCGACTGCTCCCGCCTTGCACTCTCACGACTCCGGCATGCCCATTTCCGTCGTCATAAGCCGCGACGGCGCCGCCGCGCTTGCCGTCTTTGTATCCGGCGACGACTGCACCCCCATTGCCGTCGCCGACCCCGGCAACACCCGCGCCATTGCGGCCACTGCGATAGCCGGCCACACCGCCACCGCCGCTATCGCCCTGGGCGTACCCGGCCACACCGCCGCGCTTGCCGTTGCGATAGCCCCGGATCTCACCGCTCGCGTCACTGCGGTTTGCATATCCATGGAACGAGCCGCTGCGGCCGTCACGATTACCGGCGACCGCGGTGGCATTGCGTCCGTCGGTCGCTCCGGCGGCCGCGGCTGCGGAACCTCCGCCATACCCTGCCGTCCGTTTAGCATTCCGGCCGCGGGGCAAGGTGGCGGCACCGTCCTGGCCTCGGCCGCTGCGCAAGCCGGCGCTTTCTTGGCCGATGCTGCCGCGCTGGCTCGCGGACCCGTCACGAGCGCGCTCGCGAGGCCCATTGCCACCGCCCCGCAAGCCGGGCTCCTTGCCGCGCGCCAGGTCGGGCAAATTGGCGCCGCTCGATCCTCGCGGGATATCGGACGGCAGGCTTGGCAGGCCGCCGCCGCGGAACCCGCCGCCCGCTGGCGGCGACGGCGGGGGTCCAAAGGGAGAGGCCGTTGCAGTGGCGGAAACGACCAGGCTGATGGTCGCGGCGGCGCTCAAGAGGATCTTCTTCATAGCTGGTTCCTCGTCGCGGGCGGAGACGCGCCGCCGCCGCCCGTCACATGTGTCAGAAGGGGTTAGGCAATGCGCAGTTGCTGATCAGCCGCCTCGCGGCCCGCGTTGGTATCTCCGGCCTCCGGAGTCCCATCAGGCCGGAGCGTCTTCAGCGCGTAAGCCCACTTGTAAAGCTCATCCAGCAGATCGTTGAGGCCATCTTGCGTCGGCTGATTGGGACGGAACACGCCGTCATGACCGATGAACTGCGCGAAGTTGGGGACCGGTATCACTTGCGGAAGCGCGTGCACGTTTACATTGCCCAAGAGTTGGCGGAGGGCCTGAGCTGACCGCAAGCCGCCTGAAATGCCGCCGTAGCTCACCACGCCGGCGGTCTTGTAAAGCCACTCCAGCATCAGGGCCTGCACCGCATTCACGAGAGCAGCAGGGACGAAATAATCGTATTCGGGCGTGACGAAGAGATAGGCATCCGCTGATGCCACGCAGGCGCTCCACCGCTTGGTGGGCTCGTTGACGTATTGCTGCGACTTTGGATGGGCGGCCTCATTGAGGAGCGGGAGATTGAAGTCAGCAAGGTCGACCAGTTCGACGTCGAACTTGCCGTGCTCAACAGCCGCTTCCATAACCCAGGCCGCGATGACTGGTCCCATGCGCCCGGGGCGTGTGGAGCCGATGATGATGTTCAGTTTGAGTGCCATGATGCTCTCTTGGGATGTCCTGGTTATCAGAAAGTCGAGGGGGCGGAGGTCGGGACCTCCGCCCGCTTGCGCAATTCAGAAGCGGTAGCTCACCCCGGCGAGAACACGGTTGCGGTCGTACTTGCCGTCACCCTCGCTCAGATCCGAATAACGATATTCGAGCCGCGCGGACACGTTGCTCGTAAGCTGACGCTCGACACCGCCGCCGACGAGCCAGCCATCCTGGTTGGTGGTTGCGGACTGCGTACCAGCGATGTCCGTCATCGTGGTTTTCACCCGCGCATTGGTATAACCGCCCCGGGCATAAAGGAGCGTGTCCGGCGTAACCAGATAGCCGGCGCGCGCGGTCAGGTCGAACGAGTATTTGGGATCAAGCGCGTAAGCGCTGGCGCCACTGAAGCCGTGCAGCTTGTCGTCATTGGTAACATCGAAGCTGCCTTCGGCGCCGATCACGATGCGATCATTCACGCGGCGATCGAAGCCGGCGTAAACACCGCCAGTGAACGATTGCTGATCGTCGTCCATCGAGACCACGCCAAGCGGCGTCTGGGGATCCTGGACCTCGGTAGAGTTCCACCCCGCCTGGACGCCGACAAACGGCCCGTTGAATTCCTCCGCAAATGCTGGGCCGGTGAAAGCGGTGCCGAGAATGGTGAAGGAGAGGACAATCTTGGGGAGGCGCATTCTTTACTCCTGTTTTTTTGAACTAGCCGCTTCCAGACCGGAGCGGGTGAAAGCCAGATCGACCCTTCCCCACGGTTCATCAATCGTGATTTGGTTCAAGGATCATGTCTCCGTGGTGCATGATTCTTGAGCGTGACACAGCAAAAGGGGCCGGCAGCGACGTGCCGGCCCCTTGCGGGATTTCAAATGGTTGAAGGTGATGCGCCCAAAGGCGAAGCTGCCTGCGCGGGCTCCGATTACCGTTGATCGTCCTCAGCTAACGCAGGGAAACGGGAGCGCCTTGCTCAGGCTGGCCAGATTTCGACCGAAGGCGCAAAGCCGCGATGACATGCGACATGTGCGAGGATGCGCCTTGCGTCATCCGATGAGAAGCCAGCTTCCAGAAGCGCACGCAGATCCTTTTCGCACATATGCTTCCAGAACCACGCCTTGACCGAGAAGCGCCGCAGGGATTCGAGACGGGAATTCGCGAGTGGCAGCGGGGTGTCGACCCCGAAAAGAACTTGTTGCACCCGCGCGAGCAATCCATTGGGTTTCAAGTTCCTCGGACCGTCCCAGCGCGCCATTTCGACGACTTCCCACTCAACGCTGTTGAGTTGTCCGTAATGAACGAGCGGAATGGGTCGGTCATGCCGGCGAGTAAAGCGCGCGCTCTTGGGCCAAATGGTTTCCTGGATCATCGTCATCCGTCCTGTTCTTGATTTTCGGGTCCGAACTCGCACGCGCCCGCCACGCGATCAACGCGCGCCCGATGCATGGATTATTGCCTGTCGGTTCATGATCGCAGATCAGGCCGGCGGGCGTGGGACGAGCCCTCCACAGCCTTAATGAGGGCATAGCGTGGATGGTACGCTAAACAACGCTAAGGGCGAACAATCAGCGAACGCTTATGCGACGCGGCTA
>NZ_JCATID010000061.1:0-4414 GCF_059693745.1 Sphingobium sp. WR1 | reverse complement strand
TGCACGTCGTCGCCTTCGCATGCATCATGATGAAACAGGCGGCCTCAATCGCTGCAGGTTCATAACAGCCTCTAGAACTGGATCGAGGGCGGCGGCGTGCTCGCGATGATAGTCGCTTGCATGGTTTTGACCTGGCTCGCGATGCTCGCGGCCGACCGCCTTGTCCTGTTGCTTGGGGGCACCGGTGCCGACGTCGTGGGCCGCATCTCCGGCGTGCTTCTCGCCGGTCTCGCCGTCCAGTTCGTCTTCGACGGTCTCGCGGCCGCGCTTTTCCTGGCCGGCTGAATCAGCCGCTATGCGGCTTCGTCGAACACCCGAAGCACCCGGTCGAGCATGGCGGCGTTGGAAGCGGCCTTGGGCAGTTCGCGGCGCGCGAAGCGCTGAAGCGGTGCAAGGTCCCGTCGCGGCAGCCGCAGCGTGATCTGGCTTCGCCCCAGCGCATCGCGCGGGATGCGCTGCGCTGCCTTGCCGGATCGCAGGAAATGATCGAGGAGCCGCTTGCGGTCGGCAAAGCTCCAGCCCAGCGCTTCCAATTCGTCGGGCGGCACCGACAGCAGCGCGAGCGCGAATTCCATGATGTCGTCGAAGACGAGGACGAGGCGGACCGTCCGTCCGCCTCGCCGGCGCCAGCGCTCGCCAAGACCGCGTGTCATGGGAGCGGGATGATGCCATCGACCGCGCGCCATTCGGTGGGTCCGATCAGCCGCCCATGGGCGATCCGGACAGAATGGAGCCCGGCCTCGATCTCGCGCCGCCAATGGTCGAGGAAATCGAACAACACGGGGAAATCGGGCGCAAGATCATATTCCTGCCATACGAACAGCTGGAGAAGCGACGGCGCATCGGGCCGGTAATAATGGATCTCGGCGGTGGTGAGACCGTAGCCCTCCAGCTGCGCGATGAAGCCGCGATCGCTCATTGCAGCGGTCGGCCGTCAGCCCGCGGTTCATCGAGCGAACGCATGGCGGCGAAGACCTCGTCGATTGGCACGGCGCGCTTGGCGCCGGGCGGCTTTCGCATCGCCGGCTGGTCCTTCACCGCGGAATGGTCGGACGCCCAGGAGGCGAGGATGGCGCGTTTGACTTCCGGCTCGAGGCTCGGATGTTGCGCAACGTCGAAGGGGTGAAGAAAACGGGAAAATGGCTGCGACATGGCCGTGGCTCCTTTCCTTGTGTCGCTCCTTTCTCATGCGTGCGGTGCCGCACGCGGCGCAAGATTTTGGTGTTGGTCTGAGTCGCGTCAAGAGGGATGATGTCCGCCATGTTGCTGAAAAGGACTAGATTGGCACTCTGGTGACGCGAGTGCCAAAAAATTCATTCGCCCTCTTGAACGCGAAAATCTCTTTTCCTAGTTCACGCGAACCTGTCGTTCAGATGAACGGCAGGGACATCACAACCTGTTTTGCATCTGGAGGTTATGCATGCATTTCCGCCCCTTGCACGACCGTGTGGTCGTCCGCCGCGTCGAAGCCGAGGAGAAAACCTCAGGCGGCATCATCATTCCCGACACTGCCAAGGAAAAGCCGCAGGAAGGCGAAGTCGTAGCCGTCGGGCCCGGCGCGCGTGACGATAGCGGAGCGCTTGTCGAGCTTTCCGTCAAGGCCGGCGACCGCATCCTGTTCGGCAAATGGTCGGGCACCGAGGTCAAGATCGACGGCGAGGATCTGCTCATCATGAAGGAGAGCGACATCCTTGGTGTGATCGACAACGTCGTGCCTCTGAAGCAGGCGGCCTGAGCCGCCTGCCATCCCTCTAACAATCAGGAAGGAATTGAAGAAAGGAGCAGGCAGATGGCTGCCAAGGAAGTGAAGTTCGCGTCGGACGCGCGCGACCGCATGCTGCGCGGCGTCGACACGCTGGCCAACGCCGTGAAGGTGACGCTGGGTCCCAAGGGGCGCAATGTCGTCATCGAGAAATCGTTCGGGGCGCCCCGCATCACCAAGGACGGCGTCACCGTCGCCAAGGAGATCGAGCTCGCCGACAAGTTCGAGAATATGGGCGCGCAGATGCTGCGCGAGGTCGCCAACAAGCAGAACGACAAGGCGGGTGACGGCACCACCACCGCGACCGTTCTCGCCCAGGCGATCGTGCGCGAGGGCTCGAAGGCCGTCGCCGCCGGCATGAACCCGATGGACCTTAAGCGCGGCATCGACCTTGCCGTCGGCGCGGTCGTCAAGGACCTCGAAGCGCATGCCAAGAAGGTCGGCGCCAACAGCGAGATCGCGCAGGTCGCGACCATCTCGGCTAACGGCGACGAGGAGGTCGGCCGCATCCTGGCCGAAGCGATGGAGAAGGTCGGCAACGAAGGCGTGATCACGGTCGAGGAGGCCAAGAGCCTCGAGACCGAACTCGAGACGGTCGAGGGCATGCAGTTCGACCGCGGCTATCTGTCGCCCTACTTCATCACCAATGCCGAGAAGCTCAAGGTCGAGCTCGACGATCCCTACATCCTCATCCACGAGAAGAAGCTCTCGAACCTGCAGGCGCTCGTGCCCCTGCTCGAGAAGGTCGTCCAGTCCGGTCGGCCGCTGCTGATCATCGCCGAGGATGTCGAGGGCGAAGCGCTTGCGACCCTCGTGGTCAACAAGCTGCGCGGCGGTCTCAAGATCGCCGCGGTCAAGGCGCCGGGCTTCGGCGATCGCCGCAAGGCCATGCTCGAGGATATCGCCATCCTGACCGGCGGCAACACCGTCTCGGAGGATCTCGGCATCAAGCTCGAGAACGTCACGGTCAACATGCTCGGCCGCGCCAAGAAGATCGTGATCGACAAGGACAATACGACCGTCATCGACGGTGTCGGGCAGAAGACCGATATCGACAGCCGCGTCGCGCAACTGCGCCAGCAGATCGAGACCACGACATCAGACTATGACCGTGAAAAGCTGCAGGAGCGCGTCGCCAAGCTCGCCGGCGGTGTGGCGGTAATTCGTGTCGGCGGCGCGACCGAGGTCGAGGTGAAGGAGAAGAAGGACCGTGTCGACGACGCGCTCCATGCGACCCGAGCCGCGGTCGAAGAAGGCATCCTGCCCGGCGGCGGCATCGCGCTGCTCCGCGCGATCAGGACGGTCGACGGTCTGAAAGCCGCCAATGACGATCAGCAGTCCGGCATCGACATCATCCGCCGGGCGCTGCGCGCGCCAGCGCGGCAGATCGCCGAGAATGCCGGTGAGGACGGCGCCTATATCGTCGGCAAGCTGCTGGAAAGCTCCGATTACAACTGGGGCTTCAACGCGGCCACCGCCGAATATCAGGACCTCGTCCAGGCGGGCGTGATCGATCCGGCAAAGGTCGTGCGCACCGCGCTGCAGGACGCCGCCTCGGTCGCGTCGCTGCTCATCACCACAGAGGCGCTCGTCGCCGAGGTTCCGAAGGAGGAGAAGGCCGCACCGATGCCGGCGATGGATTATTGAAAGGAAGGAGGCCCGGCTGCCCGGGCCTCCTTCTCCTCGAGGAGGGCCAAGTAAACTCGTGATGCACTTACCTCATACGCCGCGCAGATAAATTGGCCACGAGAGGCTTGACGGCCTAGGATACGCTGAGGCTCGACCGTTATAAGTGGAAGAGGATCTCATGCCTCCGTCTTCTCGCGACCAGAGACAGCCGCCCACATGCGCTTCTACAAATGTCCGATCCTGCCAGAAGCAGTCAGTCACGCGTGCTAAAGGTCTAAGAGGTGTCGACCAACCCGGTCGACAGATGGTTGCCTAGCGGGCTATTCAGGCTTCGAAGTCATCGAAAGCGTCTAAGACCGATTGCATCCTTTCCTCGTCCCGCAAACCCGCAGACAATGCGCTAACTACAACATCGGAACGCGAGCGGCCAGTCCGGTTGGCAATAGCGTCAACCCGTTCCACCAACTCAACTGGCAAATATGTCGGTACCTGGCCTTCCATCAGTCGATTATATCAGAACCACAATTGCACGGGAAGTCGTTCGACATCTGACACCGACCAGTTATCGCGGTTCCTCTGTGGTGAAGTGAACGTCCGGATCTGACGGGAGCCGCCGGTCGAGCGCGATGAACCCATTGGTCTGCAGTCACCCAGACATTTCCGTTCAACCGATTACCTTGGTTTCCCGGAACAGACGGTTTCGGGAGNTGAACGTCCGGATCTGACGGGAGCCGCCGGTCGAGCGCGATGAACCCATTGGTCTGCAGTCACCCAGACATTTCCGTTCAACCGATTACCTTGGTTTCCCGGAACAGACGGTTTCGGGAGCGCGCGACCATCCCGTTTCTCCATCTCCGATCTGCCATTTTGAGAGAGCCCAATCGGAAACAGGTTTTGGGAAAGCCCAGGCTACCGTCTGGGTGTCTGTGAGCGCGGGCACCGGCCGTGTCGCAGCACGTTCCCATTCAAGAATGCAACCTCAAACATTGGGATTTTGTATAGTGGGCTCCAGCGCCACCCATC
>NZ_JCATID010000060.1:0-5026 GCF_059693745.1 Sphingobium sp. WR1 | reverse complement strand
GAGGGCATAGCGTGGAAGGTACGCCAGACAACGCTAAGGGCGAACAATCAGCGAACGCCTAGGCGACGCGGCTATCCGGTGGGAGATTAAGTGCCTTGCGGCCAGCGGAAGCGGCGGCTCTATCCCAGAGGAAATCACCGGAGAATGCAAAATGCTCCCAACCAACAGGGGAGGTATGGGCGAGCAGACCATCAGGCGGCACTGCGACCGATGATGACCGGAGATGTTGAGCGCCGGCCTCCATGTAGATCGTGTTCCAATAGACGATCGCAGCAATGACGAGATTGAGGCCGGACGCCCGATATTGCTGAGCTTCATGGCTGCGGTCGATGATGCGGCCCTGGCGAAAGGTATAGAATGCCTGCGTCAGGGCATGACGTTGTTCGCTATTGTTGAGGCCCGCATGGCAGCGCCGGCGCAGATCGGGATTTTCGAGCCAGTCCAGCATGAACAGGGTCCGCTCGATCTTGCCGATTTCCTGTAGCGCCACGTCGAGTTGGTTCTGTCGTTCGTAGGCAGCGAGCTTTCTAAGCATGACCGATGGCGCGACATGGCCGGCCCTGATCGACCCCACGAGGCGCAGCACGTCGTCCCATTGCTCACCGATGATGTCGGTGCGAATACGTTTGCCCAACAGCGGGGTGATGGATGGATAGGCCGTAGCCGGCGCGATCGGCGCAAGCCGCCTGTCCGGAAAGTCGCGCAGGCGCGGGCAGAAGCGAAATCCCAGCATCGCGCACAGGGCAAAGACATGATCGGTTGCCCAGACGATCCTGAGATCGGTGCCATGGCTGGTGAGGCCGTCGAGGACATAGGGCGCCTCATGCGTCGCGGCCGAGATCACGTTGACGTGGTAGGGCGCGCGCTGATCGGAAACATGGGTGTAGAAGCTGAAGCCATGATCTACGCCATAGCGGGCGTTGATGTCGCCACCCGATGCGCCGCGCTTCGCGCCCCTGAAGAACTGGCCATCGGAGCTGGACGTAGTGCCATCTCCCCAAATCCGCGAAAATGGCAGGCGGTGGTGCGCATTGATAAGGACAGCCAGCGCCGCGCGGTAGCTGTCCTCGCGGATATAGGCGCATGGGTCCACAGGAGCTGATCCCGCGCCACGCCCTGGCTCGCGGCGGCCATGCGCGACAAGCCGAGATTGGTCGCGTCGGCTAGGATGGTGGCAAGTAGCGCGTTTTCATTGGGGCACGGCTGGCCGGTGCGCAGGTTGGTGAACACTGCGAGAAAGCCGGTTTCCTGGGCCACCTCATGCAGCAGCTCGGTGATGCGGATGCGCGGCATCATCGCATCGAGCCGGTCGGCCAGCGCTTCGGCGTCGGGCGTCGCGATCGTGCGAACAGGGGATATTTGGAGGCGGTTGTCGCGGTATCGCACACCCTCCAGGGTGTCGCGCTTCAGGCGCTGGGCAAATTTCTTCAGCCGCCAGTCCAGTTCGCGGCCTCGCTGTTCGAGCCATTTGCTGGCTGTGGGCGGCAGACCGAGAGCCGACACAATCGGCTTCGCCTTTGGTTCGCTGAGCAGGTAGCTGTCAAACCGGCGGTAGCCCGCCGATCGTTCCACCCAGACATCTCCGGAGCGTAGCTTGTTGCGCAGATGCGCGATCGTCGCGATCTCCCAGAGCCGCCGGTTGATCTTGCCGTCTTCGCTGACAACTATTTTCCGCCATTCCTTGCGGAACGGCATCGGAGCGTCGGCAGGCAGATCGCGCTTGCCCGACTTGTTGAGGGCGCGCAGTATCTCGATGGCAGCGATCGTTTTCGCGCTCCCTTTCCCGGCGCGGAATTGAAGCGCTTCAAGCAGGTCGGGTGCGAACTTGCGCAACGTCGCATAGCGATCGGCCGCAACTGTCAGCGGGTCGAGGCTGGCGGTTTCCGCGATCGAGGCCACCTCCGGCCTCGCCTTCAGGAGATTTGTCCATCCGACCGATGCGTCCAGCGCGTCCATGGGATCTTCGCCGGTATCGACCGCATCGGTGAGGGCGTCGATCGTCCTGCGGAATATCAGCATCAGCCGCGCAACGTTCTTCGATGTAGTGGCATAGCTGCGCGCCTGAGCGTTCTTCGCACGGGTGAAGATGCTGCCGATCAACTTGTCCGCCATCTCCAGGGCGCTGTCCGTCAGCCGTTCTTCAAGGTCGAGCAGGAACGCAACCAGGGTGGCGCGCCGCCGGGATGGGATATATCGCTCGATCATATAGGCAGGCGACGCACGGCCTTCCCTGACATATTGCCGGAAGCGGTCCTCATGGATGCGGTCAGCCAGGTCCGGAGAAAGGCCGATCTTCCGCACCTGCCTCAGGCGGTCGAGAATCTGACGGATGTGATCGGGCCTGACCGCGACGGGGATGGTCTTGAGCAAGGCGAGCTGACTCATGCCGCCCGCGTCGTCAAAGATCTGGTCGAGGGCGTGGACCTGTTCAGCGCTGAGATCGGCGATCAGGGAATAGGCGGCTTGTTTGCGCGCACGCGCGCGTCCCGCGCTGCTGGCGCGTTCGATGGTGGAGATGGACGGCAGCAGAATCCGAGCCTGGCGAAGGGCGGTGACAACGCCGATCGCAATCGTCATCCCCTTGTCGGTCGCCCTTGCCGTTTCCGCAGCCGCTTCGATCATGAAGGGAATATCGGCCCGGGTCGGCCCCCGAAGGCCCAAGCGCGCCGTCAACTCACGGGCATGGTCCGTCATCGTCTGATCCCGCGCAGCATAGTCGGCCAGATCCGTTACGCGCAGGCCGAGTTGCTCCGCGACAAAAGCTGCGAGTTCATGGGGTATTGCTCCCCTGTCGCGCACCAACTGCGCGAGTGTGACGCCGGGATGCCTCAGAAGGGCGAGTTGGAGCGCGACGCCCAACCGGTTCCCTCGCTCACGTCGCACGCCGATTATCTCCATGTCCGAAGGCTCGAAGCTATAGAGCCGGGCCAGATGGTCGCGGTCGATCGGGATGGCGAGGATCTGATCGCGCTCGCTCTCGGTCAGGAGTTGATGCTTGCGCCTAGTCATGCCGATTCCCGTCCACAAAAGGTCATTTGGGCCTATGGACAACGATGAGTAAAGAGACATAGTATGTGGACGGATTCTGGGCTATGCCCGCGTCAGCACCTGCGATCAGGACGTGGCGGGCCAGACCATGCGTCTGGAGAAGGCCGGTGCGATCAAAGTGTTCACCGATGTGATGTCGGGCAAGAGCATGGAACGGCCCGGTCTGGCCGAACTGATGGCCTATGCCCGCAAGGGTGACACGCTGGCAGTGGTACGCCTCGATCGGCTCGGGCGCTCGCTTGCCGAATTACTCAGCACTGTCGAGACGCTGCGCGGCCAGGGCATCGCGCTTCTGAGCCTTGAGGAAAAGATAGACACATCGTCGGCCGCCGGCGAACTCATCTTCCATGTGTTCGGGGCCATCGCCCATTTCGAGCGGCGGCTGATCTCCGAGCGGACCAGAGATGGCATCGCTGCCGCACGCGCCAAAGGCAAGCAACCTGGCCGTCAGCCCCTCGACATGACCAAAGTACACGCCGCCATCAAACTGATCGAAGCGAGCATCTCGCCGACCGAAGCAGCACGGCAACTCGGTATCGGGAGGTCGACGGTGTATCGGGAGATGAAACGGCTCGGCGTCGCGCGGCCAGCATGAGCCATGTTCTTATGAGGAGGAATATGAAACGTCTGGCTCTCGCGGTCGCTTTCCTGGTTTCCACTGGGGGGAAAAGCGCAGACACTGCGGCGTGTGCCCCTAACCGGGTACGTCGATCGTACTGGGCAGGTAGTCGAACCCGCCAAGTGGGAAGCTGGATCCACCCTCTTCCGCGGTGAATGGGTAGCTGTACGAGGTGGAGGCAAAGCCGGATATTTCAATCTCCGCACGCGCGCGACTACCGGCCTCATTTTCGACGAAACAGGCGATGCCGCTTATGACCGCGCCTTGTTTATTCATGGCCCTGAACCCGTTCGGATCGGCGACCAATGGGGCTATGCTGACGAAGCTGGCAAGGTTGTGATCGAACCGCGCTTTGTGGGCGCGCAGGCCTTTGATGAAGATGGGCTCGCGATCGTCAAGATACGCGATAAAGATGGTTTTGGCTTGTCTGCGGGCATGATCGACCGGACAGGACGCATCGTGGTGGAACCACGCTACGACATCATTCGGCCGTTCCGTGGTGCGGCGCTGACGGGGGTCAGCAAAGCCGGTCGTTTCGGTGCGATCGACCGCACTGGACGTGCAGTAATACCGATGCGTTTTGGTGGAATCGGTAACTTTGCTGCCAACGGCCTTGCTCCCGCGACACTTACCGGCGGTTACGGAAAAGATGGGTCGCTCTGGGGCTATATTGACCACACCGGCCGGTTCGTGATTCCGGAGCGTTTCAGCTTTGCAGGCAGTTTCGCCGGTGATCCGTCGGACGATGGGATTGATGCGCCCGTCGGCCTCGCACGCGTCGCGCTCGGACCACGCGAGGTCGCCTATATAGATGCTAAGGGCGCGATAGTGACCCGCTTCCCAACGGGGATAATAGCCTGGGGCGTCAGTCCCAATGGGCTTGTCCGTTTTCAGGATCTGGCAACTGCTCGCTACGGTTTCGCCAACGCCAAGACGGGCGCGATCGTCATCCCGGCAAGATTTTCGCAGGTCGGCGGCTTCGACGATCACGGCCTTGCCGCAGCCAAGGAAGGCGAACGCGCAGGATTCATCCATGCCGATGGACAGTGGTCAGCACTCAGCATCGCAACCAAGCCAGCGGTCACCGCCGCGCAGGCCGCCCAGGCAGAACGGGCTCAGCGCATCTCAGCCAATCGTGCCCGCTACCTGGCCCAGCTACGCACCGCGACTCCAGACTTAGTGCGGGCGCTCACCGCCATGCGTATTCGTGTATCCGATCAATTCGGAAAGCTGTCCGGGATGCCCTGCATGCCGCCTCAATGCGTTTATTGATCAGGGGTTGAGCAACCGCAGCCAAATAGCTGCGCCGCCCAAGTGTTCGCTGATTGTTCGCTCTTATCGTTGTTTGGCGTACCATTC
>NZ_JCATID010000059.1:0-5183 GCF_059693745.1 Sphingobium sp. WR1 | reverse complement strand
GAGGGCATAGCGTGGATGGTACGCTAAACAACGCTAAGGGCGAACAATCAGCGAACGCTTATGCGACGCGGCTATCCGGCGGGAGATTGAGGGCCTTGCGGCCAGCGGAAGCGGCTGCGCGATCCCAGAGGAAATCGCCGGAGAAGGCAATATGCTCCCAACCCACGGGGGACGTATGGGCGAGCAGATAATCAGGCACCGCGACCGAGGTTGATCGTAGATGCTGGGCGGCAGCATCCATGTAGATCGTGTTCCAGTAGACGATCGCGGCGATGACTAGATTGAGGCCGGATGCCCGATATTGTTGCGCCTCATGGCTGCGGTCGATGATCCGGCCTTGGCGGAAGGTGTAGATTGCCTGCGTCAGGGCATGGCGTTGTTCGCTGTTGTTGAGACCAGCATGGCATCGCTGGCGCAGATCGGGATTTTCCAGCCAGTCCAGCATGAACAGGGTTCGCTCGATCTTGCCGATTTCCTGTAGCGCGACGTCGAGTTGGTTCTGCCGTTCGTACGCGGCGAGCTTTCGCAGCATGACCGATGGCGCGACATGGCCGGCCTTGATCGAGCCGACGAGGCGCAGCACGTCATCCCATTGTTCAGCGATGATGTCGGTGCGGATACGCTTGCCCATTAGCGGGGCGATGGCCGGATAGGCCTTAACCGGCGCGATCGGCGCGAGGCGCCGGTCTGGAAAGTCGCGCAGGCGCGGGCAGAAGCGAAATCCCAGCATCGCGCACAGGGCGAAGACATGATCGGTCGCCCCGCCAGTGTCGGTGTAATGCTCGACGATTTTCAGATCGGTGCCGTGGCTGGTGAGGCCGTCGAGAACATAGGGTGCCTCATGCGTCGCGGCAGAGATCACGTTGACGTGGTAAGGCGCACGCTGGTCGGAAACATGAGTGTAGAAGCTGAAGCCATGATCGACGCCATAGCGGGCGTTGATATCGCCGCCCGATGCACCGCGCTTCGCGCCCCTGAAGAACTGGCCATCGGAACTGGACGTTGTGCCGTCGCCCCATACGCGCGAGAATGGCAGGCGGTGATGCGCGTTGATGAGCACGGCCAGCGCCGCGCAGTAGCTGTCGTCGCGGATATAGGCGTCATGGGTCCACAGGAGCTGGTCGCGCGTCACGCCCTGGCTCGCGGCAGCCATGCGCGACAGGCCGAGATTGGTGGCATCCGCAAGGATGGTGGCGAGCAGCGCGTTTTCGTTGGGGCACGCTTCGCCGGTGCGCAGGTTCGTGAATGCAGCAAGAAAGCCGGTTTCCTGCGCCACTTCATGCAGCAGCTCGGTGATGCGGATGCGGGGCATCATCGCATCGAGCCGGTCAGCCAGCGCTTCGGCATCGGGCATCGCGATCGTGCGAACCGGGGATATCTGGAGGCGGCCGTCGCGGAACCGCACACCCTCCAGAGCGTCGCGCTTCAGGCGCTGGGCAAATTTCTTCAGTCGCCAGTCCAGTTCGCGGCCCCGTTGTTCGAGCCATTCGCTGGCTGTGGGTGGCAGACCAAGAGCCGACACGATTGGCTTCGCCTTCGGTTCGCTGAGCAGGTAGCTGTCGAACTGGCGGTATCCCGCCGATCGCTCCACCCAGACATCCCCCGAACGCAACTTGTTGCGCAGATGCGCGATCGTTGCGATTTCCCAGAGCCGCCGGTTGATCTTGCCGTTATCGCCAACGACGATTTTTCGCCATTCTTTACGGAAGGGCATCGGAGCGTCGGTAGGAAGATCGCGTTTGCCCGACCTGTTGAGGTCGCGCAGCATTTCGATGGCAGCGATCGTTTTCGCACTGCCCTTTCCGGCCCTGAACTGGAGCGTCTCAAGCAGGTCGGGGGCGAACTTGCGTAACGTCGCATAGCGGTCGGCCGCGACCGTCAGCGGATCGAGGTTGGCGGTTTCCGCGATGCTCGCCACTTCCGGCCTCGCCTTCATCAGGGTGTTCCACCCGACCGATGCGTCCAGGACCTCAATTGGATCTTCGCCAGTATCGACCGCATCGGTCAGCGCATCGATCGTTCTGCGAAAGATCAGCATCAGCCGCGCCACGTTCTTCGATGTGGCGGCATAGCTACGCGCCTGGGCATTCTTCGCGCGGGTGAAGATGCTGCCGATCAGCTTGTCCGCCATCTCCAGAGCGCTGTCGGTCAGCTGCTCTTCAAGATCGAGCAGGAAGGCAACCAGCGTGGCGCGCCGCCGGGAGGGAACGTATCGCTCGATCATATAGGCAGGCGATGCACGGCCTTCCCGGACATATTGCCGGAAGCGGTCCGCGTGGATGCGGCCAGCCACGTCCGGGGAGATGCCGATCTTCCGCACTTGCCGCAGGCGGTCGAGAATCTGGCGGATATGATCGGGCCTTGCCGCGATGGGAATGGTCTTGAGCGAAGCGAGCTGGCTCATGCCCCCGGCGTCGTCAAAGAGCTGGTCGAGGGCGTGGACCTGTTCAGCGCTGAGATCGTCGATCAGGGCATAGGCGGCTTGCTTGCGGGCACGCGCGCGCCCCGCGCTGCTGGCACGCTCGATGGTGGAGATGGACGGCAGCAGAATCCGGGCCTCACGAAGGGCGGTGACAACACCGGTCGCTATCGTCATCCCCTTGTCGGTCGCCCATGCCGTTTTCGTGGCCGCTTCGATCATGAACGGAATATCGGCACGCGTCGGCCCTCGCAGTCCCAAGCGCGCGGCTAGCTCGCGAGCATGGTCCGTCATGGTCTGGTCCCTCGCCGCATAGTCAGCCAGATCCGTGACGCGCAGGCCAAGCTGTTCTGCGACGAAGGCGGCGAGATCATGGGGCATCGCTCCCCTGTTCTGTATCAACTGCGCCAGTGTGATGCCCGGGTGGCGCAAGAGCGCGAGTTGCAGCGCGACGCCCAACTGGTTCCGTCGTTCCCGTCGCGCGCCGATGATCTCGATGTCCGCAGGCTCGAAGGTGTAGAGCCGAGCCAAGTGGTCGCGATCGGTCGGGATGGCAAGGATCTGATTGCGCTCGCTCTCGGTCAGGAGTTGATGCTTGCGCTTCGTCATGCCGATTCCCGTCCACAAAAGGTCAACTGCGCCTATGGACAGCCATGAGTAAAGAGACATAGTATGTGGACGGCTATGGGCGGGGTGAAGCGGTCGCCCTTCAGAGCGTCCACAGAACGACCGTTTGGGAGACACGATAGATGGGCGGCATTCTGGGCTACGCCCGCGTCAGCACCGGCGATCAGGATGTGGCGGGCCAGACCATGCGACTGGAGAATGCCGGCGCCATCAAGGTGTTCACCGATGTAATATCGGGAAAAAGCATGGAGCGGCCTGGACTGGCCGAACTGATCGCCTATGCCCGCAAGGGTGACACGCTCGCCGTGGTCCGCCTCGATCGGCTTGGGCGTTCGCTGACTGAACTGCTCGCCACAGTCGAAACTTTGCGCAGCCAAGGCATCGCCCTCCTGAGTCTTGAGGAAAAAATCGACACCTCGTCGGCCGCCGGCGAACTCATCTTCCATGTGTTCGGAGCTATCGCCCATTTCGAGCGGCGGCTAATCTCTGAGCGGACCCGCGATGGGATCGCCGCTGCACGCGCCAAGGGCAAGCAGCCTGGCCGTCAGCCGCTCGACATGTCCAAGGTGGATGCGGCCATCAAACTGGTCGAAGCCCGTATCTCGCCGACAGAGGCAGCACGGCAACTCGGCATCGGCAGATCCACCATCTATCGCGAAATGCGCCGCCTTGGCGTGGAAAGGCCTGCCTGAATGTCCAGATTGAAATCTGCTCACGATCTGTCCGGGCTGATGAAATATGCGGATCGTGCTCCGTGGGACGAGGCGATGGATGAAATGCTGTCCGCGCATCTCGGTCCGGCATGTGAAGCGACCGGCCTCGAACCCGACGCCATATTCGAGATCATCGGTGATCATTGGCAAGGGCCGCTATGGGGCTGCGCCTTTGAAGATCTGCTGACACAGGAACTGGAACCTGACGGTCGCAATCTGGTCGATGACTATCTCAAGCGCCGAGGCTGGAACGAGAAGGCGCCGAACAAGGCCTATATGCGCGCGCTGCGGGATACGATGATGTCGCTCTATGAGGTTAGCGAGGTCGTCCCCGGTCAGTCGATGACCTTGCGTGATCTGTTGCGGGATGTTGCGCCAGTCACGGTCCGCGAACACGGCGCGACACAGACCCTCGTCAACTGGGACAAGATCGCTGCACGGGTTGTCGATGTGAACGGTCGCCATGGCATCTCGGGCGCGCTGTTGCCGTTCAGCGCTGATGGCGCCCTACAACTGATCGACGCGTTTGGCCGGCTTGCGGACGATGCAAAGGACACCTCCGAACTAAACCAGACCGACCGGGATGCTATTTTACGGGCATCAGGCCCGATGTTCACGAACATGTGGCTGCTCGATTGTCTGGGCAAAGCCATGCCTGGCACCATGCCGGATATGGTCAACGCCGATGGCGATGATCTTGTGTTCCACCGCATCGTCTTCCCCCTGGCCAAGGGCGTGATCGGCAAGAGCGTGGTTCGCAGGCTGAACGCGGCACAATGGCTGGAGCCTGCCAGCGACACATTCTGGAACTGGCTGGTGCCGGTGACGAAGGAGAGAAAACCACGAACGGCCAAAGGCGGGCAGGCTTTTGTGACGACCATGGAGGACGGCACACCCGTCTTCGCCAATGTCGAGTTGGCGGGACGCAAACTGATCGTTGAGGTCAATAGTGCCGCCCGTGCGGAGAAAGCGATTGCGCAAATGGGCGAATGGCTTGGTGATTGCGTGAGCACACCTATGACCGAAATCCGGACTCTGGCCCAGTTCATGGCTGATGACGCCGCCCGCGCTCCGCAGGAAGAGCCGCTCGATATCCCGCCGGACGAAATGGAGCGCATCGTTCATGATATGCTGACACGCGAATATACCAAAACGCTTGATGAAGCGGTGCCTGCCCTTGGCAACAAGACGCCGCGCGCTCTGGCCCGCACGAAGGCTGGCCGGGCGAAAGTGGCCGACTGGCTCAAATATATAGAGAATGGCGCAGCAAAATCCGGGGTCGGCGAGCCAATGGCTACCTATGATTTTACGTGGATGTGGCAAGAGCTGGGCATCATCGGCCTCCGCAGGTGATGCCCTTGCACGCCGTTCCGGTATTGTTCGTCCTTAGCGTTGCTTGGCGTACCTCCCACGCTATGCCCTCT
>NZ_JCATID010000058.1:0-5593 GCF_059693745.1 Sphingobium sp. WR1 | reverse complement strand
TTAGGTCATGTGTCAACTGTCCTGTGAAGCATTTTCTGTCGGATATCCGTCAGTTTTTAGCCTTGACGTCGGGTGACACTGTCCTTCGAGGTTTGGCTGTCGTTGGCACGGCGCGGAGCGCCGTGTCACGCTCGGCGATCAGCCGAGCGTTGTGACGCTGGTGGCGGTGCGCTTCCGCTTCGGCTGTGAGGGCGCGCTGCAACAGCAGCGCGTTTTCGCTGACCAGGCGACGCTGCTCCTGCTTCATGGTGCGGATGAGATCGTGCAGTTCTTCGAGCTTGCCCTGCCAGGTCGTCACCGGTTTGATGGGGTCGCCGCGGATGGCGTGAAGGTCGTCGATGATAGCACGATGGTTGGTATAGATCGTATTGCGCGCAACCCCGGATTCGCGCGCGAGGGTCGCGACGGTAAGCGTATAGCCGCGCTGATGCAGCGGGTGGACCGGGCATCCCTTGCGCAGCCGTTCGAACGCGGCGTTGAGCCGTTCCTGGGTCTGCTGGAGTCGCTGTTCATGTCGACCGGGTTGCCTGGGCATCGGATTATTCCTCAACGAGCTGGGTGAGGATGCGATCGCATTCGGCGACCCTGGCTTCGGCAAGTGCACGACTGCCGGCATCGAGCACCGGCTGTTCGAGCAGTTTCAGATTGCGGGCACGCCGCATTTCCCACACGGGCCGATGTCGGGGCGTGACCGCGAAGTTGGCACAGGTCGAGCAAGTCGTCTCAGTCCTCAGCACCGGATTGGGGCCGGCCTCGCCGCCAAAGCATGCCGAGGTCTCGGGGCGATAGACGCAGTAGCCCCAGTCGCACACGCCGAGCCGCAGATCGGTTTCTGCCATGAGGAAGTCCACATACGCCTGCACGTCGCCATCCCGGGTGCAGCCGCGGAACGCGGATCGCGCCGCAATGACGCGCCCGGCCTTACCGCCGAGCGCCGATGCGGTCAGCATCTCTTCCAGCGCCGCTCGGGTTTCCTCCTGGGCATGGCGGTCGATCAACTCGTCGAGCTGGAAGTCGGTGCCGACGTAGCCGCTATCGGTCATCGCGCGCGTCACATGGCCAAGGTGCGCCTGGAGCGCGGCAAGCCCCGTGCGGTCGCGCTTGCCGACGAACCGCGCGAAGGTCTTGCGGCCCTGATGCGTGTTGAGGTGCCAGGGCTTGCCCTCGTACAGCGGCAGGCCGATGAACGGCGCGAACAGATCGTTGAGACGACGCAGCACTGTGTTTGTGACCGGCAGATCTATCTCGACGGCCGGACCGATGAGCCCGGTGCTCGATGTGATCAGGAACAGTTCCTTGCGCCCCGATCGGTGCCGCAGTCTCTCAGTGAGCTGTTCCATCACCGCGATCGCGCGCACGACCGGCTCGGGTGCCACCCAGCGATGCGTGTCACCTTGATGGCTGCTGCGCGAGGTTTTATAGATGTGGCCAGCAAGATAGGCGAACCGTTCGTCACCCGTGCCGGACGGATGATATTCGATGCAGCCGGTTTCTAGCCCGAGGATCTCGGAGATGCGCGCGCCGACCAGCCAGGCGATCGTCACGAAGCAGGCATCGTAGAGCCGGTCGGTAAGGTAGCGCACCGTCTTGGTGCTTGTCACTGGCGTTGGATGCCACGGCGCATCCTCGCCGGGCAACACCTGGAACTGGAACGATGCGATCGCCTCGGTGACCCGGAAGCCGGCCTTGCTGGGCGAGAGTCCAGATCCGAGTGCCGCGTCATAGACGGTTTGCGCCTCGCCTTGCAGGACGATGATGTCATCGGCCGCCGGCCCGATCAACCGCAACGCCGAGGACAGCAGCGGTACGGCGATCACATCCGGTGTATAGGGCAGCCAGCCCCGACGGGGCCTGGAGAACATATTTGTTGCGCCCGGGAACGGATCAGCGATGGTGACCTCCGGGTAGCGTGCGCCTTGCAGATAGATCAGCATGAGCAGGCTGCGATAGTGGTGGAGCGTCCCCGCCGCGAGCGGCTCACCCTTGGGATTGCGGCGCTGAGCCACTGTTTCCATGAACCGTTCGCTCGCTTTCCGGTCAAGTTCGGCGAACCGGCGATAGCCCTGATCTGCCATCCAGCGGATCAACAGCCGCAACCCGGTGAACAGCCGCACCAGCGTGCCGTCATGGACGTGCCGCCGCCCCGGCGGAGGATCGACCTTGATGCTCCACAATAAGGTTTTAGCTGCCGCCCGCCAAACCAGGAAGGGAGGGTCAATGAACCGCCCGGTTGAGACCGTAAAGTCCCAGTCGAGGGAGTAGTCGCTGCGATTGCTGCCGGGCCGGATGCCGTCGAGGTGCCAGATGTCGTCGCCGAACCGCGAGCGCGACGATATCGCAATGTCGGGCGTGAACGCTGCCGCCTGGGTGAGCACAGCGTTCATTCCAGCACCGGCAAGGCAGGCAGCCCCGCCATGATGGCACGGGCGGCATCGTGCAACTCGCTCGGGAAGTCGGGAAGGATGTCACTCGTGAGGATGCGATAGCTCTGCGCGTAGATCAGTGTCCAGCGTGCCGGATCGATCCGTGCCCGTGCTTCCTCCAACGCCGCGATCGCCTGGAGGATTTTCGCCAGATGCTCGGCATCGAGTGGGATCACCAGACCTGGGCAACGCAAGCACGCCCCAAGCCGCGAACAGGGTTTACCCGGCCTGTCACCGCCGAGCAGGTTCAGGCAGTCATGCCCGAACGGCACGCTCGCGGGCATTGCCGCCGGCGTGGATTCGGCCACGCCATTTCCCCCCATCACCCATCCGATCATCAGCGCCTGCCCGCGGGCGATCGTCTCTGCCTGGATGCGCGCCGCCTCCGGCCCGCGCACATAGCGTTCGGTGGTGTCGATGCGCGCATGGTTGAGCAGCGCCTGCGCCGCGATCAGGTCACCTTGGCTTGCAGTATAGACCTGTGTCGCGGCGCTGCCGCGCAGGAACGCCACCGCAAAATCAGGCAAGGGCTCGCGCCATCGCTCAGGTGCGGCCCGGTTCCAGATCGCGATCCGCTCATTGGCGCGCGCGATGAACCGCTTGATGCCGTTTCCCAGCGTGCTCATCGTCACCACGGCCACGTTTTTCTTCTTCTCGCTTTTGGTCAGGAACAGAAGGTCACGATCTGAAGCCCGCGCCTGGATGGCAAGCGGGGCCGTCATCGCGATAAGTCGGTCGACCAGATGAGGCGCGGCATAGGGCCGCCGGCGATCGAACGAACGACGCTGCGCGCGTTTCACCTTCACCCCGGCACGCGGCTTACCCCAGTCGATCATCACCCGATGTTCGTCGAGCGGGTGCGGACTCTGGCAGTCACGCCGCAAGCGCCGCAACGGGTCGGGATTGGCAGCGGTCTGGATCGCCACTGCAAGGAAGAAAGCCGGCAGATATTCCATCGTCAGGTGGAGGTAGCTGCCAACCACGCGCAGACCGCCCATCCGGGTAACGGGCGATCGGCGGATCTTCACCTCATGTCCTGCCGGCATAACGCCATCGCCGGCCCTGGCGATTGAACGCACCATGCGGCAAAGTTCCGGGTCAACGCCTTCCACGCGGCCGTGCGTTTCCAGGATCCGGCGCCCGATCTGGAACCGCACCCATGCCTCATCGATCTCTTCGTAGGCAGCCTGGAGGATGCTTTTGAGCATTGCCTCGCTGAGCTTGGGGCGCGGCGTTGGCGAACGATTGGGCCAAGGATTGTAAGGGAAGTCGATCCGGCTCGTCAGGCGCTCTGGTGCGTGCCGCTTGGTCCAGTCGATCAACTGGCGCAGCACAGCCAAAGTGTTGGCTTTCGAAGATGAGCTCCAGTGCTTTCCGTCGGCTCCTGTCTGACGGTCGAGCCAAGCTCGGTAGCGCCCAACCATTGTCGATGTGACGTCGGCCACGCCGGCAATGGCATTCTCTTGCTGCGCGAAGGTGGCAAAGACGCGAAGCGAGCCGTAAAAGTGCCGCCGCGTTTCCGCTGTTAAGCCCGCGCAACGTCCTCGGAACGCTTGCGCCAGCAGCGCCGTCACATCACCTGGAAGCCCGAGCTTTTCCAGGTCGAACCGCTTGTCCACCTCGCCCCAGGCATCGCGGAATAGGACGATGGTGTCGCTCGTCTTCCGCGTCGCCAGGCGCCGATCGATGGGCGCACGCCTAACCATCATCGATGAGCGCGCCGTAAAGCCAGGCGACGCTCTCCTCCAACTCGGCCGCGTGCATTTCCACGCAGCGCAGATAAATGGCGGTGCTGGCGATCGACCTGTGTCCGAGCAATACCTGCACCACCTTGAGCGGATTGATCTCCGGTGTCGTGCGCGCCTGCCGCTGGAGCTGCGCCAGCATCGTCATCGCAAAACAGTGTCGCAGCCAATGGCCGGTCCCAATCACGCCGGCAGCCTTGAACGCCGTCCCCATCGCGGCCGTGAACCGGGCAGCACTGACCGGACCCCCGCGGCTCGTCAGGAACAGCGCCGATGGTGCAGGCCAAGACCGATCGGCACGGCGCAACCGCCGGATCAGCGGCCCGCGAACCTCGTCGATATAACGGTGGGTGGCATCGAGCAGCCGTATCGGCGGATAGACCGTGCGCGGATAGCCGCCCTTGGTGATGCGCAGTCCGATTCCGATCAGCGGATGCTCATCCGCGTCAAGATGGGCGGTCTCCGGAATCTGGAACAACTTCAGCGCGCAAAGCTCCTTGCGGCGTATTCCGGTCACCAGCGCCCAGCTGGCCATCAGGTCGTAAGGGGGCGCCAGCGCGCTAAACAGCCGGCGAAGCTGATCGGCACGCAGCGCACGGGGCAGCCGCTCAGCCTCCGAGACGGTCAGCGCATTGGCCGTGACGACACCGGGGCGCACGTCGAGGTGCGCGAGCATCGACTGCCGCCGATGCAACACACGAACGTCGATGTAATGGAACGGCAGTTCCGCGATCCAGCCCCGTTGGTGCGCCCAGCCATAAAATCGACAGACCGTACGCACTCGGTCGTTAATCGTCGAACGCGCATAGGGCCGCTTCGTGTGCGGGCTCGGGCATTCCAGCATCCGGTTGCGCCAAGCCGCTATCTCCCGTTCGCCGACCCCGTCCCAAGCGATCCGCGATTGTTCCAGGCTGTCGAGCCAGTCATGCAGATGCTCGCCATAGGTGCGGATCGTCTCGGCCGCGTGGCTGCGCCCCGGGATGGTCGCCAGTTCGTGCAGATACGCGAAGGCAGGCTCGATGATCGCCATTCCCTCATCGACAATGATCGGGAAGTTCGCCGGGATGTCGCCATAGCCCGGTAGCGCTCTGACGATACACGCCATCTGTCCTCCGTGGCGCGTCGCGCGCGCCCGATAGCAGGACAGCCTATTGCCGATCAGAGCCCATAATTACGCTCAAAAGGACAGATTCTGCCCCGTTCTTAAATGTGCTGCGCGCTCAGGCGCGCCAGTAAATCCACCAGACGTCCGCGTGACGGACTCGCAACGCTGATCCCGCACCGCAGAATACCACAACCGCCGCGCAAGTGCTTGTTCCAGGCCGCCCGCCGCCAGCTCTTTGGGTAAGCGCTGCGGGCGGCCTGGAACAAGCACACTGCTCTGTAATCTTTCCTATCGAAGGACACTCTGGAAACATGACCTAA
>NZ_JCATID010000057.1:0-5814 GCF_059693745.1 Sphingobium sp. WR1 | reverse complement strand
GCATTTCGCCAATGCTGCCTAATCCCCCAACTGGGTGACGCCGCGCGGCCGTGCCCCATGTTTGCAACAGAGCCAGCCCATTCATCAAACACCACCTTCATCAGGAGATCTTATGGTTAAGCATAGAAACTTCCGCGCAATGGTTTCCGCTCTCGCTATGCTCGCAGGGCTGTTCACCGCCGGAGAAGCTTCCGCCGAGTTCGTGACGCAATCCGATCAGCGGCCGCCGTCGCCCGCGCGTCTGATCTTCCCCGATACGAAGGACGGACATCATATTTTCGCCGGCGACCTGCACCTGCACACCGTATTCTCGGACGGCTCGGCCTGGCCGACGCTTCGCCTCGCAGAAGCGGCGCATGACGGGCTTAAGTTCGTGTCCTTCACGGAACATGACATCATCACGCCAAAGATCCGCGACACCGGCACCAACAAGAACCGCAGCTATGAAATCGGCCGCGCGTTCATCTCTTCGGGCATGCTTGGCCTCGGCGGCATGAAACTCTCGCTCGGGTCGGAGATCACGCGCGCGATCGGGCATTTCAATTGTCACTTCCTCAAGGATGCAAATGCGCTGAACCCGGGGAAAGTCCATTACAGCACCTTCAAGCAGACGGGCGGGCAGCTCCGGGTCGACTGGAACCGGACCAGCGCGGACGAGAAAGATCTGGAAGCACGGTTCCGCGAAGCGAAGCGGCAGGGCGCCATCTGCCAGTGGAATCATCCGACCATCCCCTCCTCCTCCCCTGGTGAGGCAGTGGTGACGCCGTTCCTCGAACGGATGTTTTCAGAGGGTCTGCTGTCGGGGATTGAGGTTGCGCAAAGCGATTTCATCCACCCCAGCGCGATGGACGTGGCCCTGAAATATAACCTCTATATCGCGGCGACTACGGACGCTCATCTCGGGACCGCGTTGGAGCAGGAGGCGGCGGGGATGGATCACCGCGTCGCCACCCTGTTCCTGACGCAGGGAGAGGATGAAGCGGCCTTCAAGGATGCGCTGGAAAAGCGTCGTACGGTCGGCCTCTTCCGCGACACTTTCTTCGGCACGCGCGAGAATGTTCAAACGGTGATGAACGCGGTCCTGAAGATGTCGTTCACCAAATATTCGCCGTCAGAGTTTCTGATCGGAAACTCAGGCGAGATGGAGATCGCGAATGCTGGCCCGATCGACGTCGAGCTTGAGATCGTTCAGCCGGACTTTCGCCTGCTGAACTATCCGCGCTTCGTGAAGATACCGCATGGATCGAAAGTCACGCTGAAGGCGCTGCGCATCGACGGCCCGAACTTCAAAGGCCTGAAAGTCCGCGTGATCAATTCGCTTGTGACATCGCGTGACCAGCTGGAATTTTTCCTGGAGGCGCAGCCGTTCGATCTGAACGCCATCACCGGCAAGGGTACGCTGAGCAACATCCCCGACGATCTCGACGGCTGGATGTAAGACGGCTGAATGTTCGGCGGCCATGGGTCTTCGGATCCATGGCCGTTTGCATGTCATGCAAGCTCGCGCACCGCTTGCTGCCTCTTCTCATGCCGCGCAAACTCGCCGAGGGCATCCGCAAGAGACGGCAGGTGCGCCCCGCGCCCCGTCGCGAGCGGTACGCGGGAGGGGCGTGGCGCCATTTGGTTCAGGCGGGCGCCCGGCACGGCGCGGATCAGATGCCGGGGCAGGTTCAGGCTGTCCGCGACGGCTTCCGCGAACTCTGCCCATGATAGCTCCGTCTCATTGGTGAGGTGCCAGAGGCCCTGCTCACCGTCGATCAGGAGGTCGAGCGCGACCCTGACGAGATGCGGCACATAGGTCGGCGTGATCCGCTGGTCCGCCGCGGCCTCGAACGGCTGCCCCGCCGTCAGGGCGCGAGCGACCGCGACGGCAAAGTTGAACTCGTCATGGGGAGAGAAGAAGGCTGCGGTGCGAACGATGAGATGCGTCCCCGCCAGGGCGAGAAGTCCCTCCTCCATGCGCGCCTTGCTCTCGCCATAGACGTTGCGCGGGT
The DNA here is from genome assembly GCF_059693745.1 of Sphingobium sp. WR1. NCBI lineage: Bacteria > Pseudomonadati > Pseudomonadota > Alphaproteobacteria > Sphingomonadales > Sphingobiaceae > Sphingobium > Sphingobium sp. WR1. Next base: position 3,820 of record NZ_JCATID010000057.1, on the reverse strand, counting down.
CGGGCGCGTCGGTTTCGACATAGGCCCCTTCCGCCTTGCCCCCGAAGACGAGGTCGCTTGAGACATTGAGGGTGGCAAGCCCCCGCTCCTCCGCCATCCGCGCAAGGCGGACCGGGCCGTCGCTGTTCGCCGCAAAACAACGGGCGGCATGGCTTTCCGCCTCGTCGACCCGTACCCAGCCGGCGGCGTTCACCACTGCCCAGGGATCGTGCCGGTCCAGCGCAGCCCCGATGCTGGCCTCGCTGGTGATGTCGAGCGCGTGCCGCGCCGTCAGCACATGCGGTATGTTGCGGAGCGTACAGGCCCGCGCGAACGCTTGCCCCAGGGTTCCTGTCGCGCCCATGATCAGGAGGGGCCGACCCATGGGCGCACGCTCCCTGCAACTGTCCGCCCGGTGCTGCACGGCCGGGGCAGGACGGCGGACGGCGGGATATTCAAGCCGGATCGGCCGACGCCACCAGCCCGGCTGCGCTGCAAGCGGATGCCGTGCAGCGCCAGTGGCCAGAGCCGTGCCGAGCGCTGCGAGAGCGGTCGCGCGCGGCGTTCCGCTACTGACGTCGAATATGCCCGGCTCATAGATGCCGGGGGCGGTCAGCAGCGTGTTCCATCCGCTACTGCCGAGCAGCGACCAGAGCGTGATCGCTCGCACGTCCACGCCCTCATTGCGCAGATCCTCGGCGCAATCCCACGCCTCCGCCAGCCAGCGCAGCTGCTCCTCGCGCGTGCAGCCATTATGGACTTCGGTGACCGCGATCGGGGTCGCATAGCGGTCCCACGCCTCCTCTATCACGCCCCTCAGACCGGGCGGGGGCGGCTCCAGCACCCGGATCGCCTCGACATCGGCATAGCGCTGCCCGTCATTGCCGCCATGCGCATGGGCGGGATAGCGCTGCATGCGATGGTCGAGGAACCGCTCGCTGGTCAGATAATGGTTGATGCCGATGATGTCTGGCGGACAGGGATCGGCCGCAATGGCCTCCAGCCTGTGCTCCAGCCCGTGCGCGGCCATGCGCCGCCACAGCGGATGACCGCGCCGTACGCGCCCGAACAGCAGGTCCCATGTCGCCCAGCGCCGGATATTCTCGAACGCAGCCTGCTCGCGCAACTCGGCAGTGGCGAAGGTGCGGCCGAGATCCTCCGTCTGAACGAGCCGCGCGGCGGGATTGACCCTGCGAATGGCCTGCATCGCGAGCCGGGTTCCGTCGATCTGGTTGAGGAGCGCGCGCCAGAACGCGCCCTCGTCGCGGACATGCGGATACCAATGGCCATAAAGCGCCGAAAAGCGCGCCGTGGTGAGCGGCTCATTGACCGGCGTCCACTGGTTGGGGTGACTACACGAAAGTGACGTATCTGCACGCTAAGGGCGAACAAATCCGGTACGATGCCAGCAGATGCTATTCGCAGGCTTTCCTGCCCCTTTTATGTGGTGCCGCCCTACGGGCGCCGATATGGGAGGGCGGCAATCCGATTGACCAACGATCGAGGTAGAACCCTGCTCGCCAAATATGTGAGCTGGTTGCCCATCCCCGGTATGGCGAAGGATTGCCGATAAACCAGAGCGTGGACTGCATGGGCCGCGCACCGGTCAACGTCCATCAAACCCAACCTCCCCCACTTCAAATCGCTGAGGGCAGCCATGTCTGTGTCGATTCCACCGGGTGCAAAAGACCCAACACTCACTCCCGTCCCGGCAAGCTCCACGGAAAGCGCTCGCATGAGGGTGCTCACATAGGCTTTCGACGCGCCGTAGACCGCTTGGAAGGGCACGGATGTTTCGCCCGCCAGGCTCGACACGGCGATTACTGAGGATTCAAACGGCTGCTCCCTGAAAATCGCAATCAGGCGAGCCAGCAAATCCGTGAAACCGAGTATGTTTGTTTCAATTACCTCGGCATAAGTGTCGGCACGGCCTGCATCAAATGAACCAACGCTCGTCATTCCGGCAACCAACAAAGCGGCTGTTACTTGCAATTCTGCAACCTTAGCCGCGATTTTCTCCCTGCCCTCGATTTCACGTTGATCAGCCACTATAATCTCGCACGGCACATTGAACCGCTCGTCAATTTCGGTCTGTAGCTCCCGCAAGTTGTCGAGCCTTCGTCCAACAATCAGGGGCTTGGCCTGGTACGATGCCGCCAAGCGGAGGGCGGACGCTCTGCCCAAACCGGTCGAAGCCCCTGTGACCAGCACCCACGAGTTCTTGATCGCCAGCGGTTTCACGCGTTTTCCAGAGCCTTGTATAGGGCGGTTTTGCCGATCTTGAGCCGGGCCGCCGCCTCACGAACAGTGAGGCCCGCTGCGATATGCGCCCGCGCTTTACGTAGTTTGTCGGGGGTAACGACAGGCCGGCGACCACCCTTGTTGCCCCGCTCGCGTGCGGCCTTGAGGCCGGCATGAGTGCGTTCACGGATCAGGTCACGCTCGAATTGGGCCAGCGAGCCGAAGATGTTGAACACCAGCATGCCGCCCGAAGTGGTGGTGTCGATATTCTCGGTGAGTGAGCGGAACCCGATGCCGCGCGCCGCAAGCTCGCCGACCTTCTCGATCAGGTGGCTCATCGAGCGGCCGAGGCGGTCGAGTTTCCAGACCACCAGCGTGTCGCCGGGGCGCAAATAGGCGAGCGCTTCGGTTAGGCCAGGCCGATCGGCTTTTGCCCCGGATGCGTGATCGTCGAATATACGGTCGCACCCGGCAGTGTTCAGCGCGTCAAGCTGGAGCGACAGCTTCTGGTCTGCGGTCGAGACGCGCGCATAGCCGATCAGCGCCACATGATGCCCGATCCTGTCCGTTTTCCCGTCATTATGCGATCTTGTCCGAATCGCCGTTACAGGTCCAGAGTTAACGGACATATTCCTGTTGGCCGCCAGAGGACCGTCTGACGGACACGCAAAGCGAAGGAGATGATGCTTGGCGAGACGGCGACTGGTGAGCCTGGAAATCTGGGCGAGGCATTATGGCGCGCCGCTCGATGAGCGCGAGATCGCGCGTCATTATACGCTGACCAGCGACGACCTGGAAATTGTCGGCCGCCGTCGCGGCGATGCCACCCGGCTCGGCTATGCGATGCTCATGCTATATATGAGATGGCCTGGCCGTGCGCTGGAAGCGGGCGAAGTCCCGCCCGCTCCTGTGCTCGCCTATGTGGCGCAGCAACTCGGCGTCGCGCCGGCAGCCTTCGCGGATTATGCCCATCGGGACCAGACCCGTCGCGAGCATCTCGTCGAAATCCGACGATCGCACGGGTTCAGGATTTTTGACCGCAACGCTTTCCGTGAAGTTGTCGCCTTCTCGGTCCCAATCGCGCAGACCATCATACACCCCGGCCAGATGGCAGACGTCATCGTCGATGAACTCCGGCGCCTGCAGATCCTCCTGCCTTCTCCGTCGATTCTCGAAGCGGTGCTGCGGCGGGCGCGCCAGCAAGCCGAACAGCTTACCTATGAAGTGCTCACGAATGGCCTGCTGCCTGACACCCTTCAGGGCCTGGACGATTTGCTGGCCCGACGACCGGGGCAGGTCGCGACATGGCTATCCTGGATGCGCAATGCGCCACAATCGCCGGCAGCGCGCAACATCCTGCGCCTGATCGAACGGCTCGCCTATATCCGCGCGCTGGGCCTCGATCGCGCCCGTGCCGACATGATCCCGGCTTTGACTTTTGACAGGCTGGCGGACGAAGGCAGCCGCATCACACCCCAGCACCTTGGCGAACTCAATGCCCTGCGCCGCCATGCGACGCTGGCGGCAACCGGCATCCGGCTTGAGGAAAGCCTGACCGACGCCACCCTGACGATGTTCGACAAGCTGTTGGGCAGCATGG
>NZ_JCATID010000056.1:0-6361 GCF_059693745.1 Sphingobium sp. WR1 | reverse complement strand
CATGATCGTACCCAGTTGGCGCCGATGGGGCGAGCGGCGCTGGAGGCCATAGGATCCGATCAACTAACGGTGTTGGCGGATCGCGGCTATTACAACGGTGCGCAGGTGCTGGAATGCGCAGGAACGGGTGGCTTGCCTTGCGTGCCGAAGCCCGACTTCATCTACGATGCCGTCCATGATCATTACACCTGCCCAGCCGGTGCTCACCTGACCCGCGGCAGGGTCCGCGTCGACCATCACGGTGACATTGACCAGTATCGCAATCTCGCTGCCTGCCCCGCCTGCCAACTCCGGCCTCGCTGCACGCCGGAGAAAGTGAAGCGCGTAAAGCGGTGGACCCATGAGGCGGTACTGGATGAGATGCAGCAGCGGCTCGACAGGCTGCCTGACGCCATGGGCTTGCGTCGACAGACCGTCGAACATGTTTTCGGAACCCTAAAAGCCTGGATGGGCAGTACGCCCTTCCTCACGAAAACACTGAAAAACGTCCGAACCGAGATGAGCCTGACCGTCCTCGCCTATAATATGAAGCGGATGATCCAGATCTTCGGAACCCGGCCACTCATCCAGATGATCCAGGGCTGATCATCGCCTGCTCGCGCATATCGCCTCTTGCCAAGCCGACCTTCCCTTCCGTTTTTCCACAGCTTCGACCCATTACGGTCATGAAGATACCGAACCTTCGCTCCCAATTGCAGACCGGCCGCTTCGGTCTTCAGATCATGAGGCGCGGGCAATCGGCCTGAAGGGGTTCAAATCCTACGTTGAGTGTGGTTGCGCAGCAGGCCGAGCAGAAGCCCCATCCCCCCTGCGAGCAGCAGCAGATCGACCAACTGGCACTGTCCGTTTACCAGCAACGGAGCGGCGTGCAGCAGCGTGACGACCAGCAAACTGATAGCCAGTGCCCACCGCAAACCACTCGCCAACCGCTGCCCAGACAACCCCTTTACGAGGCCCGCCGCCAGCACCGACACCATCGTTAAGCCCAGCCAGATCAGAGGCAGGGGCGCCTGCGGCCGAGAAAAGGCGAGCATGGCGGTCAGCAGCAGGACGACCGGCTGGCCCCAGCAAATCGCCGCCCAGATACGCTCCCATTGCGGCGCCGGGCGACCACGATCGCGTCGCCGCGCCAGCCAGATCGTCACGCCGCTCGACGTGACGATGCACAGCGCGATACCGAGCAGGCCATAAGCGATCCGCACCGGTAATCCGCCGAACCAGCCGAAATGCAGCTGACCGATGCCGCTCAACATGCGGGTGCCCGCCGCCAGATCCGCCGGCCGTTCCTGATGGATGAATCGGCCATGCGCGTCGAATTGCACCTCATCCTGCTGGGTGAGGAGTTTGGGCCGCTCGCTGTGAATGGCAATACGCATGTCGGCGCGCCCCGGCCGCTCGACCATGACATTGTCCGGACTGGCCATCGGTGCGCGGGCCCGTGCATCGGCAATCAGTTTGGCAACATCCGGAATGGGCGTGGCGCGCATGTCGACCTTGGGCGGCGGATCGAGGAACAGGTCGTAGACCTTCCCCATGTCACCCCGGTAAAGCAACATCGCCAGCATTGCGACGATGATCGTGCTCAGTCCCAACAGCGCGCCGGTCAACGCCAGGGTAAAATGGAATGGCAAGGCCCAGATACCCAACCGGTTATGCAAATCCGCTTCCTGCAGGCGGCGTGAACCGCCCCGCCGCAGATGGAAGGCATCGCGCAGCACGCGCGGATGCGCCAATACGCCCGACAACAGCGAAGAGAGCAGAGCCACGCCGGTCAGCCCGACGATGAAGGCACCCCAGCTGCGCGGCAGATGTAGGTTTACGTGAAGGTGGATCAGAAATTCGGTCCAGACTGCTTCCAGATCGGACAGGCTGCCATCGGCCGCCACCGCCCACTTATGCTCATAGCTGGCACTGAAGGCTGTCAGGCTGGCGCCATCCCGACTGGAAGTCGGCAGCGACAGATAAAGGGTCGTATCGGCCGGCGCGCGTCTGGCGGCTTCGGCAATGGCGCGGGCGGCGGAGATGTCTGAAAGGGTGGCGACCATCGGCGTCGTCGGCACTTCCCATCGTTCCAGATCGGGCGCGAACACGGCGACCGTGCCCGTCAGGCATACGATGTAGATGATCGCGGCAAAGGCAAGTCCAAGCACCGAATGACTGCTGAGCACTGACCGCACCGTTTCGGGCGACAACGGCCAGCGCCATTTCTTCGATCGGCTGTTAGTCTGGACATTCTGCTCACTCATGCGGCCCCTCCCAAAGCGGCGAGGCCGAAGCCGACGATGCTGGTTCCCACCAGCACGGCGGTCGCCCGCAGCAGGCGGCGATCCGCCAGTGTCCATGTCATGGCCAGCCCCCAGAGTATCGGCAGCAACAGCCCGCCCAGCACGATGCGGGTGCGCGGATCGCCGGGCAGATAGACGGTGGCGCAGAAAGCGACACCCATCGCTGCCGTCATGCCGAGCGGCCCGGCCATTAGCGCACGCAACACCCCGCGCCAGAAACTCCCTGGCTCCTCCAGCGGTTCTGGCGCGACATCCCCCTCACGCACGCGCCCCGCCTTGCGACGCACCCGGCCGAACCAGATCACGGCCAGCGCGCCGATCGCTTCCATCACCAGCCCCAGCGCCAGTCCTTTGACCGGGCCCACCATCACAAAGGCCGCGACCAGCAGGCCGATCAACACCGCCCAGCCAGCAAGCAGCAGGCCAGGCACCGACCGGTCACGCCGCAACCAGGAGCGGCGCAGCAGGGCGGCGCCCAAGGCACCGCCCGCGATCAGCAACAGGCTGGCGAGCGCGATCACCAATGCATACTCGCGCCGACGCCGACGGTCTGGGGCTCGCCCAGGATCGCCTGATGGATCGCCGCAAACTGGTACTGCATATACTCCTCGTTGAGGATGTTGCGAGCGAAGACGAACAGCGACCAATGATCGGTCTCATAGCCGATCTTGCCACTCACCACCGTGCGCCCACCGACCTTATACTGGCCCTGATCCTGGCCGACGCCGGTGAAGACCGAAGAACGGTAATTGGCGTTGAGATTGGCGATGAAACCCGGACCGAATTGGGCATTGATGCCGCCCGACAGGGTCCAGCGCGGCGCATAGGGGAATTGGGTGCCGTCCAGTTCGATCGTACTGGTTGCGCCTTCGGGTAGGACGAAGTCGGTGAATTTGGTGCGGACATGGCCGACCGAGCCATAAAGATCGATGCCGCGCGCGACATTGGCGTTCGCCTCCACCTCGAACCCATAGAGATGCGAGCCTGCGGCGTTCACCGTATTATAGTCATAGGCATTCTGGCCGAAATAGGCGGTGACCTGCTGATCCTTCCACGTCATGTAGAAGGCATTGGCGTTGAGCGTCAGACGACCGCCCAGCCATTTGGATCGCAGCGACCCTTCGTAATTCCAGCTATATTCCGGGTCATAGGCGACCAGCAGGGCGCGCGCGGGATTCTGGCTGGAGCCGCCCGAGCGATAGGCCCGCTGGACGGTGAAGGCGGTGGTCAGGTCCGGGGTCCAGTCCATGCTGATCCCGGCCTTGGGCAGGAAGGCATTGAAGCTGCGGCTGTTGGATGCCAGTGGCGAGGACGCATCGTCGACCAGGCCCAGCACCCCCTGGTTGATCAGCGAAATGATCGGCGCATAGGCTGCTCCCAGGAAATTGGCATTGGGCAGCGTGCCGTTGAAGGTCACCACTGTTTCAGCGGCATAGCGGTTGCGTTCATGATCGTAGCGGAAGCCGCCGATCAGCGTCAGCCGGTCGGTCAGCTTGAAGCGGCCATCGCCGAACAGCGCCATAGTCTCCACCTTTTCCGGCTGATCGCCCGAATAGGCAACCGGAATGACCGGCAGTTGCGTCGCATAGGCATTGCTGAGGAAGCTCGCCTGCGCTGCGGTTGCGCCATTGGCCCGCAGCAGGGCGGCGATGGTCGCGGTGGGCGTATCGATATTCACCCGGCTATTCTGATCGATGCTGCCCGTGCGGCGATAATACCAGGCGCCCAGCAGGCCGCTCAGCCGAGCGCCATCATAGTTGAGGCGCATTTCCTGGGTCACGGTGCGATAGCTGTAACGATTGTCGATCGCCTGGATATCCTGCGGGGTACCGTCGCTATCGATGACCGAATGAACGCGGGAGCGGTTCCAGGAGGTGACGCTCGACAGCTTCAACCCGTCGGCCAGCGGATAGCTGAGATTGAATACCGCAAGGTCGCTGTTGATCTTGCCCCGGCTCGGCTGGTCGCCGGTGGCGACGCGATGGTTGAAAAAATTGGGCGCGTCGGTCCGTGCATATTCATAGAGATAGCCGCCATCGCGCCGCACGCGATTATAGCTGGCGACTGCTTCCAGGCCGGGGATCGCCTTGGGCGTCCATTTGATCTTGCCGCGCAGATTGAGCGATTCCAGTGCATCGCTATATTCGTCGCGGGTCATGTTGTGGATGAGGCCGCGATCATTGCGGCGCTCGGCCGACAGGCGCACACCCAATTCATCCTCGATGATCGGGCCGCCGACCGCCGCCGAGAGGGTGCGATCGTCATATTCGGTCCACAGCACCCGTGCGTCGCCACCCCAGCGGGTCAACGAGGGGTTCTTACTGGTGATGACGATGCCGCCGGCCAATGCGTTGAGGCCCTGGATGGTGGATTGTGGTCCGCGCAGCACTTCCACCTGCTGTACATCCCACAAGTCGGTCGGGCCGCCATAGAGCGCCCATTTGGGGACCGGCGCGCCGTCCACATAGACGCTGGCGGCATCGGCCTGCCCGCCCGCGCCGACGCCATTATTGCTGATGCCGCGAATGGTGAAGCCGGCCGAGCCATAGGTTTCGGACAGGTTGGCGGTGCGATTATAGACGTCCTGGATGGTGATCAGCGTCTCGCGCTCGATTGTTTCAGGCGTGACCACGGCGATGCTGGTCGGCGTCTGTTGTAAGGTGCGGGCGCTCTTCTCGCCGGTGACGATGATGTCGGCGCGTGCCTGCTCGACATCGGCGGCCGGCGCCTGCTGCGCCAGGGCCGGGCTTGCCAGCGCGACGATGGCCGCGCCGGAAGAGAAGAAAAGCGGCCGCAACATATATTCCCCCAAATATTCTTGGCGGCTCCATATTTGACGATGCTAACGCGAGTCAATGTCATTATGTGAATGAACGGTGAGTGCTCCTCTTTCGTTCGCAGGGCGAGCAAATTCACCCGAAATGCCACCTGTAGACGTCGTAGTTGCCGTTACATTCCCGGTAGAGTCAGGAAGTGGCGCGGTGTCGTGCGGCGCGCCTGTGGGGCTTGGGTTCACATTGTATGACGGAAAGACCCAGCGCAATCTCCAGCCGCTTGAGCGTCATGGTGAAGAGGAAGCGTAGAGCCGATACCGCGGCGTTGATGGTCGCAGGCCCAACGGCGCGTCGATGCTGATCGAGTTGAAATCGCCGGAGGTCTTCTGCGCTGGCTGTATCGGGAGGACGGCCAAGAAACGCAGCGAAGGATCGGACGTGGCGAATGTAGTCCTGCTGCGTATGCGCCCCAAGACCTCGAAGCTTCATATCCTGCAGCATCCGCTGGCGTAGCGAACCGATCGGGGCGGAGGTAATCGTAGTGTTCATGGTGAGTTCCTTTGCGCTTAAGGAACCTCACAATCTCACGGCGGCTCCGCCTCGCCCAACGCCCGCAATTACGCCGTGACCCCACCCCAAGCGCCCCTCCCCCGGAGCGGGTTCATTTTTGTCCCAATCTCGGCCACACGATCATATATGAACCAACGGCAGCTTCTGGGAAGCCTTCGCGAGCTGTCGAACGGCCGAAATAGGGGCGCTAAGTGACGATCCTTTGTCCGTCCACATCGACTTCAAAGGTATCTCCCTCGCACCAGAAGCGGATCATGCCGGCGTGATGCTCGGCATGTGATGCATCCTCCCGACCCTCCGGCGGTGGATAATGAATCGCAAAACGAGCCCCCGGCTGAATCGTTTCCACGGAGGCCCAAAGCTCGACCATAAATTCTAGTCATATGAATTGCGACGTCGCGTTCAAGCTGAATGAGCGGCAGGTTTCAAACAAACGTCGATATCTCCGTAGGTCTGACTTGTCGGCGGCAGTCAACCATCATTCGCACTTGGCGTTAGATATCAAGGTCTGTTTCATAAACCGATCTGATCCAGCCAGGTAGGTGCGGTAATGCGAAGATCAGGCGCCCGTTCGCGAATGTCAGGCAATGGCTCGGTGGTTGGTTGAGGCTGGAATTGTCAAAGACCATACCGCGATCAGCTTTCAGGACTGCGGCGCGGATAAACGGTGCACCGCGCGCATAACGAGTGCGGATCTTGTCCTCGGGAACAATATGGCCGCCTTCCTCGACT
>NZ_JCATID010000055.1:0-7042 GCF_059693745.1 Sphingobium sp. WR1 | reverse complement strand
GACGACTTTTACGCCGCCCGCAGCAGGACTATCCCGCCGCTACCGTGGTCGAATATTGCTCCGCCGTTCTCACGGCGATCTCTTCACTGACAAGCTCAGGATGCCCTGTCCGGTGGCGACGGTGTTGTGTCTCCAATATCCGGACGAGCAGGCCTCTGCGAGCAAGGCCGGCTACAAGTTCATGCGGACCACCAGCCTCGCCGATTCCAAGTCGGCGCGCTTCCTGCCGCAGCTACGCGAGCAATCGCGCGAATGGCAATATGTCCAGGACGAGTTGCGGCAAGGCCGTAAGCTGGTGCGCTGCTTCTATTCGCTGACCACCTTCTCGCCCAAAGGGCAGGGCGATGCCAATGAGCGCGTGGTGAAGTCCGTTTACCGGGCGGCGGGCTGGGACCTTCATGACGATCGCTACCTGCAGATCATGGGACTGCTCTGCGCAATGCCGATGACGCTCGCCGGCGGCCTGTCGCGCGATCTCGAGCGCATGAAACGCATGCGCACGATGCTCACCACAACGGCCTGCAACCTCGCGCCGCTCCAGGGCGAATATCTGGGCGGCCCGATTCCGCATCTCATGCTGGTGGGCCGGCGCGGCCAACCTTTCTTCTGGTCGCCGTTCGAGAACGCGGCCGGAAATCACAATGTGGCCGTGTTCGGCAAGAGTGGCAGCGGCAAGTCGGTCGCGCTGCAGGAGCTGTGCGCATCACTTTGCGGCGCCGGCGCCAAGGTCGTGGTGATCGACGACGGACGTTCCTTCGAGCACTCCGCGCGGCTCCAGGGCGGCGCCTTTGTCGAATTCACGATGGCATCGGGGTTCTCCCTCAATCCTTTCGCGATGATCGATACCGCCCGAGCAGAGGAGGATGACGATTATCTCCTCGATTGCATGGCGATGCTCAAGGCGATCGTCGCGCAGATGGCGCGCCACATGGACCGCCTCAACGACACGGAGCGCGGCCTCATCGACGGCGCGGTCAACCAGATCTGGACCGAGAAGGGCAGGGAAGGCAGCGTCGACGATGTGATCGCCGCGCTGGACGGCACCGGAAATGAGCTTGCGCGCGACCTCGGCATCGCGATGCGGCCCTTCTCGAGCGCGGGCACCTATGGCCGCTTCTTCAGCGGTGACGTGAGCTTCAAGCTTGAGGCGGACTATACGGTATTCGAGCTATCCGATCTCGCATCGCGTGAGGAATTGCGGTCGGTGGTGCTGACCGCGATCATGTTCATGTCGTCGCAGGCAATGCGGCGCATCGATCGCGCAATTCCCAAGGCGCTGCTGCTCGACGAGGCCTGGCAGATGCTGCGCGGCGGGGCCATGGCCGAGTTCATCGAGACCTATAGCCGAACCTGCCGCAAATATGGCGCCGCGCTTATTACCGCGACCCAGTCCCTCAACGACTATTACAAGTCGGATGGATCGAAGGCGGCGCTTGAGAACAGCGACTGGTTCGTCATCCTCCAGCAAAAGCCGGAAACGATCGCCGATTTCAAGAAGCATGACCGCTTCGATATGGATGATCACACTGATGCGCTGCTGCGCTCACTGAAGCGCAACGGCACAGAATATTCCGACATCATGATCAAGGGCCCCGACATGTTGGCGCTGGGCCGGCTCGTGCTCGATCCCTTCTCGGCTGCGGTCTATTCGTCGAGTCCGCGCACCTTCGCGGCGATCGAGGCCGGCGTGCGAGAAGGACTGTCGATCGAGGAAGCGATCGAACGGCTGCTTGAGCCAGCGGACGGGCAGGAGGCGGGCGGGCCGGTTCCGCTCGCGGCGGAATAAGCCATGCCGATCCCCGAGCGCATCACCCTTTATCGCCCCCGCCGCCGGCTCGGACTCAACTGGGGCGCGATCGCCTATCATGGCCTTCGCGCAACGGGCTGGGCGGCCACCAATTTGCTCGTCGTCCTCGGCCTGTACGTCGGATTCCTTGCGCTCCTGGGCAACCTCGCGTTCGACGGAATCTTCCTTCAGATGAACAATCTGGCGACGCGTTACCTCGAGGCGGACGCCGGGCGGCGTGGTTCGTTCCAGTTGCTGCTGGCGGGCCTTACTGCGGTCCTGTTCCTGATCGTCGGCATGCTTCGGTGGCACGCGCTGGTGCGAGCCGAGCCCTCGGGAGATAAGCCATGAGCGACGCCGCACGCGAGCCTGAACTCGACCTACCCGCTCCGCAGATCGCGGCCGCGCCGCGCAGGCGCAAGCTCCGATTTGCGGGACTCACCGCCGCACAGCTGGCAGGCATCGCGGCACTCCTCGCTGTGATCGCCTGGGGCATGTGGGTCACCCGCACGCTTCTTGCACCGCACCAGGAGCGGATCGTCGCCGTCCGCCTGTCGGGTCTCGTTGGTGAATATGTTCATGCGCAGGCCCGCAGCGCCTCGCCGCCGGAGCAGGTCGAACGCGAGATGCGCGCGTTCATGGCCTCGCTGGACGATCAGATGGCAAAACGCGCCGCTCGCGGCGAAACCGTCCTCGTCGCGGAGGCCGTTCTTACCCGCAACGTGCCCGACGTCACCGACGAGGTGCGGCGCGCCGTTTATACGAGTGGGGTCGCTATCCCGCGTCCGGCATCGCCCGCCGAGCTCGCGGCGAGGCAAGCCGCTGCCGGATCGCCTGGGGGTCCGGCAGCGGCGCCCCCGACCGCCACGACTGCTCCCTCTCCATTCGTGAGTCCGCCCGATGCGACCGTCCGGTGAGCCGCGCGCCTGGCACCGCCGCCGCTGGCTGCTAGCCGGCCTGATCTTGATTGGCGGAATAGCAGTCTCCGCGCTCGCCTCCTGGCGTGAGGAGCATGCATTGCTCATCAACGCCTCGGAGTCTCTTCCCAACTGGGCGTTCGCCGTCCAACGCAACAAGGCGCCGGCGCGCGGCGATTATCTGTTCTTCGTGCCGCCCTCCTCCGATCTGGTGCGGGCGCATTTCGGCGAGAGGCCAGGGCCGTTTGGCAAGATCGTCCAGGGGATGCCCGGCGAGATCGTCGAGCACCGCGGCGCCGAAGTGCTGGTGGGCGGCCGCGTCGTCGCCAGGATGAAAAGGGTGACACGACGTGGCGAAAGGCTCGTCCCGGGACCCGTTGGGCGCATTCCCGAGGGGTGTTATTTCGTGGCAACGCCGCATCCTGACGGCTTTGACAGCCGCTATGCGGCTATAGGCTTTGTCTGCCGCCCGCAGATCCTCGGAACCGGCGAGGCGGTGCTATGACGCCGCCTGTCGTCCGCATCGGAGTGGCAAGCCTCCTCGTGGCGATCGGCGCCATCGCGTCCACGCAAGCGCGGGACTATGGGACGCAAGCGCGGGCCTTTCCAGTGATCGAGCCAGACTTGCTGGCGACGATCGAGGCCAGGTTGGCCCGGCTCCAGTCGTCGGGTCAGATCGATGCGCTCAATCAGCAGTTTGCGCGCCGTGTTGAGCAAACCGTGCGCCGCCCGAAGCCCGTCGCCGGGCTAACGCCAGCCACCCGTGCTCGCAGCTGGCAATTCGATCCCGCAATGGTTGTCGAACGCGACATCCGCGACCAGAAGGGCAACCTCATCGCGGCTGCGGGGCAGCGGGTGAACCCCCTCGACTTCGTGACCGTGCGCCAGACGCTCGTTTTCGTCGACGGCGACGACACAGGGCAGATGGCATGGGCGACCGGGCGCTGGAAGGCGACGGACGCCAAGATCATCCTCGTCGCGGGCTCGCCGATCGAGGAAATGACTAACCGCAAGCGGCGCTTCTATTTCGATCAGAACGGCGTGCTGACGGAGAGGTTCGGCATTCGCCACACGCCGGCGGTCGTGAGTCAGGCGGGCAAGGTCATGCAGGTGAGCGAGCATGTTCTGCCCCGCCGGGAGGCAAAATGATGCCCCTCTGGCTCGATCTGCTCCGCACGCCGATGGCCGCGCCCGAGACGAGAGAACTCCGCCGCCGGCGTTATCTCTGGCAGTTCCTGTGCGTCGCGCTTGCCGTCTCAATCTTCTGCCTGCGACCGCTGCGGGCTGCCTTTGGTCCGACCGTCGGCCTGTTGTGCGCGGCATTGCTGCTGGCCGCGCTCCTTTGCGGACTGCGCTATTTCCGCGCGAAAAACGCTGCCGATGACGCCTGGCTTGCCGAGCGGAAAGAGGAGGGCGAACCGTGACGCGGCTCCGTCTCCTTGCGGCTGTCCTGACACTGTTCGGCTCGCTCGCGCTGCTACCGGGCCGTGCGGAGGCGGTCGGGTGCTCGGGCAAGTTCGTCAATCCCGTGACGGATGTCTGCTGGTCATGCCTGTTCCCGCTTTCGGTGGGTGGCCTCAAGATCTGGCCGAGCGGACGGCCGGATACGAACAATCCGGCTTCACCGATCTGCGCTTGCGCCGATCCGCTGCCGCGCATCGGCATTTCGGTCGGCTTCTGGGAGCCGGTCAGGCTCGCCGATGTGACGATGAAGCCATGGTGCTTCGTCAATCTCGGCGGAATGAAGATCGCGCCAGGCTTCGACATCGGGCAGGGCATGTTGGCGGGACCGAGCCAGGTTGGCGGCAAGAGCCAGAACACCGCCAAGTGGCACGTCCATTGGTACGTTTATCCCTTATTGTACTGGATGGAGATCCTGACGGATTTCCTCTGCTTCGAACAGGCGTCCTTCGATATCGCCTACATGACCGAGATCGATCCGCTGTGGCAGGACGATACGCTGACGGCGCTCATCAATCCCGAGGCGGTGGTGTTCGCCAATCCGCTGGCGGTCGCCGCTTGCGCCGGGGACTGTGTAGCGGGCACCGTCGGCCTGCCGCTCGACTCCTTGTTCTGGTGCGCCGGCTGCCAGGGCACGATGTACCCGCTCAACGGCAACATCCCCTCGCATATCGGTCATGTTCAATCGTCGCGGCTTGCGCTCTCCCGCTTCTCCTACAAGATGCACCGCATGGGCCTTGCCTGGGGCACGATGGGCTCGAAAGGTCTGTGCAAGAAATACCTCATGCCGATCATGAGGAAGCAGCAGTACCGCTTCCAGATGACGAACCCGACCACGACGGTGTCGGGACGCTATGCCTGCTCGCCGATCGGCGCATCGACCATGCCGCCCGATGCCGGACGGGCCTATCCCGCGGCGGGCGAGGACATGGGCTATCTCGTCTGGCGCAAACGCAATTGCTGTGTGCTGTAGGGAGGGAGCGATGCGTGCCATTCTCATCGCATCGATCGTTCTCGCGGGGCTCGCAGGCGGCGCCGCGCTGTGGGCGCAGACAGCCGACGAACTCGACATCCAGGCGATCAAGGCTCGCGCCGCAGCCATGGCAGA
The DNA here is from genome assembly GCF_059693745.1 of Sphingobium sp. WR1. NCBI lineage: Bacteria > Pseudomonadati > Pseudomonadota > Alphaproteobacteria > Sphingomonadales > Sphingobiaceae > Sphingobium > Sphingobium sp. WR1. The sequence continues at coordinate 1,770 of NZ_JCATID010000055.1, read as the reverse complement.
AGATGCCGAGACGTTCGTCGCCCATGTGAAGGATCGCGGTGATGCCCTCCGGGATGAGGCGTCGTCGACGGCCGATGCGGGTCGTGAAAATCTCAAGCGCCTGTCACCCGCCGATCTGCCGACCGGTCCCAAGGGCGTCGTCGACTTCGACGAGCTGGTCGCGGGCGCCGTCGGCAACCTAGACGCGCCGCGCGGACAGGCGCCGCAGTTTATCGCCTTTGCGAGCCTCTCGATGCCGGAGGAATCGCTGAAGCGGATGATCGCCGACGTCTCGCGCGCGGGCGGCGTGGTGGTGTTCCGCGGCTTCCCGGACAATTCCATGAAAGCGTTCCAGTCCGCGATCGCGCGCCTTGTCGAGGAAGAGACAGACTATGCGAGCATCGGGATCGATCCGCGGCTGTTCCGCGCCTTCGACGTTCAGGCGGTTCCGACCTATGTCACAGTCGGCTCCGATTTCGACCTGTGCGACGGCTTCCGCTGCAAGACGATCGTCCCTCCCAATGATCGCCTGACCGGCAACGTCACGGTCGAATATGCGCTGGCTTCCTTCGCCGATGGCGGTGGCCCCGGCGCGAAGGTTGCCGCCGTCGCGCTCCGCAATCTCCGGAAGACACAGCCGTGAGGCCTGTCCTCGCCTTGCTCGCGGCGGCCATATTGGTGACCGCGAACCCTGCGCTCGCCCAGGAAACGACGGCTGATGCACGGGCCGAGGGCAAGGCAATGGCCGACGCGTTCCGTCAGGACGGAACGCTGGTTCCCACCACGGATGGCCAGGCTTTCGAGGTGCCGGGCTACCAGGGAACGACATTGCCGCAATCCACTTATTTCGACGATCCCGACAAGATGGTCTCCGATGCATCGGCGCAGACCTCGTTGCATGAGGGCTATACGACGATTGTCGAAGGGGATCGGGTCCGGCCCAAGTTCGATCCGGCCGAGATCAAGGCGGACATAGCGCGCGGACGCGCGATCGAGGATGACCCCCAAGCGTATCTCGATGGCGAGGAGATCACCGGGGGGCAGGGGAGCTGCACACCGCTGCCGCCGAGCCAAATGCCGGAGGGCTGGTATGAAACCAGCTGCAATGTCGGCAGCAAACTCAACGAACAGACCCGCTCCTGCACAATACCCCTGAACGTGACGGTCGAGAAGCGTGAGACCTACACGTACTGGGCAGGCCGCATGAGCACGATGCCGACCGACGGCGGCGTCTACCCGGCCCGGGCGGCATTCGACGACGAGGTCGCGAGCGGGATCTGCCAGGAAACGCGCGCGATCGACTATTGCAGCAATTTTGGGCCATTCGGATTCACGCCAGCGCCGTCCTGCCCGTCGCTCGGCCACACCGCCTACGAGCTCAAATGCAGCGCGCCAGCGCAAGGCATTTCGCCGGGCACCTATCATCCGGGTATTGTGCTTGCGACGGGCGAATATTGGCTGTCCAGGGATGAGGAGGCTTCGACCGTCACGGCGACACGCAATGAGGCGGCGTGCGCGCCCTTTGCGGCTGACAGCATGTGCGTTCAGCAGGAGGAAGTTTGCACCTCGAGCGATCCCGTCACCCGGATCGTCAATGGCGTTCCCGTAACGCAACCGTGCTGGGCGTGGAACCGGAGCTATCTCTGCCATACCGTTTCAGCGGGGAACGATTGCTCGACTCTCGAGAGCAACGGCCAATGCACTTTCGTACGTGAGGGCCTCTGTGCATTGTAGGGACACGGATTCACGGTAGGCATCGACGTCAGGGGTAGCGAACTATTTGCGCAGGTT
>NZ_JCATID010000054.1:0-8317 GCF_059693745.1 Sphingobium sp. WR1 | reverse complement strand
GGCGGCCTGGAACAAGCACACTGCTCTGTAATCTTTCCTATCGAAGGACACTCTGGAAACATGACCTAACATATTTTCCCGTGCGCTATTCTCGGCAAGCGACAGTTCAATCGCCTCCTCCTTGGTCCGCACCTCGACGGGGAAAAGATCGTTGTTGGTAATCTTCTTGCGCTTCACCATCACTTTGAGGGCACGATATCGCCGCCCTCCCGCGAACACCCAGAACAGGTCATCTTCCTCATAGGCGACGAGGTTCTGCAACATGCCGTGCGCGGTAATATCGTCGGCCATGGACTCGATAGCGGAAGGCTTCACCCGGCGCGCGTTGAGCGGGGAAAGGCGAAGCTGCGACAGCTTGATGTCGATGATAGCCATGATGTGATCTCCTGAAAATCTGTGTCTTGGTGGGGAAGGGGAGGGTCAGCCCTCCAAGGTCGCCAGTTCATCGAACTCGGCTGATGCGCGCTGCGCGGCGTCTCCGGCATAGATCGCGCCGGTACGGGGATAGAAGAACACCCGTTCCCCCTTCTTGTAGGGGGTGCCGCCTACGCCCAGCCCATCGGCTTTTGCGCGCTTCCAATAGGGATCGCCCCGATATCGTGTGTAACTCATTGCCTACTCCTTTCCGGCTGCAAGCCGCTGCCTGCGGCATGCGGCTCTGCCTCTCCGGCGAGGAGCGGGATGGGGAGGGAGGGCAAAAATCGACCGCTGGCGCGGGCGGGCCGCCTAGTCAGGTCGACGCCCGCAGGGCGTCGGGCACCTGGGTTGGCGGACTACACGGGCGGTCTATTTTTGTTCGGGAACGAAAGGGCAGCAGCCCTTGGTGTTCCCCGCCTCAAGGGCCTTCCGGGGGAAGGACTGCGGGGCCACGAACTGCACCGCGCGCAAGCGTGGCTGTATCCGGTCCAACGCAAACGCTAAGGCACCCGGAATGGAAAGAGTATCCGGACATGACCGAAGCCAACATCGCTGACATTGCACCAGTCAATTTTGTCGAAAATGACCTGCTCGCCGACCAGGCAGCAGCGGCGAGCAATGACTATGGTCGTTTTCAGGCAGGGGGCATCATGTTCGTCGTCAAGGCGCTTGGGTGGTTCAGCGTCGAAGAGGCGATCAATAACGCCCGCATCGCCAACGTCGGTCCTGATGGGCACCATCTCAAGGCGTTCAGCGATGGGTATCCGATCTGTCACAGATTAGCGGCCATCGGCCCGACAGGCCGCGTCTATGCTGTATGGGAGATCTACGCTGCCGAGTCCGGCTCGCTGAACAATGCTATCTCCCGCACGATTCAAGTCGATCCAGAATGGATGGGAATTGGCATAGGCACCCAATTTGCGCGAACCGTCCGATCACGCTTTCCCGTGCGGTGGAGCGGCATGTTCACCGCGTCAGGGGCCAGATTGAAGGATGCCGTCGAACGGCTCGAAAGCCCGCCCCTCAACGGCAATTCCGCGTAGCATTTTGCCTGAATCCGCGCGCCCCGTCACTCGACGGGGCGCGCGTCGCCATGGATGATCTGGAAGCCAGCTTTCGCAAGCTCATCGCATAGCGCGCGCTGGCGCTCCGCTCGCTCCCCCTTGCGCGCGATGTAGGCGCATCGTCCGAAATGGAACTCGAAACCTGCCCGCTTCACGCATCCCCGGAAGCGCCGGCGCACGAGCGCGCTCCAGTCATGGGTGCCGGCATAGTTGCGGAAGGCGGTGACGGCACAGACCGATCCGTAATTTTCATCACGCCAATCAAGGCTGATCTGGGGAGGCAGCTTGGCCATGGTGTTTATCCTGATGATGGGAATGGGGGAGGGCGGCGATGCCGCCCTCGATGTTCAGGCTGCGCGCTGCGCTGGGGCCGCCTCGGCAGCGGCAAGGATGAAGTCGCTCGCTGCCTGCGCTGCGGTCGCCGCCTGAAAGATGGCGCGCTTGTCGCCGCGCAGCACGGTGAGCCAGCTTGCCAGATAGGCGGCATGATCCTCGCGCTCGCTCGGTTCCATGCCAAGGGCTGCGCACAGGAAGGCCGCGCCGATCTCCGCGCAAAGTTCTTCCTTCGCCCGAATGGCGGTGCTGGTTCCGTATTTGTGCAGGGTTTCCCGATCCAAACGATCCCGATGGCCGGTGCTGTGGACCGCCTCATGGGCAAGGGTCGCATAGAAGGCGTTGCCGCTGGTGAAGCTGTCGAAACGCGGCATGGTGATGCTGTCGGACGCGGGAGAATAGAAAGCGCCGCCGTCCTTCTCGATGATCGCCACCCCATAGGCCCGAAACAGGGCATCAAGCTGCTGATCGCGCTGGTCCCGGTTCTGGATTACCGGCTGCGGCGTAGGATATTGGCCATCGGGCAATCCCTCGATCTGCTCGACATTGAAAACGGTGTACCGCTTCAGGAATGAAATGCGCCGCTCGCTGTCATCCTCGACGGCCTGCCCGTTCTCGTCCTTCCGGCTGATCGAACCGGCATAGACGATCCGGGTGCCGCGCTCCCCCTTCCTGACATTTGCGCCAAGTTCCAGCGCCTGCTTGAAGGTCATCCAATAGGGGTTGGCATATCCGCGCGCCATGCTCTGCGCCCACAGCAGCAGGATGTTGATGCCCTGATAGTTTTTGCCGCAAGAGCGCAGCGGAAAGCTGGCGGCCGCGCTTGCCCAGCTCGGCGACCATGGGCGCACCCCTTGTTCCAGCATCTCGATGATCTGATCGGTGACTTCCTGATAGATATCCGCACGCTCTACATTGCTGCGGGTCGCTTTGGTGTTCCGTGCCATGTGGTTTTCCCTTCCTGATCTGGAGCCGAAGGCGATGGCGCCATCGACTTCTGCCCACTGGCGAAGTCGGGGGGGTTGAACCGGCAATGTCAGGGCTGGTTGGCAGGGAGGGGGATCGCCCAGCTTGCACAAGCGAAGCGCGGAAAGATGGGGATACGCTGCCAACCACCAAGCGAGCGCAGCGAGACGGTCCAGCCCTTGCCGGGAAGGGGGGAGGCCGCCCCCCTTGGCGTGAAGAGAAACATGGCCGCCCGCGGCCGCATCATGTGCGAGGATCGTCACCCGAATGGGACGAAACCGTGCAGCGGGTTCGGTCGAGCGCAGCGAGATAGAGCCGTGCCGCCAGGCCGCACCCAAAAACCGCTTCTGCTATACTATCACTCGCTGCCGATCGGCATCATCGACCTCGGCCTTTATCCGGGGCAGGGGGCTTGGCCCTATCTTGCGCGGGCAGGGTCAGACCGTCTTCAAAGGGCCTGCCGGCACGAATATTCGCGGCTATGGATGTGCGTGCCGCGTCGATCGTGCCCTCCATCAAACGGGGACCATCGCCACGCTGACGCGAAAGCGCCTGCACTTGGTCCACAATCGCTTGCGCGCCGGCAAGACGGGGATCGGATCTATTATGCTCGGCCGCATTTTTTAGGAATAGGTCGGCAAGCCGGTCATGGGCTGGCGATTGGCCCGGTGGCAGCACGGGGCGCTCCAGAGAACGAACCGCACGTTGCACCTGGGCGGGCTGCTGGGCATTGATCCGGGACGCCAAGGCCGCACCGATCTCGCGCACACGTTGCAAGGGGGTCTGCTTGTCGGAAATCACCGCATCGACATCCCTCTGCCCGAGATAGATCAGCAAATGGGACTGATAGACCGGCCCTTTGGCATGGCGCATATAGGCCAGCTCCATACGCGCTGCGCCAATCTGGCTCGCTGGCGCACTATCCTTCACCAATTTTTGCACGCGCTCGGCCGCCTCGGTCCTCGCCGCAGGCAAATAGCGCTCCAGCTCGCTTCGCGCCTTTTCGAGCGACAGACGATAGCGTTGCCCGGTCGGCGGATCGCGCGGGGGCAGGAACGCCATGCCCCCCGGCCCTGTGCGGGGCGTGACGGGTTCATCCCGTTCATGCGCGGCAGCGGCGAGAATTGCGCTCAAGTGACGATGATCGCCGGTGGTGAAACCATGGCGCGACGCATCCATCCACATTTGCCTGTCGATGCTGGCGATCCGGAGGGAGTGCCCAGCATCGCGCGCGATCTGCGCCGCATGATGTCGCATCGTGCGTCCATTGCCCTCGCGGAAGGGATGGACGGCGTTCAGTTCGTTGAGATGATGCCCCAGACGATCGTAAAATTCTTCGCGGGGCAGCCCCTTGAGATGGCTTTGGCTCGCTAAATCCTTGAATACCGCAGCCAGGGCATTGGCCACATAGGGGGCGTGGGCAAACAGGCTGCCCCCTTTGCCGATGTTGACGGTTCGGTCTTCACCTGCCCAGTCATAGAGATCTTGGAAGAGATGCTTATGCAACGCCCTGTAGCCATCGGCATCAAGCGGAAAGGCCATGCGCGCGGCTTCTCGGCCGCGCGCATGGGTCAGCATGCGTTCCGCTTGATTTAGCGATCCGTCGTCTGTCAGCCCCAGCCTATTCCTGAGCGTGGCCGTGCCAGGATACAGATAAGGGTCTTGGTCGGTGCCCACTGACGTTAAGCGGGCGGTTCGGCAGAGCCATTCTGCACAAGGCCCTGGACGATCTTCGACACGAGAGCGGGCGGAACCGCCTCATCCAGCAGCATATCGAAAAGCTCCGCCTCGTTCGGAGCAAGGGCCATGTCCTCAATGGCGAGATTAGCGCGGGATTCCGCGTCATCCTGCCGCCATTGTTCAACCTCGTCGGGCGTGCCTCGGACATAATCCATGGCGCGGACCTGCGCCCGAACGGCCTCAATATCGAACTGCATCATGGTGTATTTCATCGCCACCAACATAGTCCAGAATGGAGCGAAAAGACAATGAATCGCTGCGCTCCCGGCGTTGCGATCCGCCGCCTCGCACAGCGAGGCGGCGGTCCTTTCAATATTCTTCGGCGAGCATGATGGTCAGCACCCGTGTCGTTTGATCGCTATCCCAAGGGGCCTCGCTCCCGAACTCCAACTGCTTGTCATAACAGTCGATTTTCCAGAACGCCGTCTCGCTGATGGTTTTCTCGTCCGCTGGCCGGGCTTGCACCCAATCTCCCGAACGGAGCCGATAGATTGCTCCGAAATCATGCTCCCCATGCGGATCATTGCCTTCGTGAAAATGGTCGAAAGCCAACATCACCTGCATGGCAGCATGACGATCATGATCCTCCAGCGCGGCAAAGCCGATAGTCATGTTGGCCCGGCACGCTACGCCGGGGTTCTGGCGCGCCATATCGTTGAGCAACCGAACGCGATCCGTCTTCTCTGCATCGGTCAATTCCATGGACATGATGTGATCCTCCTAGTCAGCAGGCCGAAAGGCCACAGCCTCACGGCCCTGCCGTTCCGGCGAGGAACGGGTTGGGGAGGGGGAGCAAAAATCGACCGCCGGCGCGGGCGAGCCGATTAGCCTGGTCGGCACCCGCAGGGGGGCGGGCACCGGGATTAGCGGATTACACGGGCGGCCTATTTTTGTTCGGGAACGAAAGGGCAGCGCCCTTGGCGTTCCCCCCGGCGCGCGCTCACCGCGCCGCCATTAAGTCCGCTGATAATCAAAATCGCTCGATGACTAAATAGGTATAGGAAAACACATAACAGGGAGGGTCGCAAAATGACTGTCATTATCTATGTCATCATAGCCATTTGCTATTTGCTATTAGCGATTACGCACTAACATTAAGCATGCGGACCATGGATCAGCCATGGTCCGTTATGCGCCGGCCGTGGACGTCGCCTGCGATACGCGCCAAATTCGCCTTGCCCCCGACATTGACGCTGGCAACCGCCAACCGTGTGGCCATACTGATTTCCAAACATCGCCGCGACCTTACCGATGCGCGATGAAGTCGAAGGGGACAGGCATGATCGCTCTGAGTTTGACCGGACTGACACTCGACTTGGCCGGCGTCATGCTGCTCGGCTTCGATCTCGTCAGAATACAGCGCGACCTCCGGCGCCACGCGGAAGAACGCCTGTCCTCCCTTCATGATGTTGCAGAGGCAGCGGGCGGGATGGACACATTCCTGAAAAGCGTCTCAGGGGATTTCCGGGAATATTATCGCGATGAGGGGCGCTACCTTCCATCCGATGGGACATTCGATCATCAGTCGGCCGAACGGAGCTTTGATGAGGTGAAGGGGAGCATCGCGGATCTGGCCGAGCATCTTGGGACCATGGCAGCCATGCTTGTCGCGACCGTCGAGAGCGACCGCGAAACAGCCGGGATGTCCCTGCGATATACCTATATCGGCCTATTCCTCATCGTCGCCGGCTTCATCTTGCAGATGGCTGGTTATTTCTGACCCCTATTCTGGACGGACGGACCATGGCCACGATCGAAACATTTGCCCGCCCGACCTGGCTATATCGATATCGTTCTATCGGTTCGGGCCTGTTGGACGGCACCCCTGCCGGAGAGAAGAAATTCGCCGAAGAGATGGATGCAATCCTCAACGGCTATATCTGGTGTGCGCGCTACAAGAATATGAATGATCCGATGGAGGGCCTGTATAAGGCCAGCGCCAAAGTGCAGGATCACGCGCAATATAATGAGTTCATTAGCAGCTTGCGCAGTGAGAAGCTGGCCTTGGGCATCGCGTCATTTTCCGAGACATGGAATAATGAGTTGATGTGGGCGCACTATGCCGATTCATTCCAGGGCATATGCATTTGTTATTCGATGCCGGCGCTGCTGAGCGGGATGCCCGAGGAAAATTCATTCGCGCGCATCGCCTATGGCAACAAGCCATATTATCTCGCGCTCAGTGGCATGCGGAACGACTTTGAGCGTAGCCGTGCCGTGCTTTCAACAAAGCATTTGAGCTGGGCCTATGAGCGGGAATGGCGGCTGTTTTCACCGGCAATCGGAAAGGCACCGCATGGCCAGAGCGCCATCAAGGCCATCTATCTGGGCGCTCGCGTCAAAAAGAAGGTCCGCGACACCGTGCGGGAGATGATCGAACCGCTTGGGCTGCGCGTCCATACAACCGAAGCTGACGGCTACAGCATCGTCAAAAAGCGGACCTTTGAACCCATATGACCAGCTACACGGTCACATCTTGACGGATAGGAACATTAAGGGAACAATGGCTAGGCACTCATACAGAGGATGAGCCGATGTCCAATATACGATCAAAAATCCTCGCTCGCTTGAAGGCCGGACCTGTCGAAGCTGAGAATGGGACACTGCATATCGAGGGGGCATCCCCGGAGGAGGTCCATCAGACGCTGGTGCTGATGAACGACAGAAATGAAATTGGCGTGCATGGCGCTTCGAACGGCAACTCCGACTTCGGGGCTGATCCTGAAATATTCTTTCTGAAAAACTAGCGAGATGACGAATTCAGCCGTCAAGCAAGAGGGCCATGGATATAACATCGATCCAACGTCCATCTATGTATAAGGCCCGCCTTTCTATCTTCTCTTCGACAAAACCAAGATCCGTAAAAATGCGTCGAGCGACGGCATTGTTCTTGAAGACAGTGATTTCTACGCGGCCCAGGTTTAAGTGCCGACGACAATATTCTACCGCCAAAGCAAGGGCCTCGCGACCATAGCCTTTACCGTAATGCGCGGATTCCCCGATGCGGATAGCTATTCGAGCGGATCGATCGCCGAGGTGGATCGAATATATTTGCACGAAACCTACGATCTGTGGCCCCTGCGGCAAGCGGATTGCAAAGAATATCCGGCTCTGATCGTTATCGCTGTTCAGCCAGAAACTGTCATGATGATACCAGTTCTGAGGGCGATATGGTTCGCTGAAACGCTCAATATCGCGATCGCCCATCCAGCGGAATAGAGGTTCAAGATCGTTCGGACATATGGGTCCAAGAACCGTTGATGAGCCGAAAAGCATAGAGATCCGATCGTCATTGGCGGCGGCGTATGCGCGCCGCTGGAGCAGGTCGCTGTAGGCAAGGCTCATAATGGTCTGGACGAGCGCCAAGCTCCCCCGCTGCGTGTCTGGATGCCGACCGCTCTGGGAGGGCGCCTGTGGCTTTGCGGGACGTACCGGGGGGGGTTTGATATTTGGAATGACCGCTCGCCGGCATTGCCGTAAAGCCGGAACAAGTCCTCGAAATGGGTATCCATCAGGCGCGTATCAGGAGCTGCATCCCTGGCTACCGCCCGATGCGCGGCCACGCCCTCGTCCGCAATCCGTTTTATGGTGAGGGCAAGACTGACGGCGCTTGCAGAGAGGTAATGGTGCCCAGCACCTTTCACCAAATGCTCCGCGGCCGCCCCACTGTCTGGAAGCAGCATGGGAAGGCCGCTTGCACGCGCCTCGGCAGCGATCATGCAGGTCGTGTCCCACGGGGTGGTGTAGGAACCGTCGATCTACGGCAGGATCGGGTTCAGGTCAGGCGGCCAGTGCTG
>NZ_JCATID010000053.1:0-9308 GCF_059693745.1 Sphingobium sp. WR1 | reverse complement strand
ATCAGCAGCCATAGAGTCAGAGTTTCGTTGCTTTGGGAATCCCCCTCGTCAGTCAGCATCATGGGGGGTTGGTATAAAATCCAACCGCCGTTAACAGTCGACCGACCCTCTCAAGACATTCAGCGGAGGAATTCGTCTCTTTAGGAGCGGACGTTCCGCTCATTTGCTGCAGGCACGGCCCTTGTTAGAAATAGGCAATCAGGCGTCCTAAACAGGCCGCGCCCAGCCAACAGGCGATGGACAGGCCTGCCATTATCCGCAATCGAGCCGACGCCTCCTTGATGCCGCCTTCCCAACATGACCGAAAGATCGTGGCATTGCCGAGCGCAAGGGCAATCAACCCGAGCTTCCATGCGAAGATGCTGGACCGCGAGAGCGCAACCGCATCTGCCGCGAACAACAATGGTCCGCTCAGCAGCATGAGCATAAGTCCCGTCGCGCCCACGGGCACAAGTGCGCGTGACAGCAGCATGAGCGGGAGCGCCCGAAACGCGCCGATAATGCGAAGATCGAGCAGCCCGATACCGCCTATCAGCAGGATCATGCCAAGCAGATGCACAAGACTGGCCAGCGGATATGCCCAGGCGGTTTCCCGAACGAAGCTGCCGAGCACAGAGCTCTCAATTACTGAAGCCGCAGCTTCCATATGTGTCAGCGCAGTTCGATCGTCTTGCTGTCCACTGTCACTCGCTCGATACGCATCTCTGCCGTTCCATCTGAGCGGGGATAGCCGACCAACGTAACCGGCTTACCGGAAGTCAGCATCCGCTTTGTGAGCCCGCGGGACTCCATCCGGGCGACAGGCGCGAGAACTACGTTCCACTCCTTTTTCTGCCACATCACCTTGGCACTTCCATGCGGATTGCCCCAGCTGACGGATGACAGAGGCGCGGTGATCGACAGGGTCTTTGTCGCGTCATAGCTGCTCCAGCCGTGATGTGCGAAGCCGGTCGCAGGAACGAACAACGTGAGCATGGCAAAGCTTGATAAAAATACTTTCCAGAAAGGCATTTCCATCTCCCGATCAAAAGAAGCCCTTCGCTCGGCCACGCTTTTACCCCCCCTGGATTCGTCATTCAACGCCATTACCAAGCGCGATACTATATTTGCGCATTGCCAGGTGCGATCCTACCGAAGGTCGGACAGTGCCCGCCCCGGCGCCCGAATTTCCATTAGTTCCCATCCACTCGCGCGGCTCCGCTCCTGGCAACACCCTGCCTTCTGCCTTCGGGGCCAGCGACAGATGCTGCCAGCGCGTCTATCCGGTCATCCGGGATGCGCCGGGCGATCATCGCCATGGTTGCAGGAGACTGGCGCGCATCGACAATGCCAGGCCTGTACTGCCATCCCCTCAAGCGCGCCGCGACATAGGACGCCTTCTGGCCGCCCAGCACCGGCCCTGCCTTGCCGGGGGCGTGGCAATTGCCGCAGGCCGGGATAGGCAAGCCCGCCTTGTCCCTGAGTGGCGGCAGTTGCGACAGCATGATCTTGGCCTCCAGTCCCGGCATGGCGGCGAAATGGCTGGCGAGCCTCGCCATTTCTGCCTCATCCACCGTGGCGACCGCCGCCTGCATGACGGCACTGGATCGTTCGCCTGACGCATATCGTCGCAGGCTTGCCAGCAGATAGACAGGGTTTTGTCCTCCCAGCACCGGAATATCGGGCTGGCCACGCCCTTGCCCATCCGTGCCATGGCATCCGGTGCAGGCCGCCAGCGTCTCAGGAGCGATGCCAGCTATTTGCCTTTCATCCGCCTCTTGCGTGAGCGCACGATATCGCTGCGCCGTCATGCCCGGCAGGCGACGGACAAAGGCTGTCATGCGGCGCACCTCGTCAGGCCGGTCCGATGCTGCCCAGGCGGGCATGCCGGTGAGTTTCACACCATGGCGGATAATCCAGAACAGTTCGCGGTCCCGCCATTCACCCGCTGTTTTTGCAAGGTCGGGGGCTGGCGGGGTGGCCTTCTGCATGACGGGTGAAGGACGGACGCCCGGCGCGCCGTGGCAGACCTGGCAGGCTTGCCGAAAATGCCCCGCTGCGCTGATGAGCCCACTTTCGTCCAGTGCATCATCGGGTGCCTGAAAAACCGAATAGGTCCGCACCGAATTGCGCATCACCCAGTGGAGAAACCAGTCGGTAATGCGCCAATGGCCGGACGAAGCGGAAATCTGCATCGCGCCCGACCAGGCGAAGAGCGTGGCGGCAAGTCCGACGCCGATCAGCGCGACGATCGCGCGCATCCAGGTGATGCGGATGGTCATTCGATCCTCCGCTGATGAAAGAGGCTGGCCAGAAGCGCCAGCCCGCCGATGAAATAACTGGCAGCGCCCAGCAGCAGCATGATGACGCCACCCAGTTGCTGGTCGATCAACGGGTCTATCCCTACCGGACCATGATGGCCCATCGGGTAAAGCGGCCGGGGCGCAAGGCCGATGAGGACACCCAGCAACGTCATGTGCATGGATGTGAGCAGCAGCGCGCCTATGCCTGCCACGCGTTGCGGCGCATGACATACGGAGAACCAGAGCAGCAGGCCCGCAGTCAGAAAGCTGAACTGTTCAGCGACCAATATGGGGAAGGACTGCGCCGCCTCGCGCATCGTGGGCAGATGCCACAGCCACACGACCAGCAGTTCGACCAGCATCATCGCCATCGGCATCACGACGCGGGGCCAGCGGCGGGCGGGATCGGCGGCGGTCCCCGTCAAACCCAGCGCGATCAGCGGCGCGGCGACCGCCACGGCGATCATATGCCCCGCCATATGGCCGATCATCCCCAGCGGCAACGCCGCCAGCAGCCATCCAACCGGCAGGAGCACAGCCCCGGCGATGAGCGCGGCGCGCTTCACAGGCAATCCTGCAGGAATATGACGGGCATGGCCGTGAAGAGGACGCCGATGAAACTCAGCCCCGCCAGCAGCAATGTCGATTTCGCCAGAAAGCGCAGCCGGTCGATATCGGTCGAATCCTCATGCGGCACGCTGCCGCCGGGCCTGCGCCCCTGCATCCAGGCGATCCAGCCCGACAGGCCGATTAGCACCAGCGCGGCGACCGTGCCGACGACAAACAATGTCGGGAAAGTCGCGAATGCGCCCGCCTTTGCGCAGGAAATTGCTGCCCACAGATAGGCCATCAGGAAATGCCCGGCCCAGATGGAGGGCGGAACGATCAGGGTCCAGAGCGTGACCTTCAGCCTCTCATGCCATTTGCCGCGCTCGGTCATGCCACCTCCGGGAAAAGACCGATGATGGCGTAGGTGACGATGGCGGTCAGGGCGTAGAAGTGCATGTAGACGCTGATGTTGCGTAGGTCGGCGTCATGTTTCGGGTCCATCCTGCCCGCCAGACTGCGCGCCAGTGCATAGCCCTGCATGATCGCCGCTACTGCTGCATGGGCGCTGGTCCAGATCGTCAGCGTCCATACGATCGCGGGATAGCTGTGCGCCTGCGGGTCCAGACCGCTGGTCCACGGTCCCGCCAGTCCGGCGCCGACCCCGGCGATGCTCAGCATGATGCCAAGGCACAGCAGGACGCGCGCAATCGCCACCTCGCCACGCGCATGCACTTCCCGCGCAGCGATCGTCGCCAGCCATCCGACTACCCCGACCGTCAGTGCGATCATCGGCCACATCATGCCCGGCCCATCCGCCAAATCCGCGGGCGGGAAATCAGCATGGCGCGTCCAGAAGAAGAAATAGCCGAAGATAAGGCCGGAAAAGGCAGTCGCGTCGGCCATCATCGTAATGAACATCGCCCACCAGCCGGGCGCCGAAGGGCCGGACAGATAGAGCGGCAATTCGATGCCATGACCGATGGGCTTGCACGGCTTTTCGGGTATCTCCGCTGTTCCGGTCCACAGCCACCAGAGCGTGCAGGCCAAAGTCGCCACGCCGCAGGCAAGCGCCGCCACATAGAGATGATAGGTGGTCAGGATGAACACCCCGCCCAGCGCGATCGCCGTCAGCATCGGCTTGACGCTGGGCGTGCCGAGCCGGATCACCGCCAGCGGGCGGGCGTCCAGCACCGTCGTCACGATGGTTTCCCGCCTGCCTTCCTCCGCATCGGGTAGGAAGAAACGCCCTTCGTCCACCTTCTTCACGAAATCGGTCTGGTCCCAGATGGGGTAACGGCTTTCGATTAGCGGCACCGACCGGATGCCCCAATCTTCATCATCGGGATGGGCCAGCCATTCGAGCGTGCCTGCATTCCACGGGTTGCGCACCGCCTTGGCCCGGCGCGGCGAGAGACACAGGTCGACGCAGATGATCGCGACTCCGGCTGCGAACAGATACGCCCCGGCAGTCGACACCATGTTGAAGCCACCGAGGCCAAGGTCGGCCGGATAGGTGAAGACACGGCGCGGCATGCCCATCAGGCCCGACAGGTGCATCGGAAAGAAAGTGATGTTCGCGCCGACGAACAGCATCCAGAAAGCGATGCGGCCGAGCCGATCGGAAAGTTTCTTCCCCGTTATCAGCGGCCAATAATAATAAAGGCCCGCGAACAGTGGCATCAGCGTCCCGCCGATCAGCACATAATGGAGGTGGGCGACGATGAAATAGCTGTCATGGGCCTGCCAGTCGAAGGGGGCGACCGCCACCATCACGCCGGTAAGGCCACCGATCACGAAGATGGCAAGGCTGCCGGTCGCATAGAGCAAGGGTGTCGACCATGTGACCCGCCCCGCCCACAGCGTCGCGATAAACACGAAAATCTGCACGCCGGTGGGGATCGCCACAGCCTCCGACGCGGCGGAGAAGAAGGCGAGGCTGATCTTGGGCAGGCCCGTCGTGAACATGTGGTGGACCCACAGGCCGAACGACAGGAAGGCTGTCCCCACCGCCGCCAGCACGATCCAGGGATAGCCCAGCAGGTGCCGGTTGGCGAAGGTCGGCACGAGCATCGCAAACAATGCGATCGACGGCAGGAAGATGATGTAGACTTCGGGGTGACCGAATATCCAGAAGAGATGCTGCCACAGCAGCGGATCTCCGCCCCGGTTCGCGTCGAAGAAAGGCCAGCCGAGCAGCCTTTCCATCTCAAACAATATGTCACCCGCGATCAGCGGCGGGAAGGCGAAGAGGATCATCACCGCGACGACCAGGATATACCAAGCGTAGAGCGGCATGAGATTGAGCCGCATCCCCGGCGGCCGGCACTTGAGCACGCCGACGATCAGTTCGACGGCAGCGGCGACCGACGATACCTCGATGAAGGACAGCCCCAGCATCCATATATCCGCGCCAAGGCCCGACAGGTCCGTGCGGGTGGTGAGCGGCGGATACATAAACCAGCCGCCATCCGGCGCGGCGTTGAAGAATATGGAGCCGCTGACGAACACGCCGCCGATGAGGAAGGACCAGTAGCCAAAGGCGGACAGACGCGGGAACGGCAGGTCGCGCGCGCCCAGCAATTGCGGCAGCAGGATGATCGACACCGCTTCGAACATCGGCACGGCGAACAGGAACATCATCATCGAACCGTGCAGTGTGAACAGCTGGTTGAAGCTGTTCGCGCTCACCAGATCATTATCCGGCACGGCAAGCTGGGAGCGCATGATGAGCGCCAGAACGCCCGCGAACAGCATGAAGCCGAAGGCGGTCAGCACATACCAGACGCCCACGCGATTATTGTTCGTGTCAGTCCAGCGCAGGAACAAACCCTTCGGCGGCGCCCAGACGGCGCGTAGCCGTTCTTCCTGCGCGGCGCGCAGCGCTGGATCGTCCTGATCGTGCAGGCTCATTTCAGCCCCTTGAGATAATGCGCGATCGCCTCGGCATCGGCGGCGCTCAATTGCGGGTAGGCCGGCATACGCGCGCCGGGCTTGGCGCTTTGCGGCGAACGGATGAAAGCGGCGATATTGGCTGGCGTAGGCGGGAGGATGCCCGCGCCGAGCGTCCGCCTCTCGCCAAATCGGCTGAGGTCAGGACCGATCGTCGCATCATGCGCCGTCCCGCGGACGGCATGGCAGGCACCACATCCATGCGTATCGAACAAGGCGGCTCCGTGAGACGCTGTTGCGCCTCGGCTCGCGCTTCTGCTCTGGTCCAGCCAGGCATCGAAATCCGGACCGTCCATCGCGATCACGTCGAAGGCCATCAGCGCATGGGACAGACCGCAAAATTCCGCGCACACGCCACGATAGCGCCCCACTTTTTCCGCCTGCACCACCAGCCGGTTGGTCCGCCCCGGTATCATGTCCATCTTGCCGGCCAGACCGGGAATCCAGAAACTGTGGATCACATCCTGCGCGGTCAGTTCGAACGCGACTGTCCGCCCGACAGGAATGTGAATTTCATTGGCAGACAATAGTGCGCTGCCCCCGCCCGACGGTCGATAGGTGACCCGCCACCAGAACTGCTCGCCATCCACCCGCACAATCAGATCGTCGGGGCCGCTGGCGCGCGGGCGCATGGCGGGTAGCGCATAGATCAGCAATGCCGCCAGGATCAGGGTCGGACCGATCGCGCCCAGCCACAGCACCATCCGCATGCCATCATGATGGCTGAGCCTGCCTTCGGGCGCCCGTACCGCGCGCAGATAGAGTGCGACCATGATGGCCACGATCAGAACGGCGCCAATGGTCAGGATCAGCGCCATCTGCCGAACCTCTCGCGCTTCCGTACCGAAGACGTGCAAGGTCGACTGCTCAGCGTTGCAGGCGGTGAGGCCAGACAGCATCATCGTCCAGAGCCATGGATTGCGCATCGCGCTCGCTTCACCCTTTTCACGCTGCATCGGAAGTGCCGCGTCACTGGGTCGAACACGCCAGCGTCCGTCCGGTTCAATGATTTCTGTTTCGTAACAAGCGTTTCAATTGCCGTAGCGGGGAAACCAAAGGGCGCGCCACGAATTGCCTTCCTGTCATTCATTCGATCAGGAGGCCCCTCTTGCCCAGCGCCCCGCCGCGCATCCGGCCCTTGCTCCACCCGCTGCACGGCTTGCTGCTTGCGTGGCCACTGGCCATGTTTCCGGCCGCGCTGCTGTCCGACATCACCTATCTGAACAGCACCGAAGTGCAGTGGACCAACTTTTCGGCCTGGCTGATTACCGGCGGTTTGCTCGGCGGCGGCATTGTGCTGCTCTGGGCGTTCATTGGCTTGGTCCGCGGCAAGGGCGCTGTCAGATCACGCTTAGCGATATATCTCCTGCTACTGGCGCTGATGTGGATCTGCGGCCTTATCAATGCTTTCCAGCATAGTCGCGACGGCTGGAGTTCAGTCGGCACGACCGGCCTGATCCTGTCCATCCTGAGCAGCGCCTTCGCCCTTGCCGCCGGCTGGATCGCGCATGCAGGCTATCGGGAGGATCGGCCATGGTGATGCGCACGCTCCTCCTCTGTACCGGCCTGCTTGCGCTCGCTGCATGTGGCCGCAGCCAACCGGGCCTCGATCAGACCGGCACTCGCCCAGACCTTCCCGACCAGCGGCAGACATTGCTGCCGCCGATGAAGATCGCGACGCCGGTCGGATGGGGTAGCGAAAAGCCGACCGCTCCGGCAGGCTTTACCGTGACGGCGCTCGCCACGGGCCTTGCCATCCCACGCCAGATTTTGGTGCTGCCCAATGGCGACATTCTGGTCGCGGAAGGGGCTGGCGGGGGGGCTCCCGCGCTGCGCCCGAAGGACGTGATCGCCAATTATATCAAGGCCATGGGCAAATCGCCGGTCAAGGGTGGCAACCGTGTAACCTTGCTGCGCGACGCCGACAATGATGGCCATGCTGAACTGCGCACCAGCTTCATCACCGGTCTCAATGCGCCTTACGGCTTGGCCTATGTCGATGGGCAGATATATGTGGCGGCGCAGGACGCACTGCTGCGCTTTCCCTATCACGATGGCATGACCCGCATCACCATGCCGGGCGTGGAGGTGACCAAACTCCCCTCCCACATCAACCATCACTGGACCAAGGCACTTACCGTCGGGCCGGACGGATCGAAACTCTATGTCGGCATCGGGTCCAACAGCAATCTGGGCGAACGCGGCATGGGGATAGAGGGCGACCGCGCCGTCATCTGGGAAATCGACCGGCAAAACGGGATGCACCGCACCTATGCGTCCGGCATCCGCAACCCCACAGCGCTCGCCGTCGAACCCCGGACCCGGCGGCTGTGGGCCGTTGTGAACGAACGGGACGAACTCGGCCCGCAGCTGGTGCCCGATTACATGACGGCGGTTCGTCCAGGTGCCTTCTACGGCTGGCCCTACAGCTATTGGGGACAGAATGTGGACCCGCGCGTCCGCCCGCAACAGCCCGATATGGTCCGCCGGGCGATCCGCCCGGACTATGCGCTGGGGTCGCATGTCGCGGCACTGGGCATCAGTTTCACGATCGATGGCGGTTTTGGCGGCAGCTTTGCCGAAGGGGCCTTTGTCGGCGAGCATGGCAGTTGGAACCGGCAGGATCTGTCCGGTTACAAGGTCGTCTGGGTGCCATTCGCCAATGGGCGACCGTCTGGCAAGCCGCAGGATTTCCTCACCGGTTTCATCAAGGACAATCATGCGCGCGGGCGTCCGGTCGGCGTCACTTACGACCCTGTCCACGGTGCCCTGATCGTTGCGGATGATCTGTCCAACACGATCTGGCGGGTCACCCCAGGCCGCCGATAACCACCAATGAGGGCCATAAGGAGAGGCGCGATGGAAAAGAAGCAGGAAGATGGAGAAACGGTAACGCATGTGTCGAAGGTCGAGGCACGCGCGGGGTCACGCACGACCGTCACGCGATCCATCCTCTATGTCAGCCTGATACTGGTCGTCGCCCTTCTGTTTTTCGTTGTGGCTGGCGGCTATTTCAAGGCCGATCAGACGGGCGCTGATGAGGTCAATGCAGACAATTCGTCGCAGGCCATGAACAGCGCCCGTTAACGCTTTCGTCCAGTTCCGCGTCCGCGCATTGCCTATTTCGGAAAGTCGCCATGGTGCCCAATAACTCTGGGGAAAAATCCGCCTATTCAGATGGCCACGCGGAGAATGCAGTTGTCGGCAACGGCCAGCTCGCAAGCTGGTCGCCGAGGATAGGAATGAGGATGGTCATGCGATCTTTATCCGTTTCCAAACGGGCTGAGAACGTATCAGATGCTTCAACGCCCGAAAGAGGTCATGTTTGCGCACGATAGCCAAAAGAGACGCCGCTGATGCCGCGCATGCACGGGAAATCGGAAATCGCGTCGAAAATCTGCCCTGCGTGTCAGCTTCCGTTTGTTTGGCGCAAGAAGTGGAACGCGACTGGAATAATACCAACCTGCATTGATCATGACCCCTGTGCCCATTTGCGGCGCCCGATTGTCATGATGCGCCACGGTTGAT
>NZ_JCATID010000052.1:0-9681 GCF_059693745.1 Sphingobium sp. WR1 | reverse complement strand
TGCACGTCGTCGCCTTCGCATGCATCATGATGAAACAGGCGGCCTCAATCGCTGCAGGTTCATAACAGCCTCTAGCGCTGCGCCGTCACCTCTACCCCCGCCAGACCGCGCGTCAGGGCGAAGGGCTTGTCCACGCTCACCCGCGCCTCGACCACCATGGGAAAGTTCAGGCAGCGCTCGCAGAGCCGCTGGGCGAAGGTTTCGATCAGCGGGATGTGGACCAGCGCCAGATCCTCGGCCGCCTGTGCGACCCGGCGATAATCGACCGTCTCGCTTATCCCTTCGATCCGGTCGGCGGACAGGGTCAGTTCGACCGAGATCACCAGCGGTTGCCGCCGTCCGATCTCGTCGGGATTGATCCCGATATCGGCCAGCAGCGGCAGGTCGCGCACGCGAACCCTGGTGGCGCATTGCGACGCCCCCAAGCCGCGCCCATCGATTTTGTGCGCCATGGCCTCAGGCCCGGAAGACGACAGTGCGCGCGCCATTCTGGAAAACCCGCCCCTGAAGATGATGCTGCACCGCGCTGGCCAGCACGCGCCGCTCGATATCGCGGCCCTTGCGCACCAGGTCGTCGGGCGTGTCGGCATGGTTGATCGCCTCCACATCCTGATGGATGATCGGCCCCTCGTCGAGGTCGGCGGTCACATAATGGGCGGTCGCGCCGATCATCTTGACCCCGCGTTCATGCGCCTGATGATAGGGCTTGGCGCCCTTGAAGCCCGGCAGGAAGCTGTGGTGGATATTGATGCAGCGGCCCGACAGGAACCCCGCCAGATCGTCGCTCAATATCTGCATATAGCGCGCCAGCACGATCAGGTCCGCGCCCGTACGCTCGACGATCGCCTTGATCCGCGCCTCCTGCTCCGGCTTGCTGTCCCTGCTGATCGGCAGATGATGATAGGGCAGGTCGCCCATCAGCGACGTCGTCAGCACATGCTGCGGATGGTTGCTGACGATGCCGACCACTTCCATGTCCAGTTCGCCGATCCGCCAGCGATAGAGAAGGTCGCCCAGGCAATGGTCGAACCTGCTGACCAGCAGCAGCACCTTCTGTCGTTCGCTGCGGCGGCGCAGCGTCCATTCCATGCCGCGCTCGCGCGCCAGCGGCCCGAACGCCTCTTCCAGTCCCCCTATGCCATTCTGCGCGATCTCGAACTCGACCCGCATGAAGAAGCGGTCGGTCAGCTTGTCGTTGAACTGCTGCGCGTCGGTGATGTTGCCGCCTTGCCGCGTCAGGCAGGTCGCGACATCGGCGACCAGCCCCGGCCGGTCGTCGCATTGCAGGGTCAGGGTGCAGATTTCAGCCACTCTATCTCTCTCCACTGGCTGGCGCGCGCTCAATGGCGGGCCATATAGTCGTTGATCCATTCGACCGTGCGGGCGAGGCCGCCGAACGGATAGAAATGCAGCCGCACCTTGCCATGCTGCGGCCCCAGCCCGTTGGCCAGCGCGTCCACCAATTTGTCGGGACCGGCGGTGCCGATCAGCCTGGTGATCGAAATGCCATATTTTGCGAGCACGGAGGTCGAAGCGCCCACGCCGCAGCGCGCGGCAAAGCGCATCAGCGTCTTGATCCCCGCCGGGCCGGGCACGCCGATCCGCACCGGCGCATCGATCCCGCGCGCGCGCAATTCCGCCAGCCACTGGAGGATCGGCGCGGCGTCGAAACCGAACTGGGTGACGATCAGCGGAGCCATGTTCCGGCTGGCGATCTCGCCGCATTTGGCGGTCAGCACCTCGAACGTCTGGTCGGGCGTCATGTTGGGATGCCCTTCGGGATGGCCGCCGACGCCGATCGCCCTGATCCCCGCCCGCTCGAACGCGCCGGTGCGGATCAATGCCATGCTGTCTCCATAGGGACCGGCGGCCTCCGGCGGGTCGCCCGCGATGACGAAGCAGCGCCGCACTCCCGCCTCGCGCACCACCGCCGCCAGATAGGTTTCGAAATCATCGCCCGACTCCAGCCGCCGCGCGGAAAAATGCGGCATCGGCTCGAACCCCAGCGCCCGCACCGTCTTCGCCGCCGCGATCCGCGCCTCCAGCGACTCGCCGGGCAGGAAAGTGACGGCCACTGGCGTTTCGGCGGGCATGGCGGGCGCGGCTTCGCTCAGCGCCTCGATATCCTTGGCGGTGATCTCCAGCGAATAGCCGTCGGTCATGCCCTTGGGCGGCAAATCCCAGTTGGGATGGATCGACGGCAGGCTCATGCTTCTCTCCCGATAGGACTGGACCCAGGGGCGTCTCGGCGCATCGCGTGGCGCTCTTTGTATCCCTGGCGCATTTTCCCCCTAGTTCATCCACGAAGATTCGTATAGATGAAATATTCATGAGTGCGAAATCATTCGATCAGGGCAGGAAGCCGCCGCTTGTCATCCTTCCGGGGCTAATCTGCGATTCGCGCATGTTCGGTGAGACGCTGGCCGCCTTCCCCGGCAGCCTGGTGGTCGACGGCTATTATGGCGGCGCGGACCGGATCGGGGCGATGGCCGACCATGTCCTCGCGCACATGCCGGAACGCTGCGCGCTGCTTGGTCATTCCATGGGCGCGCGGGTTGCCCTTGAAGTCCTGCGCAAGGCGCCCGACCGGGTGGAGCGGCTGGCGCTGGTCGACACCGGCGTCCATCCCGTGAAGCCCGGTGAGCGCGAGAACCGCTATCGCCTGCGCGACCTTGGCCGGGCGCAGGGCATGGCGGCGCTGGTCGCCGAATGGCTGCCGCCGATGATGGCCGCCGACGCGCTGCGCGATGAAGCGCTGATGGACCGGCTCTACGCCATGGCGGTCGCGGCCGGCCTGTCCATTTTCGAGGCGCAGATCGAGGCGTTGCTGCACCGCCCCTCGGTCGATGCGCTGCTGCCGACCATCGCCTGTCCGACCGTCGCGATCGTCGGGCAGGAGGATCGCTGGTCCCCCGTCGCCCAGCACCGGACGATCGCCGCCGCCATTCCCGGCGCGCGCCTGCGCGTGGTGCCGGGGGCAGGCCATATGATGCCGGCGGAAGCGCCGCCGGCCTTCAATGCAATCGTGCGGGAATGGCTCGACCAGCCATGCCCCGGCAACGGTGTGAACTTTGCAAATTACGTCAAAGGAGAGGTTTGAATGAGCGACACGTCCCTGCAACAGCTACTCGATGAAAAGGGCGACATCGTCCATTTCCTGCGCAACCAGCAGACCGGCCCCAACGTCTATCCCGGCGTCCCGGCCGAATATAGCAACTGGCGCGACGAACAGCGCAGTTGGGCGGAAACCGCCGTGCTGTTCAACCAAAGCTTCCACATGGTCGACCTGCTCGTCACCGGCCCCGACGCCTTCGACATGCTCGCCTGGCTCGCGCCTAACAGCTTCAAGGGCTTCGTGCCCAACCGCGCCAAGCAATTCGCGCCCGTCACGCCCGAAGGCTATGTGATCGGCGACGTCATCCTCTTCTACTTGGAAGAAGAGAAGTTCGAACTGGTCGGCCGCGCCCCCTCGATCGAATGGGTCGAATATTGGGCCTCGACCGGCAAGTGGGACGTGAAGGTGGAACGCGACGAGCGCACCGCCGCCCGCCCGCTCGACCAGCAGGGCTACCGCCGCAACTATCGCTTCCAGTTGCAGGGGCCGAACGCCATGCCGGTGCTGGAAAAGGCGATGGGCCAGACCCCGCCGGACCTCAAATTCTTCCACATGGCGCCGATCATGATCGCCGGCGTCGAAGTGCGCGCCCTGCGCCATGGCATGGCCGGCCAGCCCGGTTACGAGCTGTTCGGCCCGTGGAAGGATTATGACACCGTTCGCAACGCCCTGATCGAGGCGGGCAAGGATTTCGGCCTTACCCTCTGCGGTGGCCGCACCTACTCGTCGAACACACTGGAATCGGGCTGGATCCCCTCGCCGCTGCCGGCCACCTATACCGGCGAAGGCACCAGGGCTTTCCGCGAATGGCTCAGCGCCAACAGCTATGAAGGCAAATGCTCGCTCGGCGGCAGCTTCGTTTCCGACAGGATCGAGGATTATTATCTCAACCCCTGGGAGCTGGGCTATGGCATCATGGTCAAGTTCGACCATGATTTCGTCGGCCGCGAGGCGCTGGAAAAGATCAAGGACCAGCCGCACCGGCAGAAGGTGACGCTGGCGCTGGACAATGCGGATATCGTCCGGGTCATGAGTTCGATGCTTCAGACCGGCGACAAGGCGAAGTTCCTCGAATTTCCGAGCGCCGTCTACTGTATGCACCCCTATGACGCGGTGCTAAAGGACGGCAGGACCGTCGGCCTGTCGACCTGGATCGGCTACACGGTGAATACTGGCCGCTTCCTGGCGTTGGCCATGGTCGACGCGGAATATGCCGCGCCCGGCACCGAAGTCACCCTGCTCTGGGGCGAACCCGATGGCGGCACCGCCAAGCCGACGGTCGAACCCCATGTCCAGACGGAGATCAAGGCGATCGTGTCGTCCGTGCCCTATTCGGAAGCCGCGCGCGACAGCTATGCCGACGGCTGGCGCACCAAGGCCGCCTGATTTCGTGAGCAGGGACGCGGGGGATGCCGAAAGGCGTCCCCCATTTTGGTCCGGGGGAGGAGGAACCGATCGATCCGAAGCAGGACGCGCATTCTCGCTTTGATGCGAATCGCCACCGCCCTTAGTCGGATCGACTAGCCATTTCAGCGGATCGACTAGTGATCGCCCCTCCACTTCATGCCTAGAATGACGGGCAAGCAGCGGAGGTGAGGATGCAGGATTCCATCGGCTCGACCACAAATGCCCCCCAGACGCCGCCCCCGGCGCCTGCTCCGACACCAACGGCGACCAGCAGCCAGAGCGTCCAGGTCGATTTCGGGTCGGGCCAGCCGAACCTTTACTGCAACGACTGCACGGGCGTGCCGCTGGAGCAGGCCGTGCGCTCGGGCGACGCCAAGATCGGCTACGACATCCAGGCGCAGGCGAACGGGCTTGACCCCGCGACGATCACGCCGGGCAGCGCCGAGGACAAGCAGGTCATCGCCGACATGACCGCCACTCTCAACCGGTGGATGTCGCAGGGCGAACCGCGCGGCGACGGGATCGCCAGCAGCATGGGGGCCTTCCGCGCCGAAGCGCAGGCGACTGTCGCCATGCGTGAACAGAATCAGGAAACGGGCGGACTGCCCACGCTGTCGGCTACGGGCGCCTCCACGATCCCGACCGAGGTTGGGGGACGCATCCTGCGCGATAATCCGGCCCTGGAGATTCGGTGGCAGTCGACCACCAGTCCGGTCACGAACAAGGACGGCTTCACCAAGCCGCTTGAAACGCTGCTCGACAATGCCGGCATCGTGCGCGACGGCCCGGTCAACCCGCCGCCGCCTGGCGGCACGACCTCCAACGGTCCCGCCGCCACCACGCAGAACGGCAATGCCGCGCGTGACGCCATCGCGGACGCCCTGCGCGCCGATCCGAACTACACCAACGTCCAGACCGAGGCGTATCGGCAGACTTCGCTCGGCGGCCGCTACGTCGACGTGGTGGCGACCGAGCCCGGCGCGCGGCCGGAAATGAATCGTCAGATCGAAATTGAATCGAAGCTCGGCCGCGCCAGCGCCAGCGCCGACACTCGCCTCCAGGTCGCCAAGGATGTCGAGCGCCTGACCGAGAACGCCAATGTTCGCGGCCTGGGCACGGCGCTCGAAGGCGTCGGTCGGGTGGCGCGTCCGGTCGGTCTGGTCGTTGACGCAGTGCAGGTCGGCCAGGCGTTCCGGCAGGACGGCAACAGCTTTGGGGACAACACGCAGCGCGCGGTCGGCGGCCTTGCGGGCGGCGCGGCGGGCGCGTGGGGCGGCGCCCAGCTGGGTGCGGCCATCGGCTCGGTCGGCGGCCCGGTCGGCACGGTCGTGGGCGGCGTGATCGGTGGTATTGCGGGCGGTATCGTGGGCAGCGGCGTCGGCGAGAAGGCGGTCGACTGGGTCAAGAGCTGGTTCTAGACTGCCCTGATGTTCGGCTGGCTCAAGAAGCGCGAATCGCAGGAGGCGGGACGTCTGTCCGGGCTGCTTGCCGACTATCCCCCGTTCACGCCCCGCCACAGGGCGCTCAACATCGCGACGGCTGGCCTCGACGGTCCTGTGCTTACGCTGGAGCAGGCGCAGGAAAATGGCGCGCAATATCGTGAGGCGATTGCCGGACGGCTCGTCCTGCTCCGGCCCGTGCTTGCGGGCATGGGCGTGGACATGGACCAGGCCTATGGCGACGCTTTCGCTTATGTGTCGGCGCTCCACCAAACGCTGCTGAAGGAATTGCCGGCGCTCTATCGGCCGGACGTCGCGGCGCAGGCATCGCGCGAATTGTCCGATCGGGCCGGGCCGGACATCGTGCTCAGCTTCATGGGCGATCTGGCGATGCTGGAATGCGACGCGCTGATGCGGGCGAAGCCGGGCAGCTTTGTGGGCTTGAACCTGGACCCCGGCGACCGCGACATGAGCAGCTATCGTCGGCCCTGCCTGCTGGGCCTGCGCGACACGCTCTACCGTGCCCCGCCCAAGCCCTTTCATGTCGAAGCTGACTATTTTGGCTGTTATGCGCAAATGGACCACCCGACGCGGCTCGCCCATCCCGACATCGTCCTCACCGCCGCAACGTCGCCGGCGGCGATGACGCGCGTGATCGGCGGGACGCTTCTGGTCCGGCTCGAGCGCTTCGAAACGCACCCGGAGATCGAGGAGCTCAAAGCCTCCACCTGGATGGGACAGGCGGCCTAAACCCTTCCAATGTAGGATTTTATCTGATCTATCCTTGGAGATGGACCAGCATTCCCGCACGCTACTGATTCATCCTGTCGACCGGTGCTTCGCTGGCGCTTGCTGTGACGCTTCGCAGGCGCTTCGGGGACGCATCGGGGGCGCGTCGCGAGCGCGTTCGACCCAATTACCCCGCAACAGTGTGAACTTCGGCCCGTTGCGTCGGGGACGCATTTGTCTTCAGAGTCCGTTTGGAAATGCGCCTTTGGCGCATCCGCACCGGCCCGCACCCCCACCCGACCACCCAGATATGCTACCCTGATGGGCGGTCGGGTGGGGGTGTGGGCCGGTGCCGCATTGAAAATGCGCTCTTGCGCGCATTTTCCAAACAGACTCTCAGACCGCGGGCATCTCGGCGGCGGCGAACAGGCTCACTGCCTGTTCCAGCTTGGCGATGGTCCGGCCCTCCAGTTCGGCGGTGAATCGCGGCGTCGGAATGGCGACGGCGAAGGCGCCGACCGGGCCGCCGTCCACTATCACAGCCATGCCAAGGCCACAGATGCCCGGCGTATATTCCTCCCGCGTCCGGCCGACCCCGGTGGCGCGCACCGCCGCCAGTTCGGCGCGCAACATCGCCTCGTCGGTGATGCTGGCGGGGGTGAAGGCGCTAAGCGGCGTCGTTGCGAAATAGGCGTCCAGTTCCGCATCGGGCAATGTCGCCAGCAGGGCTTTGCCCGCCGCCAGGCAATGGATCGGGCTGCGGGTACCGACGCTGATCGAATAGCGCAGCGAATGTTCCGCCGTCTCGGTGACGATCGCTTCCAGCTGCCAGCCGTCGCGGGTGAAGAAAGACGCCGTCTCGTTGGTCTGCAACCGCAGCGACTTGACCAGCGGCCGCACCTTGTCCGCCAGCGACAGCGATCCCCGTGGCGACGCCAGCCGCTCCAGCGCGCCGCCGGGCAGATACCGCCGCCCGTCCCGCGCCAGATAGTCGCGCTCCACCAGCGTCGCGAGCAGATAGGACAGGCTGCTGACCGGAATGGCGAGGCCCGCCGCAATCTCCTGCGCGACGACGCCGCCCGGCCGCGCAACGACATATTCGATGATGTCGATAGTGCGCATCGCCGATTTGACGGTGGACGGCGTGGAGCCATTCATATGTCGGCAAACCCCCTAGAAAATCAGGCTGCCCCGCCTTTCGGCAAAAAGCCAGCCCGCGTCCGTGCGGACGAAAATATCGTGAAAGCTGCCGACCTTAGGCGCTCCCTCGCCGGTGAACAACAGCATCGCGCTTTCCCCGGTGGCTTCGCTTTCGCTCCGCACGTCGATGACGACATTGGAACAGACATGCCGCGTGGTCCGCGCCGGGCGGGCGAGGAAGGCGGCGAGAATTGCGTCGCGGCCCACGATCCAGTCGTCGGGCGCGGTCGGGCGCGCCATCCGGCCGTCTTCGGCATAAAGATTGGCGACATCGTTCCAGCGGCCGGAATCGTTCAGATTGGCATAGCGGGCGACGAGGCGGGCGCAATCCTGTTCGATCGCCCGGCGCTGCTCCTCGGTCATGGCCGCGCGTCCACCGGGCCCGCGGCGCCGCGCAGGAGGCGGGCGACAGGGGAGGCCATGGGCATGGGGATGATCCTTTTTCTCATTAGGGATCATCCTGCCACATATTCATGAATATGGATATATCGCAAATATGAAATTCTAAACCGACGCCTTGCCTTTGCTGAGGTCATAGCTACCAAGGCCCGGCTTATAGCTTTTCTCGTCGATGAACTGCCGGATGCCTTCCTTGCGCCCTTCGCTCTTGTCGTGGAAATTGGCCGCTTCCTGCATCCGCACCAGATAATCCTCCGCCTCGTCATAGGTCATGGTGCCGACGCGGCGGACGGCATCCTTGGCGAATTTGAGGGCGACCGGGTTCTTCCTGAGCAGCAGCTCGGCGACTTCCGTGGTGCGTGCCTTCAGCCGGTCCAGCGGCACGCTTTCATTGACCAGCCGCATCGCCGCCGCCGCCTTGCCGTCGATCAGCTCGCCGGTCAGCGTCAGCCACATGGCGTCGCGCATCGGCAGCAAATCGACCACCACCTTGGTCACGCCGCCGCCCGGCAAGATGCCCCAGTTGATTTCGGACAGGCCGAACTGCGCCTCGTCCGCGCAGATGGCGAGATCGCAGGCGAAGAGCGGGCCGAAGCCGCCGCCGAAGCACCAGCCATTGACCATGGCGATGGTCGGCTTCTGATACCAGCGCAGGCGGCGGAACCAGCCATAGCTTTCCGCCTGCGACTTGCGCACGCCGCGCAGGCCCTGCGCCTCGGTCTCGCGAAAATATTCCTTCAGGTCCATGCCCGCCGACCAGGCGGTGCCTTCGCCCCCCAGCACCAGAACACCGGCATCCTCGCGATATTCCAGCGCGTCCAGCACCTCCATCATGCGCCGGTTGAGCGTCGGGCTCATCGCGTTGCGCTTGGCGGGGCGGGCGAAATTCACCCAGGCGATCCCGCTTTCAACATGAAAGGAAACGACGTCCTGCTCTTCCATCTTCCTGCTCCTGATCGGCAATATGTATCATAAGGATACAATCTATCGTGTGGCCCAGGCAAGCGGCTTTTTGCGCAGGCGCGATCCGGCTTATTTCGTGGCGCTGGCCAGATAGGCGATCAGGTTTGCGCGGTCGGCGGACAGCGGCACACCGGCAAAAGCCATGCGATTGCCGGGAAGAAGGCCGCTCGGCTTGGTCAGAAAGGCGTCGAGCGACTTGGCGTGCCGGCGAATTTTCGCCTGTTGCATCGCCGGCAAATAGGTGAAGCCTGCCTTGCCCTTTGTCGCGTCGCCGGCTTCGGTCAGCGCAGGCGCCGCCATTTCCGGGCGAATGGAGCGGTCGTGATGGACGAATTCAAATCTTTGTCGTTTTTTTGCAATTTTCCGATTGACCGACTCGATTGTGGCTTCTAGATGGCATCCACCGACGCGGTGAGCGCCCCTGGTTCT
>NZ_JCATID010000051.1:0-10600 GCF_059693745.1 Sphingobium sp. WR1 | reverse complement strand
TCGTTCATCGCAACTGACCTTGACAGTACATGAGCCCAATCTTGGAAACCGTGTCAGAGTTTGCAACAGAGCCGATGAGAACGCAATTTGCCGCGTCCAATGGCCAAGGAGGGTCATGTTAAACTCCAATAGTTGCTTGTATGTTGGTTGGCTGATCAGAAAGTGTAGCCGAGCGACAGGCCATATGTGCGCGGAGCGCCGCTCAACTGCGAATAGGTCGGCGGCGCGACAAAGAGGGTCGAGGGATAACGCTTGTTCGTGAAGTTGCGAACCCATGCCCCCACCGTCATCCTTTCGGCAAATGCCAGTTCCATCTGCGCATTGCCAAGGAAATAGCCCTTGATCGGCTGGTAATTGTCGAGTTCGGTGTAATAATCGTCGACGAAGCGGCCATTGACCGACGGCGTCAGCACCCTGTCGCCGCCCAGCGGTATCGCATAGCGGATCGAACCGGTCAGCGTCATCTTCGGCGCAAAGGGCAGTTCATTGCCGATGCGCCGTAACCTCTCCGCCGCATTGTCCGAACGCATGTCGAGTATTTTGCTATCGAGAAGCGAGACGCCGCCCTGTATTTCCAGCCCGTGTAGCGGTCGGACCGTGATATTCGCTTCCGCGCCATAGGTGCGAGCGCTGCCCACATTGGTGCGGATATTGGAGGGCATGCCGTTGATGAGCTTGTTGAGGTTGGCCTGCATATTGGTGAAGTCGTTGTAATAGACCGACGCATCGATCTGCACCGGGCCGCCGCGCGGCAGGAATTTGACGCCCGCCTCATAGGTCCAGACCCGCTCCGACTTGAACGGATCGGTTTCGGGGAGGGTGACGGAGGTCGATCCGTCGAAACCACCCGCCTTGAACCCCCGGCTGACCGAAACATAAGCGGTCGCGGACGGCGAGATTTCGTAACTGACATTCAGGCGGCCCGACAGGCTGTTGTCGGAGAAGGTCCGGCTGAAATTGAATGGCATGGGACCGAAAACGGCCGGGGCGATGCTCACACCGAAGGGATTGAGGTCGACGGTCGATCCGTCGAACCGGCTTTCATCATGGGTGTAGCGCAGGCCCGCGCCGATCTTCCAGTGACTGCCCAGCCTGACGCTGCCATCGGCAAAT
Source organism: Sphingobium sp. WR1 (assembly GCF_059693745.1). Lineage (NCBI taxonomy): Bacteria > Pseudomonadati > Pseudomonadota > Alphaproteobacteria > Sphingomonadales > Sphingobiaceae > Sphingobium > Sphingobium sp. WR1. Next base: position 9,487 of record NZ_JCATID010000051.1, on the reverse strand, counting down.
CCCGCGACGCTGCGGCGTCGCTGGATATAGTCGGCGGACAGCACGCTCAGCACGAAATCGGTCAGGTCGATGTTACTGCGCAGCCGCACCTTGTCCCTGTAAGCCGTTGCACCCACCACCCAGTCGAACCGGCCGGGCGTCGCATTCTGGAGGCGTAGTTCCGCCGTCCCCTGCTCTACATTGTCGCGATAGATGAAGTCTTGGAACCGCGTCGGAATCACGTCGCCCGCAGCAGAATATTGCTGCTTCAACTTTTCCCAGCCGAGAATGGCGACCAGCAGCATATCACCGCCGATCTTCTGGTTCAGCGTGACCGATCCGCCATAGCTGGTCTTGTCGAGCGACGGATCGATGGCGGAATCGGTCGTAAAGGGCGCCAGCGGCGCAAAACCGCGCACCGTGGCGGTGCGCTCGAAAAATTGCACCGCGCCGGATTCATGGAAACCATGGGCATTAAGCGTGACCGTTGTGCCGTCGGTCGGCTCCAGCAGCAGGATGGCGCGGCCGCCATAATATTGCGACCGGTTGGCTTTGGTGTTGACGCCGGGATCACCAAGCGCGGGCACGGCGGGGTTCGCGACCCCCTTTGCACCATGCGTGCCGATATTGGTCATGAAGCCGTCGGTCCGGTCGAACACGCCGGAGAGACGCAGCTTCACACCCTCGGCAATCGGGCCGCCAATGCCCGCCTCGGCGCGCCAGGAGTTGAAGCGGCCATATTCGACCCGCCCCTGTCCCTGCCAGCTGTCGGTCGGCTGGTGGGAGATGATGTTGACGGCGCCCGCCGTGGTGTTCTGGCCGTAGAGCGTGCCCTGCGGCCCCTTCAGTATCTCGATACGCTCGACATCGTACATCTGGCCGCCGACCAGGGCGCCCGATCCCTGATAGACCCCGTCGAAGCTGACCGCCGCCGACGGATTGCCGTTGGGGCGTGGATCATCATAGCCGATGCCGCGAATGGTGAAGGTCTGGATGGTGCGACCGCCGGAAATCTGGGGTGACACGACCACGCCGGGAGTCAGGCGCGAGGCGTCGATCAAGTCCTTCACGCCCGCTTCGCGCAGTGCCTCTGGAGACAGGACGCTGACTGCCGATGGAACATCGATCAGCCGCTGGTCGCGTTTCTGGGCCGTGACGATGATGTCGCCACCTGCCTCGACAGGATCGTCGGCGGCGTAAGCCGGGGGAGCCGCGATCGTCAGGGAAGCGAAGGCGGAGGATAGCAGATGAACGCGGCGGAACTTGTGCTGCGATGAGCTGGCCATGAAATCAGTCCTTGGAACATGTATGTCAGAAGAGGGCGAGCGACATCGGCCACCGCCCGGATCGGGGGTGGATCTCGCGTCGCTCAGGACAATGAGGGGCCTAGTCGGAGACGACAGGCCGTTGCGGCATACGCCGGGACCCCGCCCATCGATGGATGTGTGAATACTTCATAGGACCCCCTGCCCGAATCGAACGGCTGTACAGGTAGGTGTATCGTGTGAATCTTCTATGACAGCCGGAGAAACGCTCGTGGGTATCCTGTGCGGATGCGCCGTCGGCGAAGCGATATGCGCGATGCCGTCCTGCTCAGGGAGCAAACTTGGCAACGGTGTGGTGAGGCTCTATCTAGATTGGGAAAGCCAGCCGAATTCGGGCGGAGCTTAATTCGAACGGCTGTACAGAAGGGTGTCAGGTTTGAGTCGCTTGCGATATATGTCCGATGAAGCCTCGCCCCAGGCAGAGCGGATGAGTGAGGCCGCGTATGACCTTGCCGAAGAGAGCGGTCTGGCAGCGCTCAGCGCACGAAGTCTGGCGCGAAAGACAGGAATGAGCCCGTCGGCAATCAATTACCACATCGGCAATCGCGAGCGGCTCATCGCGCAGATCGCGTTCAAGGCTATCGCGGTATCTAGCCGCTGGCGGCAGTCGCAGGCCGCTTTACAGGAAGAGGGTGCCCCGAGGTGGGCCGAGCTTGATCACGTGTTCACGTCGCTGTTGCAGGATCGGTTGAGCACCGGCCGTATGGTGATGGCACTTTTGCAGGAACTGGAGAACGAGGCCGTCGCCAGCGGTCAGACCGCTATCGAAGAGGCGCTGCGCGAGGAAATGTTCGCTGAAACGGCGTTCTGGCGCGATCTGGCAATCCGCCATGGCGAAAGCGTGGATGCGTGTAGCGCGACATCGTCGGTGACTGGTCAGCGACATTGATGGTGATGTGTCAGCGGTGACGTTGGGGATAGTGTCACACGAGGTTGGCCTGGATCAAGAGGCGTTGTCGCGCAGCGATGTCGCTGGCATGGTTTCGATGTCGCTGGGCGATGTCGCTGGATCAGGAGCACTGTCGCGGAGCGATGTCGCTGAGGCCAGGGCGGATCGCCTGCGATAGCTCTCGACGTTCATTTCCAGGATAGTGGCGTGGTGAACGAGCCTGTCGATGGCAGCGACAGTCATTGCCTTATCCAAAAAAATGGAATCCCAACCGCTGAATGGTTGGTTGGCGGTGATCATGATGGAGCGCCTTTCGTATCTGGCAGAGATGAGTTCGAACAGGACGCTGGTCTCTGCCTGGTCCTTGCGGACGTAGGACAGGTCATCGAGGATGAGCAGGTCGAAGCGGTCGAGCCTGGCGATCTCCTGGGTCAAGGTCAGGGACTGACGTGCGGCCTGCAAACGCTGGACGAGATCGGTGGTTCGGGTGAAGAAGACCCGGTATCCGCGCGCGACGAGCTCGTTGCCGATGGCGGCTGCGGCGTGGCTCTTGCCGGCACCGGGCGGACCAAATGCCAGAAGATTGTGGCCCGCCTTGAGCCAGGCATCTCCTTGGGTCAGAGCCATGACCTGGGCCTTGCTCAAGGTGGGAACGAGGCTGAAGTCGAAGGCATCCAGGGTCTTGCCGGGAGGCAGCCGTGCTTCTGTAAGATGGCGCTGGATCCGGCGTTGTTCGCGTTCGGCGAGTTCCAGTTCGGCCAAGGCTGCCAGCAGGCGCGAAGCCGGCCACCCCTCCTTGTCCGCTCGTGAACAGAAGTCCGGCCAGAGACGGGCAATGGTGGGCAGACGCAGCGTGCCAAGCAACATGGGCAGCTGGGCGGTGTCGACAGTGATGCTCATGCGGCCATCTCCCTGGCGGTGAGCAGATCGTCGTATGTGTCAGGCTGGGGAATATCGACGACCACATCGGCCGGCTCTTTGCCGGGGCGTTGGAAGCGCTCCTGCAGATCCCTCAGATCGGGTAAACCCTGGCCATCGAGTATGCCGGTCAGGGTCGCGGCGAGCTCAGCCTCGCAGGCCTGGTCATGCGCAAGCCACAGCAGCCCCACCATGCTGCGGCATGCGGCGGCTTTGGGAAGCGCACCCTCCAGAGCATCCCAGCAGCGGCGATATTCGCTGCGAGGGAAGAGCTTGTCGCGATAGACAAGGTTTGCCAGCGCGTGGGGCTTGGTACGCAGGCTGTGGATCACGTGCCGATAATTGACTACGTGGTCATGACCGCCCCGTCCGCGATCGGGCGCCCTCCCGCGTGGCAGGGTCTCGATGGGCTGCCCGGCCAGATAAAGGTCGATCCGGTCATCGAAGATCCTGGCTCGCAGGCTATGGCCGATGAGCCGGGAAGGCACGGTGTAGAAGACCTTGCGCAGCACGAAGCCGCCCGATGAGGTGACGAGCACCGTAGCTTCATCATAATCGCAGCTGCGGCGTGAAGGTAACGGGCGCAGGTGCTCAGCTTCGATGCGCAAGGCATCGCGCCGCCGGGCATTGTGGCGGCCCACGATCTGGGCGAGGAACGTGCGCCAGTCCTCGATGGAGGCGAAGTCACGTGTCCCGCGCAACTGGAGTGCCTGATCGAGCCGATCCTTAAGGTGACCATGACGGCTTTCTATGGACCCATTCTCATGGGCGACCCCGCGATTGTTGCGGGTGGGCTCCATCTGGTAATCGGCGCACAGGGCGGCATAGCGGGTCCGCAGATCTTCCTGGGCATCTTGCTCCAGGTTGGCGAACGCCGCGGAGAGGCTATCGGTGCGATGCTCGTGCGGCACGCCGCCAAGCTGCCACAGCGCATTCTGAAGGCCGCAGGCCAGCGCCGTGAAGCTTTCTCCTCCCAGCACGACCTCGGCATGCTCCCACCCGGAATAGACCAGCGCGAAGTGATAGATCAGGTGCGGGCTCGGATTGCCGGAGATGGCCCTTATGCATTAATCGGACACAGATTCACGGTAGGCGTCAGCGTCAGTGGAAGGGGACTATTTCCGCAGGTCTTCGATGCCGAGTTCGCGCCACATCCAGGTGAAATCGTAGGTTGCCATCGGGTCGTTCGGTTCGGGGTGAGCGCTGCTACGGTTTTCGAGATGCTTGAGCCACCCAGCTACTCGATAACGGCCTGCGGCCGTTCGAACGGCCGCACGTGGGCTGATGTCCCCAAGCATTCCAACGGGTTCATCGAGCGTCGCGCGGTACTGGCGGTCGAGCATGGCATGAACGAGCGGGGTTGCCACCTCTGGCGCAATGGCCGGTGCCGGTTCGGATGTTGTCAGTCCCTCGGCCCGCGCGGCCATGGCCTGTTCGATCGTCTCGATCGTGGTCAGCGGCGAGCCGACCAACCCGGCGAGCGCATCGGTGATGAGCGCGGTACCGCGTTTCGCCCGCTCGGCCGAGGTGACGGCGAGAACCAGAGCCCGGCCTTTCAATTCGACATTGCCGAGCACCGGGGTGCCGTTCGCCATCGTCACACCCCACGCCATACGGCCAGTGCTTCTCGCCTTTCCGTCCGGTTTTTCGCCCAGCCAGTTCCAGAAGTGCGTGGTTTCCCGCTGAAGCGTAGGGACAGTGTCGAGCCGCTCGCCGACCAGCGCCTGGGTCACGCCGCGTGCAAAGGGAAAGCGCACGCGGTGGAACACCACCTCCTCGCCATCACTGTTGAGCAGCGTGGGGATGGACGCCGGTCCCATGGTCTTGGGAACGACATCGAACAGCCATGCGGTGCTGATGAGTGCCGGAAGTGCGGCCAAATCGTCGGGGTTCAGCTTCAATGCGGTGTTTGGGCTACGCTTGCCTTTCGAACGCCGCAGATCGGCGACGAGCGCCTCGGCCGCCTCCATCGTGAATGACAANAAGTGCGGCCAAATCGTCGGGGTTCAGCTTCAATGCGGTGTTTGGGCTACGCTTGCCTTTCGAACGCCGCAGATCGGCGACGAGCGCCTCGGCCGCCTCCATCGTGAATGACAACACGCCGCCCGACAGGAGGTGCTTGCCTCCGACCTGCACGACGCGGGCACCGATCCTGTCCCATTGCTTCAGCGTCTGCGAGGCGCTGCGCTCCGATACTCTAAGGGGTTCGCCGCCCCGGATCAGGTCACGCACGAGGAAGCCACTGCCGGGCTCGACCTCGCTCACCTCGTGGAGGCTCATCACCGACGATCGAAGGGCACGCAGGTAGATTTTGGTCGGGCCGCTCTCGTTCCAGCCCCGGCGCCGGATATAGTCATCAACGATGTTCCGGTCCCCGGGTTGGATGGTGCGCGTCAGCAGATCCTCGAACGCGCATCCCCACAACACGCCCGCCCAATGATCGCCGACGATGTCCGCCAGCTCATCCGCTTCGAAGTCGAACTCCTCCATCGCCAGCCCGAAATGATCGCCGAGCGCATCGCGAAGATGATCGGCCCAGGCCGGCGAGGTGGCGAATTTCATAACGCCGGACAGATCGTGACCACGCTTCATGCCTGTTCCCTCTGCTGTTGCCCCAATTGCTGGCGGTGCGCGGCGACGATGCGCGAGACTGTGGGTTCGCTGACGCCGTAGAGCCGTGCCATCTCGGCACCGGACTTGCGGCCGGAAGTGACGGACTCGGCGATTTCGCGACGCTGCTTGTCGCCGAGCTTGCGCCGACGCCCGCCGATCCGTCCTTCTGCTCGCGCCTGAGCCAAGCCGGCGCTGGTGCGCTCACGGATCATCGCGCGCTCGAACTCGGCGAAGCTTCCGACCATCTGCATCATCATCCGCCCTGCCGCAGTGGTGGTGTCGATCGCCTCGGTTAGCGAGCGGAAGCCTGCGCCTGCCAGCTCGATCCGCTCCATGATGTGCAGCATGTCCTTCAGGCTGCGCGACAGTCGGTCAAGCTTCCAGACGACGACGACATCGCCGTCGCGCAACTGGCCGATCATCTCCAGGAGCTTGGGCCGGTCCCACCGCCCGCCGCTGGCGGTCTCCTCGTACACGCGCTTGCAGCCGGCTGCATCGAGCGCGCGCCGCTGCGCGGCGTTCGACTGGTCGTCGCCCTTCGACACGCGGGCATAGCCGATCAGATAGGGTTCGCGTGTCATCCAGTATCTTTCACAAACGGTCGTATCCTGAGGCGGGAACAGCATGCACGCATTTCCGCAGCCTTCCGCCTTTCATAATCCTCTTTCATTAAGGTGCCAAAAGGCAAGAGGTTTTTGGAGGATGAAACATGCCTGCCCGCATCCCGATGACCGAGCGGCAGCGCGCTGCATTGCTTGCTTTGCCCGACAGCGAAGCGGCGGTAGTGCGGCACCATGGCCTCGATGCCGAGGACCTTGCTGCGATCGGCACCGCACGCACTCCGGCAACCCAGTTAAGCTACGCCCTGCAACTCTGCTGCCTGCGCTACCCGGGGCGGCATCTACGTGCAGGCGAGCTGTTGCCTGCGATCATGCTCGACCACATCGCCGAGCAGGTCGGGGTGGATGCAGGCGTCGTCGCCGACTTCGCGCGGCGAGCGCCGACCCGCTACGATCAGCTTGCCGCCATCAAGGCGCGCTTCGGATTCACCGATCTGAGCCGGCCAGCGCGCGGCATCATGATGAACTGGTTGGAAACCGAAGCCATGGCCATCGTGGACGGGCGCATTCTGCTCGATCGACTGCTCGACGAGCTGCGCACGCGGCGCATCGTCATTCCTGGCGTCAGCGTAGTCGAGCGGATGACGGCCGAGGCGATGCTTCGGGCGGAAGCCGATCTGATCGCCGCCGTCGACAATAATCTCGATGCAGACATGCGTCAGCGTCTCGATGCGCTGGTCGATGAGAAGGTGCATGATCGACAGAGCCGCTTGTCCTGGCTGCGCGAACCGGAGCCCCGCGTCGCGTCAGCCTCGCTCGCCGAAATTCTAGAGAAGGTCGCGTTGATTCATAGGACTGGTATCTCTCGTATCACGGTCGATCCCGTGCACGAGCCACGCCTGACGCAGTTCGCCCGCGAAGGTGTGCGCTATACCGCCCAGGCTTTCCAACAGATGCGCACCTCCCGCAGGCGGGTCATCCTGCTTGCTACGCTGCGCGATCTGGAGGCCACGCTTACCGACGCGGCGATCGCCATGTTCGCCGCCTTGATGGGACGCGCTCATCTTCGTGCCCGCAAACGCCTGGAGCAAAGGGTCGCAATTTCAGGACGCGAAGGCCGCGACCGTCTGATGCGCATCGCCGCTGTACTGGAAACAGTGAGCCGGGCAGCACGCGCCGGCGAAGATATCGCCGCAGCCCTCAGGGATATCATGCCTCTCGACATGCTCGATGCCGATGCCGCGATCATTCGTCGTACCGCGGCACCTCACAGGGACGATGTGCTGAGCGAGATCGCAGCCGAGTACCGAACCTTCAAGCGAACAGGGCCTCAATTTCTGCAAACGCTCGATTTCCACGGCAGGGCCGGCACTGCGGCATTGCGCAACGCCATGATGGTCTTGTCGGATCTTGATGGCGACTGGCGCAAGCCGCTCCCTGCCGACGTGCCGCTCGGCCATATCGAGCGGCGCTGGCACCGCCATGTCGTGGTTGCCGGCAAGATCGACCGGACGCACTGGGAGATGGCGACCTACGGGGCGCTCGCCAATGCACTGGCATCGGGTGATATCTGGGTGCCGCGGTCACGGCTGCACAGGTCGCTGGACGTGCTGCTCGCGCCATCAAGCGGCGCGGCGCTGCAGCCGGCGTTCTCGCTCGGTGATCCAGACGCATGGCTCGATCAGCGCGCCGCGCAGCTCGACAGCGCCTTGCGCAACGTCGCCCACAATCTGGCCGGACGCGATGCTGCCCTGTTCGCTGGCGAGCGATTGCGCTTTCCCAAGGAACCGAAGGACGATGATGCCAAGGACGACGAAGGACGGCATCTGACGCTTGCCTGCTACGGTATGCTGCCTGCCACGCGTATCACCGACCTGCTGTCGCAGGTCGAACGATGGACCGGCTTCACCCGGCACTTCGGGCACGTCTCGACCGGGCTGCCGCCTGGAGACGAGCGGGCTTTCCTCGCTACCCTGATTGCCGAAGCGACCAATCTTGGGTTGTCGCGCATGGCCGAGGTATGCGGCGCAGGGTCACGCCGCGCGCTGCTGCGCATGCAGACATGGCACATGCGCGAGGAAACCTTTCGGGCGGCGCTCGCCTGTCTGACCGACGCCATCCACGCCGAGCCGATCGCCGCCTGGTTTGGGTCAGGGCACCGGGCGTCCGCAGATGGCCAGGCCTTCTACCTGGGCGGGCCGGGCGAAGCCGGCGGAGCGGTCAATGCTCACTATGGTCGCGACCCGGTGGTCAAGATCTACACCACCATCACCGATCGCTACGCGCCCCTGCACCAAACCGTGATCGCCGGCACGGCAGGAGAAGCCATCCATGCGCTCGACGGCATCCTCGGCCATGACAGCAACGCCGATCTGACCGCGCTGCACGTCGATGGAGGCGGCGTTTCCGACATCGTGTTCGCGACGATGCATCTCCTCGGACTCGATTTCGAGCCGCGCATTCCCCGCCTGTCCGACCGGCGCCTCTACGCTTTCGAGCCCTCGAAGCGTTATGGCAGGCTTGCGCCACTGTTCGGTCACAGGCTCAACCGGGACCTGATCGCCAGCCACTGGCCCGATATTGAACGTGTCATTGGCGCGATGCGTAACCGCACCGTTACGCCCTCGCTGATCCTCAAGAAGCTGTCCGCCTACCGCCAGCAGAACAGCCTCGCCGCGGCGTTGCGCGAGGTCGGGCGGATCGAGCGCACGCTGTTCACGGTGCGTTGGTTCGACGATCCAGCGCTACGCCGCACTGTCACCGCCGAATTGAACAAAGGCGAGGCGCGCAACAGCCTGGCGCGGGCGGTCGCCTTCCATCGGCTCGGTCGCTTCCGCGACCGTGGCCTGGAGAACCAGCAAACCCGCGCGGCTGCGCTCAACCTCGTCACCGCAGCGATCATCCTCTTCAACTGCCGCTATCTGGGGCGCGCCGTCGACGAAATGCGCCAGCGAGGAAGCCAGATCGACCCGGCTATGCTGTCCCGACTCTCACCATTGGGATGGGATCGCATCAATCTCGCCGGCGATTACGTCTGGTCCGATCACCTCGGTCTCGACGCCAGCGGCCTCATGCCCCTGCTCATCAAACCGCTACCGTGAATCTGTGTCCCTACAATGCACAGGGGCCAACCGGCATCCGGCTTGAGGAAAGCCTGACCGACGCCACCCTGACGATGTTCGACAAGCTGTTGGGCAGCATGG
>NZ_JCATID010000050.1:0-12422 GCF_059693745.1 Sphingobium sp. WR1 | reverse complement strand
CGGATAAGACTTGCGATGAAGTGCCATCCAAGCCTTTGAATCCATTCGGACTCTCAAGTCCATAACAGCCTCTAGCCAAAGTCCGTCCCCTCAGCCAATCCAATCGTCCTAGCCACTTTCCGTTCAGTGATTAAGCGACACTTTCGATCACTGTGGCAAGCAAAAGCCATTGGAATTACCGCGCGCACAGAACCAGAACGGCTTGGCAACAGGGAGAGTCCTTATGAAACGCTCGAACGCCATTTGCCTCGCGGCGGCGGCATCCGTCATTCCCTTCACATCTGTTGTGGCCCAGACGGTCACGCAGGTTGAGGATCGCATGACCACTGTCGCGGCACCCATGGCCGCTGCTAAGCCGCCAGCCGCCCCGGCTGGTGCACCTGGAACGGTCGAAACGCGCGCCGGTGCCGGAGGCAGCATTGCGCCGCAGATGACCCGCGACAATGGCGCACCGATCGGTTCAAACCGCAACTCGCTCGCCGCCGGAGACACCGGGCCGGTCCTTCTCGAAGACACGACGCTGATCGAAAAGCTGGCACGGTTCGACCGCGAACGCGTGCCGGAACGGGTCGTTCATGCGCGTGGCACTGGCGCGCTGGGCGTCTTCCGCGCGACAGCGGACCTCTCGGCCCTCACCAAGGCGTCGTTGTTCGACCAGCCCGGCAAGGAAACGCCGGTGTTCGTGCGCTTCTCGACCGTAATCCATCCCTCTGGCTCACCCGAAGGAATGCGCGACCCGCACGGCTTCGCGGTCAAGTTTTACACTGACCAAGGCAATTGGGACCTCGTTGGCAACAATCTGCCTATCTTCTTCATCCGAGACGCGATCCAGTTCCCGGACATGATCCATTCGCTCAAACCATCGCCGGTTACGAACAAGCAGGATCCCAATCGTTTCTTCGAATTCTTCTCCGGCACGCCCGAAGCGACCAACATGCTTGTGCACGTTTATTCGAACCTTGGCACGCCAGCTTCGTATCGGACCATGGACGGAAACGGCGTCCATGCCTTCAAACTGGTTGATAAGGACGGCAATGTCACCTTCGCCAAGTTCCGCTGGATCAGCCGGCAGGGTGTCAAGAGCCTGAACGGCGAAGCGGCCGCCAAGGCGCCGCCGAACTACCTGACCGATGACCTGTACGGCACCATCGCGGCGGGCGACTATCCGACTTGGGATCTCATGGTGCAGACGTTGACGGCGGAGGAACTGGGCGCGCTCAACTTCAATGCTTTCGACGACACGAAGGAATGGCTGGACGCGCCCTTCCGCAAGATCGGCGAGATGACACTCAATCAGGTTCCGGAAAACTTCTTCCGCTGGACCGAGCAGTCGGCGTTCGCCCCGGCCAACCTGGTGCCAGGGATCGAAGCCTCGCCCGACCGCATGCTGCAGGGCCGCCTATTCTCCTATTCTGACACACAGCGCTACCGCGTCGGCGCGAATGTGATGGACCTGCCCGTCAATCGCCCTCGCGTCGCGGTCGTGAACAACTACCAGGACGGCCAGCTCGACGGAGCCACCGGCAAGGTCGATGTGAATTATTTCCCCTCGGTTACGCAGGGCAAGGCGATCGATCCCTCGTTCGCGCCCACGCCCTACAAGATCGATGCCATCGTTCGGACTGCGCCGATCTCCAGGACAGAGCCCTTCGATCAGGCTGGTCGGTTCTATCGCGCGCTCAAGCCTGCGGACAAGGCCGATTTGGTCAAGAATCTCGCCGGAGACCTTGGGGTCGTGACGTCGACGCGCACCAAGGTGATCATGGTCAGCTACTTCATGCAAGCTGACAAGGAACTTGGCTCCCGCCTGGCCAAAGCCGTCGGCGTGCCGACGAGCGAGGTTGACCGGGCTGTGGCCGAGTATCAGACGGCCGCGGATGCGCGCTACGCGGGCCAGCAGTAATGCTCGCCCTATTCCTCGCGTCCGCGCTGGCTTCCGCCCCCGCGCAAGCAGAGGCCCTGCCGGCGCCGGAGCGGCGGCAGGAACTGCTTTTTGAAGCGGCGAAGCTGGGCCGCACCGACCTGATCCCGCTGCTGGTGGAGAAAGGCGCCGATGTAAACGCCTATGAATCGCGCGGTTTCACCCCGCTTATATTGGCAGCATATAACGGTCAGGCCGACACAGTAGAGGCATTGCTCAAAGCCGGCGCGGACCCGTGCAAGCCCGACCTTCGGCAAGGCAACACCGCGCAAATGGGCGTCGCCTTCAAGGGCGACGACCTTATCGCGACCCGCCTGCTGGAAGAGAGCTGCGACGTCAATGCTCGAAACAAAGCGGGCCAGACCGCGCTGATGATGGCCTCCTTGTTCGGCCGCTCTGCGCAGGTCAAACTGCTGCTAGCGCATGGTGCGGATGCCGGCCTGATCGATGCATCCGGTCGCTCGGCGGCCTCGGTCGCCAAGGCCCAGGGAAATACCAGCCTGGCAAACGATCTCGCGACGCCCGGACGGCGCTGAGAGGCTGCGGCAAGGTTGAGCACGAACGGTCGAGATCCGGTGCGGAGTTCTGTCAAGCTTCTCGAGAGCTTGTGGGCTGTTGTTTGAGACCCGATGCCGACATCAACGAGTCGAGAAGATCAAAGGCCTTGGAGGTGACGCCATGAATACCGACACTATGGCATCACGATCGAGTACATTCGGGATCGAAGGGCGGGGAATGCGGTACGGAGACGGTCGGCGGAAGCTATCGGCGGCGGATGGCTCTTAATGTCGTTGATCTTGGGTTTTGCATCGTTCGCCATGGTGCCAGCTTTGTTACCATCCTCGGCCTGTTTATGCTGGCTGTTGCGTTCGGAGGAATGACACTGATGCTGGCCTTTCATCCGCGCTGGCTGGGCCCGGTCACTTTGCCGTTCGCGACAAACTCGCGGTGAAATCCGGCGGATCAGGCACTCATACTTGCCGCTTCTCAGCCACCGCTGTTGACCGCACACTTCGCTACGGCAGCTTTCGGATAGATAGCAGCTGATGCGCAATCTAAGTCGAATGGCTTGAATTGGTCGCCTACCGCCGGTGCGCTTTAATGGAAAATGCCGCCAACAAAGCGGTCGTTCGAGCGTCGAGCGGCCGCTCCTGAAAGCTGCCGCTCGTTCATGCCTGCTTTCTAGCTGGTGAATTGGCCAATCAATACTCGTCGTGAAGCTTCACCCAGCACATGGTGCCGTCTGTTTCGTTCCGGCCCTTGGGCGTCAAGTCGAGCCAGTTGAACGCGCCCATCAGTAGCTCGGTGCCGCGATGATAGGTCGAGTAGCTGTGGAAGATGTCGCCGCGCTCGTCTTTTACGAAAACGCTCAGGCCGAACATGTCCGAGGCGCGCTGGATCGTCGTCAGGCCGAAATTGTAGAGCGCACGTCCGGCCTCGCGATCCTCTTGCGTGAACAATACGCCAAAATCGTAGTTGAAGTCGCCTTCGCCCGATGACACCCAGGGGAAGGTCCAGCCCATCCGCGCCTTGACGGCCTGAATCTGCTCGATCGGCGCGCGGGAGATGGCAGCGAAACTGAGATCGGCATGTCCGAAATGCTGCCGGGCCGCGTCGGCATGATCCATGGTGTACGAGCAGCCCGGACAGATGTGATCCGAACCCGGCGTCAGCATGAAGTGATAGATGGCAAGCTGATTGCGGCCGTCGAAAAGGTCGCCCAGGGTGCGCGCACCGTCCGGCCCCTGAAAAACATAGGATTTGTCGATCCGGAACCAGGGCAATTGTCGCCGCTCGATGCGCAATTCGTCGAGCGCGTGGGTCATGGCGCGCTCCTTCTCGAACAGCGCTTTCCGTGCAGTCAGCCATTCATCACGGGATACTGTTTGATGTTGCATCATCATTCTCCTTTGCTGGATATTCAGCCGCGGCCGGCGCGCTTCAGCCAGGGCGGCAAGTGAAAAAGGCTCATAAGAACGTACATCGCGGTCATGCCGTCGATCGGAAGGATGCGGATGCTTCCTGTGCAGAGCGCCAGCGGCGGCGCGTCGACCGCAGTGATCAGCGCCATCAGCGCGAACGTCGGCGACGCCGCTAGACCGAGCCAGGGATGCGTGTCATGTGCCTTGTTTGCGGTGGCCATCATCACCATGCTCCGGTTGTCCTGGGCTCGGTCCGGAACCTAGGGGCAGTGAGGGTCGGGTGAGAGTTACAAGTGTGACGGGATTTCCATGGACTCACTGATCACTGCCGCCGCCCGGTCGCTCGCGAACGGCCATCCGCTCAGTGCCCTGAAGCGCGTTTCACTGCGCGAGGACCCGCCTGCAGTCGCGCTACGCGGCATGGCGATGGCGCAACTCGGGGATCTGGCGAAAGCCAGGCAACTCCTGCGCCGCGCCGCACGCGCCTTCGGTCCGCGTGAACCGATCGCTCGCGCGCGATGCCATGTCGCCGAGGCCGAGATCGCGCTGGTCCTGCGCGACATCGGCGGGCCAATGCGCGACCTCGCGGACGCGCGGGCGGTGTTGGGTCGGCATGGCGACCGCGCCAACGCGGCGCATGCCGGCTATCTCCAGGCGCGCCGGCTCCTCCTGATTGGGCGGCTCGACGAAGCACAGACGAACCTTGAAGCGCTCGACCCCGGTGCGCTCCCCTCCGCTTCGCGTGCAGGTGCGTGGCTGGTCGCCGCCGGTATCGCAATCCGGCGGATCGAGGCCGCGCCTGCCCGAGCCGCGCTCGACAAGGCAGAGCAGGCTGCGAAGCAGACTGGCATCGCCGTCCTGATCGCCGAGGTCGAATGCGCCAAGCGCGCGTTCGAGGCGCCCGCCGCCCGGCTGTTGGCGCAAGGCGAGGAGCGGCTGCTCGGCTTGGACGAGGTCGAGGCGCTGATCGCTTCGGACGCGCTTGTCGTCGATGCTTCGCGGGGTCTCGTCCGTGCGGACACGGAGGTCGTTCCTCTGGGTAGCCGCCCGGTGCTGTTCGCGCTGGTACGCGCGCTCGCCGAGGCATGGCCCGGCGACGTCTCGCGCGAGATCCTGCTCGCGCGCGCCTTCCGCGCGCACCACGTGGACGAATCTCATCGCGCGCGTCTGCGCGTCGAAATCGGCCGGCTGCGGTCCGAATTGGGTGCGCTCGTGGAGATCGTCGCGACCGAGAGCGGCTTCCTGCTTCAGCCCAGCGGTATGCGCCATGTCGCCGTGCTGGTGCCGCCCCAGGAGGACGAGCACGCCGATGTGCTGGCGCTGCTCGCCGACGGGGAGGCCTGGTCCAGCTCGGCGCTGGCGCTAGCACTCGACATCAGTCCGCGCACCGTCCAGCGCGCGCTGGAGGCGCTAGCCACGGCGGGCAAGGCTGACTCCTTCGGCCGGGGCCGCGCCTGCCGCTGGATGGCGCGCCAGGTACCTGGTTTCCCGACAAGCTTGTTACTCCCGGCTCCGCTGCCGGCCGGCTAGGTTCCTCATCATCAAACGGGCGACGATCCGCCTTGTCAGGATAAGGAGTGTGCATTGTGAAACATTCAACAGCCGAGATCCTCCGCGAATACGGGCCCTTTCCCGGTATGGAGGCGGTTCACGGGGTCAGCTACGACGGGGAGCGCGTCTGGTTCGCGACTGGCGATCGGGTGAATGCACTCGATACCGACAGTGGGGCAATCACCGGCGCGATCGAAGTGCCGGCGCATGCGGGCACCGCCTTCGACGGCACCCATCTGTACCAGATCGCCGAGGCGGTGATCCGCAAGATCGACCGCGAAACCGGCGAAGTCGTCGCCACCATTCCAGCGCCCGGCAATGGCGCGGATTCGGGCCTCGCCTGGGCGGAGGGATCGCTTTGGGTGGGCCAGCACCGCGACCGAAAGATCCACCAGATCGATCCGGATACCGGCGCCGTGCTGCGCACCATCGTATCCGATCGTTTCGTCACCGGCGTGAGCTGGGTCGACGGTGAGCTTTGGCACGGCACCTGGGAAGAGGATGCGAGCGACATCCGCCGCATCGATCCGGCGAGCGGGGAGGTGCTTCAACGGCTCGATATGCCTCCCGGCACCGGCGTCTCAGGCATGGAGTCAGACGGCGGCGACCGCTTCTACTGCGGCGGCGGGAGCAGCGGCAACGTTCGGGCGGTGCGGCGGCCGGAGACGGTCAGGTGACGGCTAAACCGATTTTCACGACCTCCGCCATCTATCTGACGGCCGTGGGCTTGGCGCTGATGACCGTTCCGCTGCAGTTCGGCCGTGGAGCGGTCCCGGCGAATGCCGCCCCCGAACTGATCGCCTTGCTGCGGCTGCTGGGCGGGCCGTTCCTCGGGATCGCCGTGCTGAACTGGCTGTCGCGAGACACCGATCCGGCGACGATCCGTCCGATCGTGCTGGCGAACTTGGTCGGCTTCGGCGCCGTCGTCGCCAACGATGCCTGGGGGGTCGCCAGCGGCGATGCGCGGGAGATCGCCAAGATCTTCCTGTTGATCCACGCGCTATTTGCGGCCGCATTCGTGACGCTTGCTTTCGGTCAGCACGCGAAGAGCTAAGCCTCGGCAGCGCGGCAATATGGCCCGGAACGTATCAATCTCGATGGCGACACTCTTCGACGGCATCATCGCGAGAGTAGCCCGTCTTGCGACGAACTCGTCGTCAAATTGGCTCAATACATCTTGGTGGGGATGCGAAACCGCGCGAAGCGCTCAGCGAAACCAACTGTTCCCAATCTGGTTGACCACTAGGATGGACCGCTTGCATCACTGGAGTGCAGCATGAAACAGCCGACGGTACGAGTAATGGACGCAGCCGATGAAGATTCAGCCGTCGCGATAATCGCGCTGGCGTTCGTAGCGGACCCCATGGCGCGATGGACCTGGCCTCACGCGGACCAGTACCTCGAAGCCATCCCGCGAATGGCTCGCGCGTTCGGAGGCAAAGCCTTCTCTAACGGGAGCGCTTTTGGCACCGACGGCTACGCTGGAACTGCGCTGTGGCTGCCGCCTGGAGTACATTCAGACGAGGAAAAGCTTAGCGGTGTGATCGAGAGCACTGTTTCGCCCTCTCTCGCTTCGGAAGCCGCGCCCATATTCGAACAGATGGCAACGTACCACCCACCCGAACCGCATTGGTATTTACCCCTGATCGGCGTCGATCCGGCAAACCAAGGCAAGGGCCACGGCGACGCATTGATGGCATACGCACTCGCGCAATGCGACTGCGATCACGCACCGGCCTATCTGGAATCCTCAAACCCGCGCAACATTCCGTTCTACCAGCGCCACGGCTTCGAACAGCTCGGCGCAATCCAGGTCGGTTCCTCGCCGACGCTTGTGCCGATGCTGCGGTCGCCGCGTTGACCGTTGGAAAAAGGAGTACGGCGCTCCTCGCCGACATTTCGGTCGTTCCACCCACGACCCTGCGTCCTGAAAGCCGCCATTCGTCCATCGCGGCCAAAAGAACGAATGCGCGTACAGACAATTCGGCAACTGCGGTGACGGATCCATTGCAACTATCTCGTGACGCGTTAGATTTGGCGGATGAATCGCGTCGTCGAAGTGGTGGTCAACGATCGGATGCAGCAGGGCTATCGCTACACCCGCTCTGCGCCCATGGGACAGGACTTCGACCCCGACTTTCTCCCGGAACTCACCCCTGCGGACATGCTGAGCCTGGGCGTTTTTTGCGGAAAGTACATGACGGACTGCGGAGCCGAATTTCCCGCGAGCTGGTTCGAAAACGCCAAGATGGCTCCTCATCGCTCGGATTGTTCATTGAACTACTTCGGGGTGCGTGCGAGTGTTCCGCTCCGCGTCTGGATCGAGAAGGGCTGGATATATCCGGACGATCCGCGCGGATGGTTTCAATGGTACTGCCGATATTACTCCGGACGAAGGCTACCCGAAGAGGATCGCCGCCAGATCGCGCGCTGGAGAGCCTTCAAGCGCCATGCTGCACAAATTGTGAAACATTGTAGTCCGGGTGATCCATTTTGCCGGCCCAAGCAAAGGCAAGCCCTGCTTCAGTGGGCCTATGACAGTCGACTTCTCTAGATTCTCAGGCCTCCTTCCAGTCCCCTTCGCTGCGTAGCGTCAACCGGCAGGTTTCCGTATCAGCTTACTCACTGCGGATGGGGCCGACATTCTGCCCGGCATTCAGTTCCTGCTATCCAGCGCACTTGGGCAAGGCACGCGCGCCGATCTTTATCTTCCCATCGCCGACGAAAAGCCGATCGCAGAATGCGATGGCGCTGTCCCGAGGGTGCCTTCCATGACATATCCGCGGGCGATCCTTCTCGTCGATGATGAGGACATCGTTCGCCTCGGAACCGCGGAGATGATACGGGATCTCGGCCACACGGTTTTCGAGGCAAGCGGCGGACCCGAAGCGCTCGCCAAACTGTCCAAGAAGGCGGGACCACCTCACTTCGCCGGCTCAAAACCGATCATATCGACTTGTACCAGCTTCACAATTTCGACCGCTTCACCCAGCCGGAGGAGTTTCTCGGCGCGCTCGACGACGCGGTGCGCCAGGGCAAGATCCGGTATATCGGCTGCTCCAATCATGCCGCATGGCAGATCGTCAAAGCGCTCGGCGTGTCGGAGCGGCTGAACCTGGCGCGCTATGTCTCCGTTCAGGCCTATTTCTCGTTGGCGGGGCGCGATGTCGAGCGCGAGATCATCCCCGCAGCGGTCGACCAGGGGCTTGGCGTGCTGTGCTGGAGTCCACTGGCCGGAGGCTTGCTTTCAGGCAAGTTCGATCGTCACGGTGCCACGGAAAAGGGTTCGCGACGCGATATGCGCGGCGCGGCCGCCCAATTCCCTCCGGTCGATGAGGAGATGGCATTTGCGATCGTCGATGTGCTGCGCGCAATTGCCGGTCGCATCGACACCAGTCCCTCCCAGGTCGCATTGGCCTGGCTGCTTGCGCAGCCCGGCGTTACCAGTGTCATAACCGGCGTGAAGCGTCTGGAGCAAATGCAGGATAATCTTGGCGCTGCCGACCTGACGCTGTCGGCGGAGGATCTCGCCGCGCTGGATGCCGTCAGCCTCACCCCTCCAAACTATCCTGGATGGATCCAAAGCTATCGTGCGAGCGCGCGGGTGCCTTCGGGCTATCCCTTCCCCTGGCCAAGCTGGGGGCCGTGACAGGTGTCAGGCTTCCGGCCTGCGGGAAGCAGCCCAGGTTTGCAGTTCGCGCAGTGCCGGAAGGAGAGCGCGCCCATCGTCCGTGAGCGCGTATTCCACCTTGGGCGGCACCACGGGATGCACGGTGCGCGAGACAATCGCATTGCTTTCAAGATCACGAAGCTGCTGGATCAGCATCTTTTGCGAGATGCCGGGAATGAGCCGCTGCAACTCGGAAAATCGCAGCATAGGGGCAGAGAACAGGCGGAAGATGATGAGCACCTTCCAGCGCCCTTCAAGGATGCGGACGGCGCTTTCGAGCTGCTCGGAAGAGCAAGGAGGCACTTCGGGCGCGGCGCAATCGATCGATGCAGTTACCATTTGGTTGGTATTATACTTTTTTGTCGGTTCTTGCGATATGTAAACCACCGTCGATATTCCGCCCGGAGCCAATCTTCGGAGAAATTGAATGTCTTCCTCCCTCAATGAACTTTTCCGACCGATCGACCTCGGCAGAGGCAGGCAACTCCAGAACCGCATGGTCATGGTCGGCATGACCCGTACGCGCGCCGAAAGCGACGGAACGCCAAATGACCTGATGGCGGAATATTATGCGCAGCGCGCTGATGCCGGGCTCATCATCACGGAATCGACCTCAGTTAGCGCGGTAGGCCGATCGTTCCTCACCAGCCCGGCCATGCATACGACCGAGCAGGCCATCGGCTGGAAGAAAGTCGTAGATGGCGTGCATGCGCGTGGAGGACGGATCGTTCTCCAACTCAACCACGTCGGTCGTGTGAACAATCTTCAGTATCTAGCTCGACCCGTTCCGCCCGTTGGTCCTTCCGCGATCGCAGTACCCGACGCTTCCCGGCAGATCGTCATCAATATCCCTCGGGTGACCCCCTATGTCACGCCCCGTGCATTGGAGACCGACGAGGTTCCGCTCATCACGGCAGAGTTCGCTCATGCCACGCGGCTTGCCGTCTTCGCGGGCTTCGATGGCGTCGAGATTCACGCCGATTCCGGCTATCTGATCCACCAGTTCCTATCGACCAACGCCAACAAGCGCACCGATCGCTATGGTGGCTCGGTGGAAAATCGCGCGCGTCTGGCGTTGGAAGTGCTCGATGCCGTGATCGCCGTAAACGGCCCGGAATATGTGGCGATGAAGCTGACACCCGGCTGGACCAATAACGAGATCGAGGAGGAGAACGCCGAGGCAACCTATCGGTATCTTCTGAACGAGATCGCCGAGCGCGGGGAGTTGATGTTCCTCCACTTCCATTTCCCGGACCTCGCGGATTCAGCGTTGTTCAAGTCGCTGCGTCCGCTGGTGCGTCCCCCTCTTTTGGTCGATGGTAGCCTTTCACCCGACAGCTACGCTCAGATGATTGCGGCAGGGCAAGCCGACATGGCGGGCTTTGGCCGGGCCTTTATCGCCAATCCCGATCTGCCGGCGCGTATGCAGGCCGGCATCGCCTTGGCCGAAGTTGATTATTCGACCCTCTATCTCGGTGGAGCACAAGGGTACACGACATACGGGCCTCAAGCAGTACGCCCTTCCTCACANGCGCGTATGCAGGCCGGCATCGCCTTGGCCGAAGTTGATTATTCGACCCTCTATCTCGGTGGAGCACAAGGGTACACGACATACGGGCCTCAAGCAGTACGCCCTTCCTCACAAAAACACTGAAAAACGTCCGAACCGAGATGAGCCTGACCGTCCTCGCCTATAATATGAAGCGGATGATCCAGATCTTCGGAACCCGGCCAATCATCCAGATGATCCAGGCCTCATCATCGCCTGCCCGCGCATATCGCCTCTTGCCAAACCTACGCGTTTTTCCACAGCCTCGGTCGAAAGAGCGAGGTATCGCTGACGCATCATGTCAAAGCGTGGCGTGCCGCGGGATGCGGCACGCCACAAACGTTAATGTTGTGTGGGAGGGGAACCGATCGGGATTTTGCGACCCTGATCCGCTGCGCCGGATTTCGGGATGCGCACCGTCAGCACGCCGTCCCGAAACTCAGCTTCGCAATGTTCCTCGTCCGCGCCCATGGGCAGGGCGACGGATCGTTCGAAGCGTCCGTAGAACCGCTCTGACCAACCCTGGTCCTTGTCTTCATGCTCGCTCTTCTTCTCGCCTTTGACCGTAAGCATCCCGTTGTAGACGGAAAGTTCGACATCCTTGTCGTTCATGCCGGGAAGCTCAGCGGTGACTGTCACCTGGTTTTCACTGTCCTTGACCTCTAGGCTGGGCCAGCCCGGCCCGCCGCTTGCGGGACCACCGCCGCCGAGCATGGGGGTGCGGAAGAAGTCATCGAAAAGCCTGTCCATCTCCCGACGCAGCTGAGTGAAGGGGATCAATTCCCGATCCTGGTGCATCGCAGGCGCCGTGTTCTCCTGCCGGCGCCATGGAACCAAATCACGCATAGCCATGATTCATCTCCTTGGTTTGCTGGCATCAATCGCCATAAATTCAGTGATGATGGGTCATTGTCTTGTTTCGGCCTGATCGCTGTCATCCTCCGTGATCGCTGGCGTGGCCTGCGACTGAGCGGCGCCGTTCACCGAGCTGATCGCGATCTTGCGAGGTTTCATTGCCTCTGGGATTTCGCGCATGAGCTCGATCGAAAGCACGCCATCCTGTAGGTCCGCGCGCCGCACCTGGACGTGATCGGCGAGCCCGAAGCGTCGCTCGAAGTCGGGCACTGCGATACCGCGGTAAAGCAGTTGACCCTCGGCGCCTTCGCCCTTGCAGCCAGTCACGACAAGCATGTTCTGCTGCGCCGAGATTTCAATCTCATCCTGTCGGAAGCCCGCCACCGCCAAGTCGATGCGGTAGCGACCGTCGCCTTCCCTGATGATGTTGAAGGGCGGATAGGCCTCGCCGACATTCGCGGTCAGCCCGCCCTCAAGTAGGTCGAACAACCTGTCGAACCCAACGGTTGACATTCGAAACGGAGTAAAATCGAAGTTGGTCCTCATATCCAAGTCCTCCATTGAGCAACCAGTCTATGAAGATGCGTCCGAGAGAGCGGACGCTCTCCATACCGGACCCCGCCGGCATCCGGCAGCAATTTATCTGGTAAGGTCCAACGCGTTTTCAAGGCCCTCTGATATGCTGGGATGCTCAATTTTTAGCCACCGGGCGCACCAGCATCGGCAGGAAGGATGGCAAGCGGGGCGCTGGAATAAGACGCCGCCCCGCCTGCTCTTTATTCTGGGCAAACCTCAGCCGGTCCCCGTCGACGTGAGATCGCAAGCCCAGCTATCGATCTGCTGCTCGACCTTCCATTCGCACACTGGTCAGGTCTTTCTCGAAAGAAGCGAGGATCAAGGATCGACTGGCGCGACCATTCCTAGATAGCCGAAAACGGCCCGCTCCACTCGATA
>NZ_JCATID010000049.1:0-16723 GCF_059693745.1 Sphingobium sp. WR1 | reverse complement strand
TTACCTCCGACCAGCGCTCGCACATTGGCCGGCGTCGCGTTGGGCGTGAAGGCATAGAGTCTTTTCTGAGGGAGAGGGCATCGCGTGGAAGGTACGCCAGACAACGCTAAGCGAGAACATTTCAAGAACCGTATGATGGCCGTTACCGCCGGAGGTCGCTAAGCCCCAGTTCTTCCCACATCCATGTAAAGTCATAGGTGCCCATCGGATCGGCGGTGCCCGATTTTGCCGCGCCATTTTCGATATATTTGAGCCAGTCGGCTACCTTTATGGCCGCTTCGACCTCGACCTGAACGACCGGATTGATTTTGGACGGCTTGCAGCGTGAGGCGGCTGATCGGCCTATAACATTTGGGTACACCCCAGAGTGATAGGGCCGAGTGACACCATTCGTCTGTCACAAAAGGGTGGGTTTGCGCTCAATGTGACGATACACTGCAAGAGCCACCCTAATGTGACGGATTTTGCACTTGGCTCGTATCGGATATGCCCGCGTCAGCACCACGGACCAGGATCTGGATATCCAGATTGGCCGCCTCAAGAATGCAGGTTGCGAAATTATCCGTTCCGAGACCGGATCGGGGGCCTCGCGGAGCGGGCGCACGGAACTGGAAACGATCATGCAGTTTATGCACACCGGCGACGAGCTGGTCGTGCTGCGGCTCGACCGGCTCGGCCGCTCCACGCGCGATGTCCTGAACCTGGTGCATGAGCTTGATGAAAAGGGAGCTTCGCTGCGCATCCTTGAGCCAGAGGTGACGACGGCGGGCGACATGGGGCGAATGGTCATCACCATACTCGGCATGGTCGCCGATATGGAGCTGAAGTTCATCAAGGATCGTCAGCGCGCCGGGATCGAAGCGGCGCGCGCCGAAGGCGTTTACAAAGGCCGGAAGAAGAACGTCGATGACGATGAAATCCGCCGTCGCCTTGCCGCCGGCGCCAGCAAGGCCCGCGTTGCCCGCGACCTGAAGGTCTCACGAATGACCGTCTATCGGGCGCTCGACATTATTCCGTCAAAGACCAAACTGCCGGAAAAGCCGCCCACTGCCAGCATCGCCCTGCATCTGATTATCGAGAACTTCAACAAGCGTGGAAGAGGTAGAAAACCCGCTCGGGAGCGGATTGAGGCGATGCTGGAACGCGACTACGCCATGGTAAAAAACGGCAATTGTGATTACAAACTGACCGTCGCCTATGACCCCGATCCGGATGGCATTTCCCTTGATGAGGAAATCCAAAGCCTCCTCTCCGAGATGTTCAACATCGCAGAGAGCTACAATTGCTCCATGGAAGCCGATATCTACGAGGTCGGTGGTCAGCAACGGTCCTGGTAGAATCAATCAAGCGTTCAGTGTTCGTTCTTCAACCTGGCCAAAATCGCAGCTTCGGGCCGACTGGGCCAAGTTCCACTGGAAGCCCCGACTTGGGATTCAGTCTACCATTTGGGACGAAGCGCTGAAGCTCCAGGCGGCGGACAATGACTATCAGCGCCGCGACCTGTTCGAGGCGATCGACGCCGGCGATTTCCCGCAATGGGATCTGGGTATCCAATTGTTCGACGAGGCGTTTGCCGAGGCGCAACCCTATGACGTGCTCGACGCGACCAAGCTCATCCCGGAAGAGGATGTGCCCGTGCGCCTGATCGGCACACTGACGCTCAACCGCAATGTCGACAATTTCTTCGCCGAAACCGAGCAGGTCGCATTCCTGCCCTCGAATGTTCCGCCAGGCATCGATTTTTCGAATGATCCGCTGCTTCAGGGCCGGCTCTTCTCCTATCTGGATACGCAAAATTCACGTCTCGGCACCACCAACTTCCATCAGATCCCGGTAAACGCACCGCGCTGTCCGTTCGGCAATTTCCAGCGGGACGGAAAAATGCAGACGATGGTGCCCAAGGGCCGTGCCAATTATGAACCCAACAGCCTGGCGGCGCATGGCGAGGAAGGTGGACCGCGCGAAAGCCCGGACGTCGGCTTTGTAACGGCAAACGCCGCCACTGGCCCTGAAGAGAGCGGCGACAAGCTGCGCGTGCGGGCGGAAACCTTCGCCGATCATTACAGTCAGGCGCGTTTATTCTACCGTTCACAGACGATCAGTGAACAAGCCCATATCGCCTCGTCCTTCGTGTTCGAACTCTCGAAGGTGGCACAGCTCGATCAGGTGCCCGGCCGGATGGTGGCCAATCTACGCAATGTGGACGAAGACCTGGCGAGCCGGGTTGCGGACGGCTTAGCGATCGATCTGCCGAAAAAGACGCCCGCCGCCAAGGAGCCGATCGACATGCCGCCTTCGGACGCACTTTCGATCCATAAGAATATGCTGGCGACGCTTGAGGGGCGCAAAGTCGGCATTCTGATCGCGGACGGCAGCGATGCGGACGAACTGGCAGCAATCGTCACGGCAGTAGAAAAAGCCAAGGGCAAGGCTGTGATCGTCGCGCCCAAAGTCGGTGGCGCAAAGCTCTCCAACGGCAAGCAGCAGAAGGCCGATGGTCAGCTGGCAGGATCGCCGAGTCAGATTTTCGATGCCGTGGCGATCATAGTGTCGCAGGAGGGCTGCGCGACGCTGCTGAACGAAGGCGCGGCGGTCGAATTTGTGATGAACGCCTTTGGCCATCTCAAGGCGATTGGCGCGAATGAGACAGCGCAGCCCTTGCTCGACAAGGCCGGCGTGGTGCCCGACGCGGGCGTCACGGGGGTCGATGCAGCGTTCGTCAAGGCGGCGGCTCTCCGCTTCTATGACCGCGAACCATCGCTGCGTATGCTGGCTTGAGAGAAGACATGATGAGCGATCAGTTTAACGCCTGGTCGCTCATGTCTTTTAGCCGGGCTAAATGCAGTTGTCGCCTACCTGATATCCTGTTCCACCTGTTGCAGGATCTTGGGCTTTGCCCGGGCCGATTTCAGATTCAGTGCACGAAATTGTGCCACTAGTCGCGTCGGTTCGATCTCGATGCGGACGTAGCCGCTATGGTTCAGGTCATGAAAGCGGATGTGGGGGTTATTTGCGCGAACCTCGCCGAAGCGGCCGGCTGGCGGCGATTGGGCAGCAAGGGCGGAGGTGACGATTTCGGTCGCCACTGGCGGGGTGCCATCCGCCCGATGCAGATCATTCAGCCAAAAACTGTGGACGTCGCCGCTTAGAATTAGGGGATTGCGGACATTGGGGCGGGCGAGCTGATCCAGCAGCCGTGAGCGGCCTGCGACATAGCCGTCCCACTGGTCGCTATAGACAGCGTCACCCCCGCCATCGAGCGCCAGCGGCGCAAAAAACACGCCCTGCGCCAATAAAGTCCAAGGGCGCCGCTCTTGGGAAAGGCGCTGAGCCAGCCATGCCTCCTGCGCCTGTCCCAGCATGGTCCGATCGGGCGCCAACCGTTCGGCGCAATGATCGAGCCGGACGTTGCGGGCTACCGACGGCGCCGCGCATGGCGGGTTGGACCGGAATTGGCGCGTGTCGAGCATGGAAAGCGATGCCAGTTCGCCCCAGTCCACCCCACGATAGAGGCGCGGGCTGGCCATGGAGCGCCACAGGCTGGGGCGGATCGGCATATGTTCGAAATAGGCCTGATAGGCCGCCGCTCGCCGCGCCGCGAAAATTTCGGGAGGTAGCCCCTCTCGATTGGCGAGCGCGGCATAATCGTTCAGCACCTCATGATCGTCCCATGTGACGAGCCAGGGCACGCGCCGGTGCGCTTCCTGCAAATCCGGATCGGTGCGATAGAGGGCGTAGCGGGCGCGGTACCCATCCAGATCGCGTGGTTCGGGCGCGCCGAAATCGCGGACCTTGGGCTGGTCGGGATAGGATGTTTCGTAAATATAGTCGCCGACCTGCACGATCAGGTCGGGATCGCCCGCCAGCATGTCGCGATAGGCGCCGAACCATCCCAATTCCCAATGCTGGCAGGATGTGAGCGCCAGCCGCAACCGGTTGGTGCGGTCCGGCACGGTTGCGGTACGCCCGACCGGGCTGGTCGCGCCAAGCGCATGGAAGCGATAATGATAGGGGCGCCCCGGTCGTAGTCCGGTCAGTTCGAGATGGATGCTGTGCGCCGCCTCGGGATGCGCGTTCAATGCGCCGGTCCGGACGATGTTGCGAAATCCTTCATCCTCGGCGACCTCGTAACGGACCGGGATCGATCCGGCCCGAAGAGGGTGGGCGTCGGGGCCGACGAGGCGCGTCCACAAAACGAAGCCGTCGCGGGATGGATCGCCGCTGGCGACGCCGAGCGCAAAGGGGTCGGCCTGCGCAGTGAAGGGTGCGGCGAGCACCCGGAGCGGCGTGGCGCCAAGCGCGACCATGGCGCCCAGCACGGCGCGGCGATGCCAGGGAGAGGCTTGCATCGGGCGGCCCTATCGGCGGCGTTTGACAGTAATGCGACAGCGACCCCCGACGAATGTGGATATTGTCCCGATATTGTCATGCCGACTGACTAACCGCCCCGCTCATCTGAAGGGGGAAGCCGCCGTGACCTGGTTGAGGGATGTAGACCGCTGGTTCATTGATGAGATATTGCCGCACCGGGTCGCTTTCCGGCGGCAGGCGGCTCGGCTGGTCCCCACGGCCGAGGCCGAGGATCTGGTGCAGGAGGCCTATGCCCGCGCGATCAATGCGTCGCATCATCGCGAGATCGTCAATCCCCGCAGCTTCGTCCTCACCATCATCCGCAATCTGGCGCATGAACGTCATCGTCGCGCCACCGTCGTGCGGTTCGAGCATCTGGCCGATATGGAAGCGATGGAAATTGCCGATAGCGCGCCGGATCAATTTGCAGTGCTATCGGGCAATATGGAGCTGGCACGGCTGATCGCGCTGATGGAGCAATTGCCGCCACAGGCGCGCGCGGTGGTGAAGATGCGGCGGATCGAAGGATTATTGCCGGGCGATATAGCGGTGCGGATGGGTTTGTCGGTCTCTACTGTAGAGAAGCATCTTGCCAAAGGGCTGGCCATTCTTGCCTATGCGATGCAGGAAGCGCCACCGCAGGAAGAAAGGGCCCCGTTTTCGCGCTTATGGCAACGCCACCGACACCAGAGAAAATGATGGAGGAAGCCGCCGGCTGGCTGGCGGCGCTCGATGCAGGCTCGGTCACGCCGCAGGCTTTCGAACAATGGCGTGCGGCCGATCCCCGCCATGCCATCGCCTTTGCCCAGGTGGCTCATGCCTTCGAGCAGGTGGAGCGTCTACGCGCGGTCGAGGACCGTCCGGCCGAACCGGCGCCCACCGCCATCAACCGCCGTGGGATGTTGCGTGCCGGCGTCTTGGCCGGTGGTGCGTCGGTCGCCGGCGCGCTGCTGGCGGTACGCGCCACTGCGCGCGAACATGCCAAAACGGCGATAGGTGAACGGCGCGCGCTGGTGCTGGACGATGGCACCCGGATCGAACTTAATACAGGCACGCGGATCAGTTGGCGGATCGACAAGGGGGAAAGCCGCATCTGGTTGGAGCGTGGCGAGATCGGCCTTACGGTTCCGGCTTCGCTGCGCGGCAAGCTGACATTGGAGGCAGGAAGCGCACGATTCACACTCGGCACCGGCAGCTTCAATGCGCGACAGCAACCTGAATCCTTCGACTTTCTCGTGCTGAATGGCATGGCCGATAGCGTACGGGGCGATGGGCTTACAGCAGGGGCGATGGCGCGCGTGATCGGCCAGAACGTGGCTATCGGACCGGCCGACCCGGTAACGCTGGACCGGGCGCGCAGCTGGAAAGATGGTCAACTGGTGTTCGAAGGCGAGAGCCTCGACTTCGTCGTGGCCGAATTTAATCGCTATCTCGACCCCAGGATCGTCATCGCCGATCCGGCGCTGTCGCGCATTCGGCTGGGGGGGCGTTTTACGACCACCAACCCCAATGATCTGCTGACCGCATTGCATGCGTCGTTCGGCATCCGATCGCAGCGCAGCGAAAATGGAGCCATTACCCTCACGGCCGGCTGATAATTTTTTTGCAGCTGCGATAGAGGTCGTGCCGCGCCCACCCATCCCATCCTCCGAGAGACGCTTCCATCGGAGGGCAATAATGAGTTTTCATGTCGTCGCACTACCCTTGATCCTCGCCGCGGCGCCCGCCAGTGCCGCGAGCGATCGCGCTATCGCCTTCAACATCCCGGCGCAGAATATGGCGACGTCGCTGAACGAGTTCGGTCGGCAGGCCGGCGTGCAGATGGTCTTCCCCTATGACGCCATCGCCGGTCGCCGCTCGATCGCGCTCAAGGGGCGCTTTTCCCGTGCCGAGGCGCTGCGCCGCCTGATCGCCGGACGAGGCGTGGCCATTTCCTACGAGGGCGCGGCGATGATCTCGCTCGCCGTCGCCAAGGCGCCGACCGAATTGTCGGCTGCCGAAGCGGGGGCGGGCGTTGCGGGTGGCGGTGACATCATCGTCACCGCGCAAAAGCGGGTCGAAGACCTGTCGAAAGTACCGCAGGCGATCACCGTCGTTTCGGGCGTGGAAGCGGCAGAACGCAAGATTACCGATTTCGCCAGTCTGGTCGATGAAGTACCGGGCCTGTCGATCAACTACAGCACGGGCGGCGAAAGCTATGGCCTGCTGACCATCCGCGGGATCGGCGGCGCCGACGACTACAAGCCCAATGGCAGCCCGTCGGTCGCCCTTCATGTGGACGGCGTCTATCAAAGCTCCAACGCCTATCTCGGCATGCCTCTGTTCGATCTGGAGCGGATCGAGGTGCTGCGTGGGCCGCAGGGCACTCTCTATGGCCGCAACACCACGGCCGGCGTCGTCAACGCGATCACGCGCGGCGGCCGCGACACGTTCGACGGCTATGCCGATGTGCGTTATGGCAGCTATGACAGCCTGCGCGCGGAAGCGGCGATCGGCGGTCCGGTCAGCGACAATATGCGCGTGCGACTGGCAGTGATGACCGATCAGGGCGGCGGCTTCATGAACGGGAAGGGCGCGGGCGATCTGGCGGGCGCGCAACTGAGCGTCGGCGGCGTGGTCCAGAGACAGGTGCCTGCGATCAACGATCCGGGCGCACGCAAGGGCTTTGGCGACAAGGATCTGTTCGCCGCGCGCGGTACGGTGGATATCGATTTCGGTCCAGATACCAGTCTGACGCTGAAGGCCTTTGCCAGTCGCGACCGTGGCGATGCCCGTCAATATGACCGCATCAGCGCAGCGGAGGACAGCAGTGTTCTCAATGCCGGCGAAGATAAAGACCCCTACAGCTTCTATTCGCGGGCCTATTTTCAGCAACGGATCGACATCAAAGGCGCGTCCGCACAATTTTCGCACCTGCTGAACGATGCCACCCGCTTCGACATGGTCGCCGGCTGGCAGTCGAGCCAGCGCAATATCGGCGGCAATGGCGATGGCACGCCCTATCCCCAATATGAATATCTGTTCGATGAAGATCTGAGCCAGGCATCGCTCGAAATGCGCCTGCGCAACGAGCAGCAGGGGCGTTTCAACTGGTTGATCGGCGGCTTCTACATGAGCGACAAGATCGACTATCAGAGCCAATGGACCAGCTGGGCCGCGCGGACCATATATCATAATGTCCATAATCAGCGCCGCCGTAGCGCCGCGCTGTTCGGTCAGGCTGATTATGAGTTGTTGCCCAAGATCAAGCTGACGCTGGGCCTGCGCTATACCAAGGACGATGTGGATTCGCAGGGCCGCAACATCGACGATAACCCTTGGGGCATATCCAATTACGCCACATTTTTCGCGACGACGCCCAATTTTCAGTGGGACAAGCAGTTCAAGGATGACGACCTGTCCGGCCGTGCTGCCGCGCAGTGGTTCATCACCGACGATTTGAATGTCTTCGCGTCGGTCGCGCGCGGCTATCGTTCGGGCGGCTTTGATGGCACGTCGATCATGACGCTGGCCGAGACGGAGCCGTTCCAGTCCGAGACGGTCTGGGCTTATGAAGCGGGCGTGCGTTATTATAAAGGGCCGATCCGTCTGTCGCTTGACGCCTTCGCCAATGATTTCGACAATCTTCAGGCGACGACGCGCCTCGACAATGACACCAACGGCCGCACTAATGTCGGTAAGGCCAAGACCCGCGGCTTCGAAGCCGCACTGGACGTCAACCTGCTGAACAGCGGCGGGCACAAACTCGATTTCGACGCATCGGGCACCTATCTCTATTCGAAGATCACCGAGTTTAATTCCAACCGCATCGCCGATGTGACCGCGACTGTCGGCGATCCGCTGCCCGGTGCGCCGAAATGGACCGGTCGGGTCGGCCTCGTCCACAGCTACAGATTCGGTGATGGCTGGGTGCTAAAGAGCCGCGCCAACATCTTCCATCATGGCAAGGAATCGAACCGCCTGAACGCGGTCGTCGGCAACACCTCGCCGGCTTACACGCTGCTCAATGCCCGGATCGAGCTGGAATCGCCGCATGGCTGGTCGATCTATGCCATGGGCCGAAACATCACGGACGAAGTCTATTATCCCGAAATGAACGGCGCGTCGCGTATGGTCGGTGCGCCCGCCACCTATGCGATGGGCGTTCGCATGAGCTTCTAAAAACCGGCCGAAGGTGGCTCCGCTTATGCGGGGCCTCCAGCCTTCGGGTCGCCCGGTGAGGCGCCATCTGCCAATGCCTTGGCAGGTGGCGCCTTGTCATTATGGCGCATTTGTCCTGACGGGTAGAAGAGATCGGTCGATATCGGCAGCCAAACGGGCCGGAGGTAGCGCTAGGTGACGAGGCGGCTTCATTGCCGACGCCTATCCATCACCGTGGCAGCTTCAGATGGCATGGATCACCGCAGGCTGAAAGCGACGAGGATCGTCAGCTCGACGACATCAGGCTCTCGGCGGGAATTGCCGGCAGGGGCTGGGCACGTATGAGCATATCGAGTGCGGCCTGATCCAGGTCGAAAGATCACGATTCCCCGACGATAGCAGAGGATGGCACCATGCGGACGCGGTTCACGCCGAAGCATATATGGGCGGTGCCCTGCTGACGAATTGCACGGGCGCGGGCCGGGTTCCAGATGCACTAGGATCAGGCTTTCCCAATCAGGCCTGACGTGACTGGAAAGCCGATCGACGTTGGGAGCAACTGCGCGCGCCGGCTCGGGTGGCGCAACCAACGGCTGCAATTCGACCACAAGCGGCGCGAAGATCCGAAACTGCGATCGGGCTTGCAGATGGTCAAGAGAAGTGGACTTGCTGTGGCTGGCCAGTCCAGATGGCGATCAAATGACCGGTAGAGGTGAATTTGGAATAGGCAGTTTTTATTCTCTCTATCCTAGGAAATCGCACGCCGTCCCAAAGCCGGATCGTCTGTGAAGATCGCATCGACACCCGTTGCAAGATAGCGCTGCATCTCTGCAATGCTGCCTTCTTCGTTGCGCGCGGAAACGCCTTTGTCGCTGCGAAAATCGGCGGCCAGGAACTGATTTTCCGGGCGGAAGGTCCAGATGCTGACGAGAAGGCCCGCCGCATGTGCGGCATCGACGAGCCCCGTGGGTTTTGTCAGGCGCTGATCCTCGTCCACAGGAATGATCATCCGGACATGGGGCGCAAGATAATCTGCATAGCTGGCGATTTCGGAAAGACCTGCGGGCGTCAGCATATCGCGATAGAAGCGCTTGTTGCCCGCCGCCTGCACATCGGCCGGCATCTGGGCCGGGTCGCCGATCAACTGGGCCAGCTGGATGTTGGGATAGGCGCCGATCCTGCCGCGCAACGCGCGTAGATTAGCGACCTCGAACGACTGGATGGCGAACGGCGCGCGTTGCAGATAGGCGCTCTTGCCGATGATATCGATCAGCCGCTGCTCCTGTTGCAGGCCGATGCCTGCGAAATAGGTGGAATGCTTGATCTCCGGGATCAGGCCGATGGTCCGGCCGCGCGCGGCGGATTCGGCCGCCACGAAATCGGCGATTTCCTCCATCGACACGATCTGGAATGCGCCGTCATAGGATTGGCTTTCGGGCCGTATGGCGCCCAGCCGCTCTTTCGCGCGTAACGTCTTGAGTTCCGCGAAGGTGAAATCCTCCGTGAACCAACCTTCCTGTCGCTCGCCGTCGATCGTTTTGACCGTCTTGCGCGCGGCAAAATCGGCCCGGGCGGCAACGTCGCTGGTTTCCGCGATATTATTCTCGTGCCGCGCGACCAGCACGCCGTCCTTCGTAGCGACCAGGTCAGGCTCGACATAGTCGGCCCCGTCTTGGATCGCCTTGGCATAGGCGGCAAGCGTATGTTCTGGGCGCAGCGCCGATGCGCCGCGATGGGCGATGAGCAGCGGCGGACCCTTGCGACGGGCAGGGGCGGCGATCGCTGCCCCCACATCCGTCGCAAATGCGGCGGTCAGGCCGGCACCCGCCTGAAGCAGCGAACGGCGGGATACCGACCTGTCCTGCATCAGTAGTTCACCGACAATGTGGCGAACCACTGGCGCGGCGGGATTGGGTAGACATTGTAATTGTTGGTGTTCGCACTCGCCTGCACCGTCGATGCACCCGTCGTGTCGAACAGGTTGGTGACGTTCAGGCTGATCTCCGCCTTTTGCAGGCCGACCATGCTGGCGGGCAGGCGATAAGCGATCCGGGCGCTGGCCTGGAACACCGACTTGACCGATGCATCGTTGGTGAAGGTGGTGACACGGCGGCCGACATAGTCGCCGATCATCTGGGCATCGAAATCGCCGAGCGTCAGCGTCGCAACCGTCTTGTTCATCCACTTCGGGCTGACAGGGATCAGCTTGCCGCCGGTGGGCACGACGCCGCCCACGGTCGCGATGCCGCCGATCCGCGTGCCAGTCGCGGCGCCAGTGATAGTGCTATAGTCGCTGTCGTAGATGGAGCGGTTGTAGGACACGGCGTTGTAGAGCGAGAAGACCTGCCCGAAGCGCAGCGTCAGCGCCGCGTCGATACCGTCCG
This sequence comes from Sphingobium sp. WR1, assembly GCF_059693745.1. Classification (NCBI taxonomy): domain Bacteria; kingdom Pseudomonadati; phylum Pseudomonadota; class Alphaproteobacteria; order Sphingomonadales; family Sphingobiaceae; genus Sphingobium; species Sphingobium sp. WR1. The sequence continues at coordinate 5,849 of NZ_JCATID010000049.1, read as the reverse complement.
TCTTCACGCCGCCGACGTTGAACACGGCGGGTGTGCCGCCGCTGATGCCACTGCCGCCGATGCCGCCGATCGCGCCGGGAGGCGTGATGCCAAGCAGGCGATCGCTGAAATCGACATGATAATAGTTCACCTGCGCTTCGATCCCGGTCAGGAACGAACTGTCGATGGTCCGGCGGCTGCGTAGGCCGATTTCATAGACCCAGGAGGTTTCGGGGCGGCCATTGAACTTCAGATTGTCGAATGCCGCCTGGCTGCCGCTGCTCCACGGCGTGACGCCGCCGCCGCCATAAGGCTGGAAGTGGCGCAGGTTCTTCTGCACGTTGACATAGACCTGCTCGCTGTCGGTGAAGTCCCACTTCGCGCCGATCGCGGGCAGGAACCAGCGCTTGGTGTTGATCTCGCCTTCGGGCAGGGCGCTTGCCGAACCAGGCAGCGATCCGATGATCGGCTGGACCGGGAAGGTGCCGCTGGCAAATTGCAGGCTGGACTTGAAACCGCCCTGGACCAGCAGGCTGGGCGTGACCTGCCAGCTGTCCTGCACATGAAGTTGCAGAACATTGGTGCGCATCTCGCTGGCATATTGGGTGAACAGCGGATCATGCGGCGGCAGCGAATAGGGGTTGTAGTCCTGCGGCCGGGTCACATTGAGCGCATACCAGTTCCGATAGGCGGCCGAGCTGTTATATTCGTACCACGCACCAAGCTGAATCTGATGGTTGCCCAACGTCGCGTCGATCGAGGACAGGATGCCGCCGCGATCGATGCGATATTCGGTGGTACGGATCGCATAGCCCGAATTGCCGGTGGCCGTCTTCAGATTCTGGCCGGGGAAATAGAGCGAGAACAGGTTGGGCAGGCCCGCGACCGTGATCGGTCCGGCGACGATGCCCGCGCCGTCATTATTATGATAATATACCTGGTTCGACCAGTCGACTTGGTCGGACAGATGGGCCTGATATTTGATGTAGCCCAGATAATCGGTCCGGATCGCGGCGCTGTAATAGTTGCGATAATTCTGCGCCTCGGCGGCCGGCACATTGCCGCTGGCGTTCAGATAAGCGACCGCGCCGGCGAAATCGGGGTAGAAGAAGGGGCGGGTATAGGGCTGATAGGCCTGCGCCGCATTGGTAGGGTTCTTGAAGACGGTGGTCGCGTCCTCATTGGGTTCCTGCTTGTCGGAATAGCTGAAATAGGCGGTCAGCTTGCCATTGCTGTCGTCATGGACGAATTTGGCGTTGGCGGCCCAGCCCTTCTGCTTGCCGCGGAAATCCCAGGCGCGCGCACGATGGCGCAGGACCGAGACATAGCCGCTATTGCCGTCGCCAAACTCGCCGCTGTCGAGGCGAACGAATGTGCGGGCCGTCCCGTAGCTGCCGAAAGTGTGGTTCAACTGTGCGCCCATCTGCTGGCGCGGATCGCTGGAGAAATTCTCGATCCCGCCGCCCAGGTTGCTGGTCGACGCGATGCCCAGTTCCGCGGTGCCGGTGGCGACAACGACGCTGCCGACATTTTCGGAGATGATAGCGCGCTGCGGAGAGAGGCCGTTGAAATTGCCGTAGCTCTGATCGCCCAGCGGCACGCCGTCCAGGGTATGGCCCAACTGCTGAGCGCTGAAGCCATGGATGAAGAGCGAGGCGTTCTGCTCGTTGTTGCCCCACGGATCGGCAGTCACATACATGACACCCGGCAGGGTCTGGATCGCCTTGAACGGCGCAACGCCCGGCAGGATCTTCTGGATTTCGGTTGTGGTAATGGCGGTCGCAGAGCGTGTAGCCTTAACACCGGTCACGACGATGGACGTTGCCTCGCCATCGACCTGCGCCGCTTGGTCTGCTGCGGGCGTGGGCGTCTGCGAAAAAGCGGGCGCGCTTACTACCAGAGCGAGCAGGCCGGCACTGCCTAGCAGGCAGGCGCGCGAACGCGTGTGCAAAATATTCATGACCCAATATCCCCAAAGCAGCGCGCAATTTCGCACTTGCAGCATCGCGTTAAATGGAGCGAGTTGCGATTTCCGGTCCGTTTCGGGTCGATTTGATGACATTTGGGCGGCGGACATGTTGCATTGCGTCCTGACGCTTATGATGGCGGTCAAGGTGCGGTGTAGGTCCGAATTTCGGCGAGAGATATCAGGCGTGGCTGTGTATTGGTCCGTCTGCGCTCAGTAAGTAGCCCAAGCTTTTCGGTAAGGGGAAAGTTCGCAGGCGAGCATCGGGCATTGTGCAGCAAATGACGATAGTGGGTTGGGCTCAGAGACTATTTTCTCCCGAGCCGATAGTTGTTGTGCCCGGTTGCTATGCCGTGAGTCAGTTTTACGGATAGAATCTCTCGTACAAAAAAGTCCGCGTCGTAATTTGTAACTCAATCATCATCAGATCCTGCAAGGCGGTCGTTCCATGTCAGCGACAAGCCGTTCATGAAAGGAGCAAGAAAAGCGCCTTTGAGCGCCAGCGACCTCGCGGTCTTTTCCTCGTCGATGTGGATGTACCAAGGCAATCGAGACTCCTTGGTCCCGATACTGCTGCGCCGGGAACTGGTGCTCATCCTGTTGCTCTATGCGGGCGCTCGGCGCCGCCGACGCGGCAGAAGGGGCGGTGACGCTCTTCTTCATAGAGGAGGCACTGGGGATTCACGGGTGGACCGGGGCGCTGCTGCTGGCCCATCTGCTCATCCGCAGTTTCGCATGGGGTGCGGACTATATAGCTGCTGCGGGCGATGGTGTCGGATCTGGTGCGATCGGGCGGCAATGGCTTTGCTGCCACGCACTATGCGCCGTTCAATGTCGCGAACAAGCTCGCCGCCGCGCTGGGCGTTTTCGGGGCGCTCACGGCGCTCGCCTTTATCGGCTTCCTGCCGGGTGCCGCGCATGGGCTAGGCGAAACCACCTTGCGGGCGATCTACGCGCTGCCCTCATGCCTGGCTGGCCTCATCGGCCTGCTGGCACTGCGCCGGATCGCTCCGACGCAGTGCCGTTCGGTCAGCTGATCTCCCAGCCGCTCAACCCATCTTCGGCGATCCGTGCGCTGGCATGGCGCGCGATGTCGAGCTTTCCGATCGCCTGGCGCGGCGTTAGGACGCGGACGAAGTCGGCCTCCACCCGGTCGCGTGTCAGCGATACCGTTACGAAACCAACGGCATTGGTGTCGCACCAGCGTATATCGCGATTGTCGTGGACAAAGGCGTCGCCGACCGGCCCCGACGGCAGGAGCAGTTCCCCGATCGAAGGACCGGTCAGCGTGGAGGCGGAAAGCTCGAGACCAATCCGGCGGTCCCCGCGATGGGGTTCGTTGATCCAGGCCATGTGACTGTCGCCCGACAGCACGAGCAGGTTCGCGCCGCTTTTCTCGAACTGGTCGTACAGCTTGTCCCGCTCGCCGGCATAGCCGTCCCAGGAATCGACATTGAGAAGCGGCAGGCCATAGCGCGTCAGGGCGTACATCGGCGCCAGCGCTACCTTGCCATCGGGAAACTTCGTCAGATCGGGATAGACGTAGCTGGACAGGATGGTCGCGCTGCCGAACAGGAACCACGGGCGGCGAGCATCCTTATGGGCCTTCAGTTCGTCCGCCAGCCATGCGCATTGTTCCGCGCCGATCATTTCGCGCGCGGGATCGGCAAGTTTCTCGCGGAAGGCTGCGACATCGGGTTCGCGCGTGACGCCTTGCGGCAGGGCCTTGAGGTCGAGTGTCTTGAGTTCCGCCGGGTCGGATATCACCCGCTCCCCACTGCCGCGCCGGTCGACAACATGCCAGTCGAGATCCTTGGCCAGCGACAATTGCTGCTGGCGGGCCTTGAGCCGGGTTTCGGGCAGGGCCAGCGTCGCGAGATCGCCGAACGCGAAGCTGCGGGTGATGCCATAGGGATCGGAAGTGACAGGATCGCGGATCGGCATCCATTCCAGATAGGCATGAACCGCCGCAGCCTTGCGCTCCTCCCAGTCGCCGTTGGCCGCCGGATCGTGATGCTGGGCACCATGCATCCAGTCGTCGTTCGCGATTTCATGGTCGTCCCACATGCAAATCCACGACGCGCGGGCATGGGCGTCGCGCAGGGCCGGATCACGACGCCACTGTGCATAGCGTGCGCGATAGTCGGCGAGCGTGACCGTGTCGTGCGTTGGCTCGATCGCCCGAACATCCATGAGTGCGGGCATCGAGTTGGCGCCATATTCGTAAATATAGTCGCCCACGAAGAGGATGAGGTCCACCGCTTCCCGATCGGCAATGGCCCGGTAGGCGTGAAATTCGCCGAACATATACATGGCGCAGCAGGCGAGCACGATATCGAGACGATCGATGCGTCCCGTTGGCAGGGTTTTTGCCCGCCCGATCGCCGATACCGTGTCCATGGCACGGAAGCGGTAGAAATATTCGCGGCCCGCCTTCAGGCCGGAGGCGATCACCTTGACCGTATGGTCCCGCGCCGCCGATGTGCTGAACGATCCGCGCGCAGCGATGCGCGTGAACAGTTCATCCTCGGCCATTTCCCATGTGCCGCTGACCGGCCCATGGGCAGGATCGGTCACGCGGGTCCACAGCAGGACGCTGTCGGCATGCGGATCGCCGCTCGCCACGCCATGCGCGAAGACCATGTTCGTTTTTGCCCCGGCGGGACCGGCGGCGAGCAAAAGCCCGCCCGCCGCCGATCCCGCAAGAACGCCGCGCCGCGTCAGCGCCATCAGAAACGCGCCCCGAGCGAAACGCCCCAGGTGCGCGGCGTGCCGCTGAATGCCTGCGTCGCCGATCCGCCGGTCGTGTAATCGACATCGGCGATGTTGCGCACGAAGCCGGCCACGGTCCAGCGCTGGTCGATCTTGAGATCGATGCGCGCATTGACGAGCGCGAAGTCCCCGACCGGCGCCGTATTGTCGAGATCGCCATAATAGGCATCGACGTAGCGGGCATCGACCTGAGGCGTCAGCGTCATGCGATCGTTCAGCGCGAACTCGTAGCGGATCGAGCCGTTCAGCGTCATGTTCGGCGCGAACGGCAAGTCGTTGCCCAGGCGCGCCTTTTCGGCAGCGGTGATCGCCTCGATCGCGGTGACCTTCGTGTCGAGCAGCGCGACGCCGAAATTGATGGTCATCGGGCGCACCGGGCGGATCGTGAAGCTGGCCTCGCCGCCATAGCTGCGCGCCTTGCCCACATTGGTGCGTACGCTGGTGGTGGCGCCATCATAGGTGCGGAAGGAACCGGCCTGAATGTTCGAGAAATCATAATAGAAGCCCGCAACTTCGAACTGCACAGGGCCGCGCGCAGGCATGAACTTCACCCCGCCTTCATAGGCCCATACGCTTTCCGACTTGAATGCATCGGCTTCGGGGGTCGACCAGATCGTGCTGCCGTCGAAACCGCCGGCACGGAAGCCGCGTCCGACCGAGCCATAGACCCGTGCATCCTCGCTCAGTTCATACGTGACCGTGGCGCGACCCGAAGGGCTCGTCTCACTGAGCTTGTTGTCGAATTCGGCGGGCAGGGCGAACACCAGCGATCCGATCGACACGCCATAGGGGTTGAGATCATGCGTGTAGCCGCTGAAGCGGTTCTTTTCGTTGCTGATGCGCACGCCCAGATCGGCACGAAGGCGCGGCGCGACCTTGAAATCGACGTCTGCGAAGGCCGCGAGGCTTTCGCGCCGCTGCAGATAGTTCGCTTCGAACACGGTACGGAAGGTGTCGGCGCCGTCCAGCGTGCTGAACAGGCTGATCTTGTCCTTGAACCAGGCACCGCCGACCGTCCAGTTGATGTTGCCCTTGTCGCGATTCTGCAGCCGTGCCTCGATTGTCAACGGCGGAGCAAAAGTCGGCCATTCGGCGGCGTAAAACCAGGCCATCGTGTTACATGCCGGGGGGA
>NZ_JCATID010000048.1:0-16861 GCF_059693745.1 Sphingobium sp. WR1 | reverse complement strand
ATCAACCGTGGCGCATCATGACAATCGGGCGCCGCAAATGGGCACAGGGGTCATGATCAATGCAGGTTGGTATTAGGCCAGCGTGGCGGAGTAAAAGCAGGCCATTGAGAGTGCGCGCTGATATGCAAAGGGCCCCGATCGGGGCCCTTTGCATATTTGGCGTTTTCCGGCGGATCCGGAGGCAGCGTGGGTGGGTGGTTTTACTCCGCCCCGGCGGCGCGGCGGCGGGCGGACTGCTTGAGGCGGTAGCTGTCGCCATTCATGGTGAGGATGCTGACATGGTGGGTGAGCCGATCGAGCAGCGCGCTGGTGAGCCGTTCGGACCCCAGCACCTGTGTCCAGTCCTCGAACGGGAGGTTGGACGTGACGATCGTCGATCCCCGTTCGTAGCGCTGCGAGAAGGTCTCGAACAACAGTTCTGCCCCGGTGGGCGAGAGTGGGACGTAGCCCAGTTCGTCGACGATCAGCAGCTTCACCGCCGCCAGATCGCGCTGCATCTTGAGGAGCCGCTTTTCGTCCCTGGCCTCCATCAACTGGTTCACCAGCGCCGCGGCGGTCGTGAACGCGACGGTGAAGCCTTTCTGGCAGGCCGCAGCCCCAGGGCGAGCGCGACGTGGGTCTTGCCCGTCCCACTGTTGCCCAGCGCGATGATATTTTCCCGTCGCAGGATATATTCGCCCCGCGCCAGTTCCAGCACGAGCATCTTGTTGAGGCTGGGGATGGCGGTGCGACTATATGGACGAGGGCGTCGCGCTGCTGACGCTGGCGCGTAAAGCCCACGGATTATTCGAAGGTTCGAGCGGGCCGGAAAAACGCCGCTTGCTCAATTTCCTACTATCGAACTGCACCTGGAAGCATGGCGAGTTAAGCGCTGATTACCAGCAACCCTTTGCTATGCTTGCAGAAACGATCGATGGAAACGACCCATCTCAAGGGGGCGGCGATGCCGCCAACCCCCAAATTGAGAATTGGTCGGGGAAAGAGGATTCGAACCTCCGGCCCCTGCCTCCCGAAGACAGTGCTCTACCAGGCTGAGCTATTCCCCGACCGATGCCGAAGCCGCTTTGTAGGCGGCCCCGTAAGGCAGGAGTGCGCCTATAGAGAGGGCTTTCGGGGCTGGCAAGCGGTCAATGACGCTTTTTTTGCATAAGCTACAGAAGCCCTGCACGCCGGAAACTGAAACAAGCGGTTCCGGCATGGATGACATGGTCGGCGAGGCGCATGTCCAATGGCCGCAGGCTTCGCGCAAGCGATCGGGTGAGGGCGATATCGGCGGGACGCGGCAGGGCTGTTTCCCCCTGTCGGCGGTGCTGGATCAGGGCGATCCAACTGGCTTCGTCGGCAAGCAGACGCGGGAGGAGGAGGCGCCATTCCCGACTCAGCGGCAGGACGTGGCGCGGTCGCCACTCCCGGTCCAGAATCGCGAGCATCAATCCGGCATACGCACCCATAAGGCGATCCTGCGGGAACGGTCCGCGCGCGAGGAGGGCAGGCCTCTCCATTATGGCGGGAGACGCAGCCCGATCGCTCCATTATGGCGGCAGGATTGGCGCGCCTTCCCGGCTGGGCTACAGCCGGTGCATCCAGACTCGTTACCGCAGGACCCCGCCTTGACTGACATGCCTTCCCCGACCGCGCCCCATTATGAGCAGCAATATCTGGACCTGATGCGGCATATCTGGACCCATGGGGATGAGCGGGTCGACCGCACCGGTGTGGGCACGCGGTCGGTGCTGGGGGCGACGATGCGATTCTCGCTGGCGGACGATGCGGTGCCGCTGCTGACGACCAAGCGCGTCTACTGGAAGGTCGCGGCGCGCGAGATGCTGTGGTTTCTGACTGGCGACACCAACATCCGCGAACTGGTGCGGCAGGGCGTGCATATCTGGACCGATTGGCCGCTCGACGCCTATCGCAGGGCGAGCGGGGAAGAGATTGATCGCGATGCTTTCGAGGCGCGGATCATCGAGGATGCGGATTTCGCCCGGCAATGGGGCGATCTTGGCCCGGTCTATGGCGCGCAATGGGTGAACTGGCCGCTTTATGAGCCGGCGGGCGACGGCCTCTATCGACGGGCGGAGAAGGGGCATAACCAGATCGCCGAACTGGTCGAGGCGATTCGCCGGACGCCGGGGTCGCGCCGCCTGCTCTTTACCGGTTGGAACGTCGCGCAGGTGGCGCAGATGGCGCTGCCGCCTTGTCATATGACCTATCAGTTCCAGGTGGCGGACGGGAAGCTCAACGGCCTGTTGTTCCAGCGCAGCTGCGACCTGGGATTGGGCTTTGCCTTCAATATCTTCGGTCTGTCGATGATCACCCGGATGCTGGCGCAGCAGACCGATCTGGAGCCGGGTGAGGTCGTCTGGCAGGGTGGCGACGTCCACCTCTACCTGAACCATGCCGATCTGGTCGAGGAACAGATGAATCGCATTCCATCCGGCGCGCCAAAATTGCGGATCAACCGGCGGCCTTCGGACATTTTTTCGTATCGGATCGAGGATTTCGAGGTGATCGATTACGCGCCGCAAGCCCATATTTCCGCGCCCGTCGCCGTCTGATCCCGACAGCGACCTGGACAATTGAAAAGGAATATTGGGTCAGGAAGGCTTGCCTTTTGTGGCGTTGAAATATAATATCTGCACGAAGCAATATTATTGCAATGCGTCATAGGAGGCAGGATGAGCGATCCGAACGGATTTGCGGGTATGGAAGGGCAGGCAGGGCGCAATTTGCCGCCGCTGAAACTGCATGTGCCCGAGCCACCCGCGCGGCCCGGCGAGAGCGCGGACTTCACCCATTTCGACATTCCGCCCGCCGGTGCGCAGCCGCGGCCGGATGAGGCGGCGCAACCCGCAGAGATGCGCGACATGGCCTATGGCCTGGTCCGGGTGCTGGATGAGGACGGGCAGGCGGTCGGCCCGTGGAACCCCAAGCAGCCGCCGGAGACGCTGCTGAAGATGCTGCGCTACATGGCGCTGACGCGCGCTTTCGACGGGCGCATGTTCCGGGCGCAGCGGCAGGGCAAGACCAGCTTCTACATGAAGTCGACCGGAGAGGAGGCGGTGTCGATCGGCGCCGCATTGGCCCTTTCCAGGGACGATATGTGCTTCCCCAGCTATCGCCAGCAGGGGATATTGATCGCCCGCGACTGGTCCATCATCGACATGATGAACCAGATTTATTCGAACAAGGGCGACCGGCTGAAGGGCCGCCAGTTGCCGATCATGTATTCGGCGCGGGAAGCGGGCTTCTTCTCCATCTCGGGCAACCTCACCACCCAATATCCGCAGGCGGTGGGCTGGGCCATGGCGAGCGCGGCCAAGGGCGACACGCGCATCGCCGCGACCTGGTGCGGCGAGGGATCGACGGCGGAGGGCGATTTCCACTCCGCCTGCACCTTCGCCAGCGTCTATCGCGCGCCCGTTATCATGAATGTGGTGAATAATCAGTGGGCTATTAGTAGCTTTTCAGGTTTCGCGGGAGCGGAGGCGACCACCTTTGCCGCACGCGCCGTGGGCTATGGCATTGCCGGTCTGCGGGTGGATGGCAATGACATCCTTGCCGTCTATGCCGCGACCCGCTGGGCGGCCGACCGGGCGCGGGCCAATGCCGGGCCGACGCTGATCGAGCATTTCACCTATCGGGTCGAAGGCCACAGCACGTCCGACGACCCCAGCGCCTATCGCTCCGCCGAGGAAGGCGGCAAATGGCCGCTGGGCGATCCGATCGTGCGGTTGAAGCAGCATTGCATCGCGCTGGGCATCTGGGACGAGGAACGCCACGCGGCGATGGACCAGGAGCTGGCCGAAATGGTCCGCGACGCTGCGCGCGTGGCGGAAAAGAACGGCATATTGGGCCATGGTCTGCATCATCCGATGGAATCCATGTTCGAGGATGTGTTCGAGGAGATGCCCTGGCACCTCAGGGAACAGCAGCAGCAGATGCTGGACGAATGGAAGGCGGCGGGGCTGTGAGCGAGACGCTGACGCAAGCGCGCGATGACGTCGCGCAGATGAACATGATCCAGGCGATCAACAGCGCACTGGACGTGATGATGGAACGCGACCCGGACGTGGTCGTGATGGGCGAGGATGTCGGCTATTTCGGCGGCGTGTTCCGCGCGACGGCGGGCCTCCAGCAGAAATATGGCAAGAACCGGGTGTTCGACACGCCGATCACCGAATGCGGGATCATCGGCGTCGCCGTCGGCATGGGCGCCTATGGCTTGCGGCCGGTGCCGGAAATCCAGTTCGCCGACTATATCTACCCCGCGCTCGACCAGCTGGTGAGCGAGGCGGCGCGACTGCGCTATCGGTCGGCGGGCGAGTTCGTCGCGCCGATGACGGTGCGGTCGCCCTTTGGTGGCGGCATCTTCGGCGGCCAGACGCACAGCCAGTCGCCCGAAGGCATCTTCACCCATGTATCGGGGGTCAAGACGGTGATCCCGTCGACGCCCTATGACGCCAAGGGGCTGCTGATCGCCGCGATCGAGGATAATGACCCCGTCATCTTCTTCGAGCCCAAGCGCATCTATAATGGCCCGTTCGACGGCCATTATGATACGCCGGCCAAGAGTTGGGCGGGGCATGAGGCGGCGCAGGTGCCGACCGGCCACTATCGCATCCCGCTGGGCAAGGCGCGGATCGCGCGGGCGGGCGAGGCGCTGACCATCCTGTGCTACGGCACGATGGTCCATGTGGTGGAAAATACTGTCACCGCGCTGGGCATCGACGCGGAGATTGTCGACTTGCGCAGCCTGGTGCCGCTCGACATCGAGACGATCGAGGCGTCGGTGAAGAAGACCGGCCGCTGCCTGATCGTGCACGAGGCGACGCGGACCAGCGGCTTCGGCGCGGAACTGCTGTCGCTCGTGCAGGAACGCTGCTTCTACCATCTCGAAGCGCCGATCGAGCGCTGCACCGGCTTCGACACGCCCTATCCGCACAGTCTGGAATGGGCCTATTTCCCCGGTCCGGTGCGCATTCGCGAAGCGATCAACAAGATCATGAGGGACTGATCGTCCCCACTTCCGTTCGGTTCGAGCGAAGTCGAGAAACGGAAGCGAAGTTGTCAAATAGCGTGTCTCGACTTCGCTCGACACGAATGGAGCTACGAAAATGGCCCTTTTCACGTTCAAGCTGCCGGACATCGGCGAAGGCATTTCAGAGGCCGAGATCGTCGGCTGGCATGTCAAGGTCGGCGACCGGGTGGAGGAGGACCAGCCGATCGCGGACATGATGACCGATAAGGCGACGGTCGAGATGGAAAGCCCGGTCGCGGGCAAGGTGGTGCGGCTGGCGGGCGAACCGGGCGACCAGGTGCCGATCGGGGCGATGCTGGTGGAGATAGAGGTGGAGGGGGACGTTGCCGCTCCGCCGACCGCCGAAGCCCCGCCGCCGGGTGAAGCGGCGATCGAGGCTGTGACACCCACCCCCGTTCGCCCTGAGCCTGTCGAAGGGCCTGGCCGAACCGAAGGTGAGGCAGCGTCGTCTGGGGCGCAGCAAAGGGCTTCGACGCCGCTCGACCCGAACGAGAATGAGGCCGCGAACGGGCAGGCCGAACCCATTCTTGCGTCGCCCGCCGTGCGCGCCCGCGCCCAGGAACTGGGGGTCCATCTTGCCCAGGTGAAGCCTAGCGGCGACCGCATCCGCCATGCCGATCTCGACGCTTATCTGCTTTACGGTTCCGGCCAGGGCTATCGCCCCGCCGGACGTTCGGCGAAGCGCGCGGACGAGGCCGTCAAGGTCATCGGGATGCGCCGGCGCATCGCCGAGAATATGGCCGCGTCCAAGCGTCATATCCCGCACTTCACCTATGTCGAGGAGATCGACGTCACCGCGTTGGAGGCGCTGCGCGAGCAGCTCAACGCCGGGCGCGGGGATCGCCCGAAGCTCACCATGCTGCCGCTGCTGATCGTCGCCCTCTGTAAGGCCCTGCCCGACTATCCGATGCTCAACGCCCGTTATGATGATGAGGCGGGCGTGGTGACGCGCCATGGGTCGGTGCATCTGGGCATGGCGACGCAGACCGATGCAGGGCTGATGGTGCCGGTGATCCGTGATGCGCAGGACCGTAATGTCTGGCAATTGGCGAGCGAGATCCGCCGCCTGGCCGACGCAGCGCGCACCGGCAAGGCGAAGTCGGAGGAACTGTCCGGCTCGACGCTCACGCTCACCTCGCTGGGGCCTTTGGGCGGCATCGCAACCACGCCGGTCATCAACCGGCCGGAAGTGGCGATCGTCGGTCCCAACCGCGTGATCGAGCGACCCGTCTTCCGGGGCAAGGAGATTGTCGCGGCGAAGCTCATGAACCTGTCGATCAGCTGCGATCATCGTGTGGTCGACGGCTGGGATGCTGCCAGTTTCGTCCAGGCGGTCAGGAAATTGCTGGAGGCGCCGGCCTTCCTGTTCGTGGATTGATAGCCAAGAGAACGGGGAGGGGTTTGCAGCCTTTCCCCGTCCTGCTTGTCATTTCGTCATGACGACGATGGCGCTGAGGCCGGGATCGGGATCGAAGACCATCTTGAGGACGCGCTTGGCCATGTTCCAGCGGCGTTTGCTCAGCAGGCGCTTGGGATAGGTGCGTCGCCGGTAGTAAATGTCGTGGAGATAATGGGGAATTGGCAGAACGCGAAAGTCCGTGAAGCCGACTTCCTCCCCGCGCTGCATGATCAGGCGCGGCGGCATGTCCCGTTCGGTGACGCCGTAGAGGCGCATCGCCTCGATCGATTCCGGGGCGGCGGCATGACCTTCGCCCGGCTCATGAGTGATGAGCAGGCCGCCCGGCTTGAGCGCCCGATAGGCGGAACGGATCGCCAGCAACTCGTCCTCCGCATGATGCAGCGAATCGAAGAAGATCGCCGCGTCGAAGCTGCCGTCCATATTGAGCGATTCGAAATCGCTGCACAGGAAGGACAGGCGATCGGACAGTCCGTGCCGCTCGCAATTCTGCCGTGCGACCTCGATCATGTCCGGCGCGATATCCTGCCCTACCACCTCATAGCCGCGTTTGGCGAAAAAGACGCTGGTCCAGCCGCCGCCGCAGCCCAGGTCCAGAATCCGGGCAGGAGGCGGCGGCAGCAAGGTCATGATAAAGCCGATCGAGGCCAGCGCGATGCCGCATCCGACGTCCGAAAAGGGCTTCTCCAGCGAATGTTCACGGCCGATGTCGCCCAGATTGGCAAGGTAGGTCAGTTCGCCGGCTTTGGGCATGGCATGTCTCCGTACTGCAACGCTCGTGTAGGGAGGCCAAAGGGGGAACTCAAGCGCCCTATCGACGGAGAATGGCGCGATAGCTGATCCGTCCCGACTGGCCCGCCGCCGCATCGGGCAAGGTCCAGCGGACATGGGTGATGTCGGCTGCGATCGCGCGACGTGTCCCGCCCAGCGGCGTGGGCAGCCATAGCTGATCCAGTCGGCCCCAATGGATACCCCCGTCGACCGAAAGCTGCATCGCCGGATCGCTGAGGTCCAGTTCCTGACCACGCGGCAACGGGCGGATGACGGCCGCGTCGCGCAGCGGCGTGCTGCCCTGGTTGCGCCAGTGGAGCAGGATGACGAGCTGGTCGCCGGGCATGGGCCGATTTGCGCTGGCCAGCAGGCGGCGCGGGCGGCCGTTGAGGTCGGTCGTGATCCGCTCGACGAACATCTGCGCGTCGAGCCGCAACGGCTGCTGCGCCGTCGCCGACATGGGCGCCGATGCGGCCGCGCTCAACCAGGCCATCGCGCCCAGCCATGCCCCTGTCCGTGCCTTCATTGCCCGCCCCGTTTCATTTTCCAGCCTGTGGCATAGCGGGGGATAGCGAACAATTGGTTAAGCCACTGTTTTCCCTAAGAGCGATCGCCAAAGCTGTGACGACTATTGTAAATTGACGCCGTTCAACGCCCGGCGCACATCGGAAGACATTGAACGGGCGAAGAGAATCGGGCGTGACACCGGCGGAACAGCAGGAAATTAATCGGCGGCGCGACCGCCTGCTCGCCTCGATCGCGCTGACATCGGGTATCGGGCTGATCCTCGCGCTGCCCTTCGCCTTGCGCGCGGGGGCGGAATTCTTCCTGCCGCTGACCGCAGCGCTGGTGATCGCGATCGCGCTGGTGCCGCTGCTCGAATGGATGGAGCGGCGCGGAATGCCCTCCGGGCTGGCAGCGTTGATTGCGGTGGTCGGCTTTCTGCTGGTCGCCAATACCGCGCTGGTGCTGATCGTCGTCCCCGCGACCGACTGGTTCCGCATCCTGCCCCAGCGCCTGCCGCAGATTCAAACGAATCTCGCGCCGCTGATCGACTTCTATGCCAATCTCCAGCGCTTCGTCGACGAAACCGTGCAGATGCTGGCGACCGGGCCGGTCGCGGCGGCGCAAACGGCCGCGGTGGAGGCGCCGCGGTCCTTGCTGCAATTGGCGGCGACGTCCGCGCCTTCGGCGATCATCCAGATGGTGTTCGCGCTGCTCATCATCTATTTCTTCCTTGCCGGCTGGACCAAGCTGCGCCGCCGCACGATCAACAGCCGGGGCAGCTTCGACGGCGCGATGGCGGTTGCGCGGGTGATCCAGAATGTGGTCGACGCGACATCCGCCTATGTCATCACCATCGCCACGATCAACCTGTGCCTGGGGCTGGCCGTCGCTGTCGCCCTCTGGCTGATCGGCATGCCTTCGCCCCTGATGTGGGGCGGGATCGTCGCGCTGCTCAACTTCATCCCCTATTTCGGACCGATGCTGGCGGCCGTGCTGCTGGGACTGGGCGGCCTGATGGTGTTCGACGACGTCTATGTAGCGCTGCTGCCCGCCGCGTTGCAGGTCGGTTTCCATCTGGTGGAGGCCAATGTCATTACGCCCATGCTGCTCGGCCGGCGGCTGACGATGAACCCGCTGCTGATTCTCGTGTCCCTGACCTTCTGGGGATGGGTATGGGGCACGCCGGGCGCGCTGTTGGGCGTGCCCCTGCTGATCATCATCCAGACTGTCGTATCGGCGGCGGGAACGCCGGATATTGCGGGTTTCCTGTTCGAACAGGGGACGCTCACCGTCTCGCGCCGCAAAGAAAATGATGAGAAAGAGGAAACTGATGTTACGGACGGTTGACAGCATCGGCGGACGCTCATAGACGGCGCTTCCACACCAAACGCGGGTGTAGCTCAGTTGGTTAGAGTGCCGGCCTGTCACGCCGGAGGTCGCGGGTTCGAGCCCCGTCACTCGCGCCACTTTCCTTGACCGGAAGGTGGAAAGGTGTTGAAGATTTGCATCGTCTGGGGACCATCGGGTTCCGAAAGATGCCACCCTGCGCGGGTGTAGCTCAGTTGGTTAGAGTGCCGGCCTGTCACGCCGGAGGTCGCGGGTTCGAGCCCCGTCACTCGCGCCACTTTCCTTGACCGGAAGGTGGAAAGGTGTTGAAGATTTGCATCGTCTGGGGACCATCGGGTTCCGAAAGATGCCACCCTGCGCGGGTGTAGCTCAGTTGGTTAGAGTGCCGGCCTGTCACGCCGGAGGTCGCGGGTTCGAGCCCCGTCACTCGCGCCACTTTCCTTGACCGGAAGGTGGAAAGGTGTTGAAGATTTGCATCGTCTGGGGACCATCGGGTTCCGAAAGATGCCACCCTGCGCGGGTGTAGCTCAGTTGGTTAGAGTGCCGGCCTGTCACGCCGGAGGTCGCGGGTTCGAGCCCCGTCACTCGCGCCACCTTCCCTGACCGGAAGGTGATTTTTCTTCGATTTTCAGTCGCTGCCGGCCATTGGGCCAGCGTCCCGCGGGGACGCCGGCCCTTTCCATGCGCTTATAGCGCGTCGCCGGTCACGGCAGGCGGCAGGGGTTCGGTGGCGAGCCAGCGATAGACGCCGCCCGCGGCCAGCGCGCCGGCGATCGGGGCAATCCAGAACAGCCAGAGCTGCTGCATCGCCAGTCCGCCGACCAGCAGCGCCGGTCCCGTGCTGCGCGCCGGATTGACCGACGTGTTTGTCACCGGGATGCTGATCAGGTGGATGAGCGTCAGCGCGAGGCCGATCGCGATCGGGGCGAAGCCCGCCGGCGCCCGGCTGTCGGTCGCGCCGAGGATCACCGACAGGAAGCCGAAGGTCAGCACCAGTTCGATGACCAGCCCCGATGCCAGCGTGTAACCGCCGGGCGACTGCACGCCATAGCCGTTCACCGCCAAGCCATTGTCCGTCAGCGCGAAATCCGGCTGGCCGCTAGCGATGAACAGCAGCAGTGCGGCCGCCACGACGGCGCCCACGACCTGCGCGACGATATAGGGTGCGATGTCGCGGACTGGAAAGCGTCCGCCCGCCCACAGGCCGATCGTGACCGCCGGATTGAGATGACAGCCGGAAATATGGCCGATCGAATAGGCCATGGTCAGCACCGTCAGCCCGAAGGCCAGGCTGACGCCCAGCAGGCCGATGCCCACGTCCGGGAAGGCGGCGGCCAGCACCGCGCTGCCGCAACCGCCGAAAACCAGCCAGAATGTCCCCATTGCTTCAGCGAAAAGTCTTTTACCCAATCCAACCATCACCGTCTCCTGTGCCAGTGGGTCCGTGCCACCAACGACGTCGATGTGTGAAGCGGGGTGGCGCCGCTCGATAGGGAAAAGGGAAAGCGCGGACGGGAAAGGCGCGCGCCGGGCGCATGAGGAACAGCGATGGCACGATCGTCATGGCGTCGCACTCCGTCCGGCAGCGCGGATGCCCGCGCACAGGCGGGGCGTTCCGTTACGCTATCTCAACGGGTTGATAGTGATTCGCGAAGGACTTGTCACGGGTTAACCGCGCCGCCAGCGTCCCGTCTCCATCCAGACGAGCAGGCGCCGGAGCGGCAATATCCAGATCCAGACGATCCCCAGCACGACATAGACCGGGACCTGCACCCACATCGGCAGCGCGCCGATCGGGCCGGAGAGGCTGGCGACCAGCACGGCCCAGAGCAGGATCAGTCCGATGATGCTCAGCATCCCCACCGGCTTGCGCCAACTGGGCTGATGATAATGGCGCGGGTCGATGCTCATAGTTCCGGCCCCTCGATCAGTTCGACTTCGGTCAGGATGGCGTGCAGCGGCAAATCCCAGGGGTCGGCCGGCAGTTGGTCAAATTCCTGCGCCGACCAGGCGATGCCGATGCGCAGCGCGTCGGGAAAGCGGGCGAAAGCGCGGTCATAATAGCCGCCGCCCTGGCCCAGGCGGGTCATGGCGCGATCGAACCCGACCAGCGGCGCAATGATGGCGTCGGGCGCGACGGGGGCGCTCTTGGGTTCGGGATGGCTGGTGCGGAACGGGCCGGGGACAAGCTGGTCCTCGGGCCGCCATGCCAGAAAGTCCATGCCGCCGATGCGATCGATCACGCGCGGGAGTGCGATGCTCTTGCCCATGGCCTGCAGTTGCGCTGCAAGCCGCTGGGCAGGCGCCTCGTCATCCAGCCCCATATAGAGCGCGACGATCTGCGCTTTGGCCAGATGGCGGGCAAGCGGAGAGGGAAGAACCTTGAACGCGAGCCGGTGCGCCAGCGGATCGAGCGTGGCGACGAAACCGCGCCGCCGCTGCCGGGCGATGGCGCGCAATGTCGTCTTGTCGGCGGCAGGCGAATCGTCGCTCATCATGAGCCTTTTCAAGCGGCTGGAAGGGTGACGGGACCGCCTCGGTCGTTTGCTGGAAAATCCACTGACGCCTCAACGTCAGGTGGGAACCATATAGATCGGGCCAGAGCCCGCCCAGGGACAGCCCCCGTGGATGTGATTATCGCCTCAGGGATGTTCGCTAAAGCTCGTGCCGCGCAGTGCCCGTCACTGCCAATCTAGGCGCTTGCTGCGGGTGCGGCAAGCCCGTCGCGCAGCTTTTCTATCCGCGCGGCGAGCGCCTCGACCGCGCGGGCGGCCGCTTCGTCGTCGGCCTCCAGCGCCAGCGCCTCCTGCCGGCCCGCCATTTCGCGCCGCAGGTCGTTGAGTTCGTCCGCCAGAAACAGCGCGGCGAACAGCAGCGTGCGCACTTCCGTTAGGCCCGGCGTGGAGCGCTGCGCCATGCGGGCTTTCTCTTCGATCATCTTGGCCAGACGGGCGAGATGCTGTTCCTCCCCGTCGCGCACGACGACATCATAATGCCGTCCGGCGATATGGAGCGTCGTGTCAGCCATGAGTCCGTCCCCTGATATCCTCGATCAGCTCGTCGAGCGACCGCAGCGCCGCATGGGCTGCGGGCACGTCTATGCCGGGTGTGGACGGGGAATGCGCGGCCGCGACAATGTCGGCCACTTCCTGTTCGAGCCGGCTCACAGCACGCTCCAGCGTGCCGATCGCCTGCATCATGCGCTCGCTAGCCATGACTCACCCATAGCGAAAGCCGTGCGCACGTGGAAGCCGGGAAAGGGCGGTTCGACGCGGCTTTGCCCCCTGCGATGGTTGACGCATGGGGCTTGACGCGACAAAGGAGGCGCCAACTCGACTCGCCCGCAAGCGTGCGGGCCGTCATCTATGCCTGTTCAGGAAAGACGCCCGCCCAGTATGACCGTTTCCGAAAAGTCGCTCGCCAACGCCATCCGGGCGCTATCCATGGACGCCGTGCAGGCCGCCAACAGCGGCCATCCGGGTATGCCGATGGGCATGGCGGACGTGGCGACGGTCCTGTTCGGAGACTATCTGAAGTTCGATCCGACCCAGCCCAAATGGGCCGATCGCGACCGTTTCGTGCTGTCGGCCGGTCATGGTTCGATGCTGATCTATGCGCTGCTGCACCTGACCGGCTATGCCAAGCCGACGATCGAGGACATCGCCAACTTCCGCCAGTTGCACAGCCCCTGCGCCGGCCACCCGGAGAATTTCGAACTGGCGGGCGTTGAGGCGACCACCGGTCCCCTCGGTTCGGGTCTGGCCACCGCGGTCGGTATGGCGATTGCCGAGCGTCACCTGAACGCGCAGTTCGGCGACGATCTGGTCGACCACCGCACCTGGGTGATCGCGGGCGACGGCTGCCTGATGGAAGGCATCAACCATGAAGCGATCGGCCTGGCCGGGCACCTGAATCTCGGCCGCCTGATCGTGCTGTGGGACGACAACAAGATCACCATCGACGGCGCGGTCGATCTGTCGAGCAGCGAGGATGTGCTGGCCCGCTATGCCGCGACCGGCTGGCATGTCGTGTCGTGCGACGGCCATGACGTCGCCGACGTGCGCCGCGCGCTGGACGAGGCGGTTGCCGATCCGCGTCCCTCGATCGTCGCCTGCGCCACCAAGATCGGCTATGGCGCGCCGAACAAGGTGGGCACCTCGGGCGTCCACGGCTCCGCGCTGGGCGAGGCGGAAGTCGCCGCCGCGCGCGAATTTCTCGGCTGGACGGCCGAACCCTTCGTCATCCCGGCCGACATTGCCGATGCGTGGAAGGCGATCGGCGCCAAGGGCGCCGATGTTCGCGCTGCTTGGGAAAATCGTCTTGTAAGCAACGAAAAGAGCGCGGAATTTTCTCGCCGCATGGCCGGTGAATTGCCTGCCGACTTCTCGCTCGACGCCTATATCGACAGTCTGATCGCCAATCCGCAGAAGGTCGCGACCCGCAAGGCCAGCGAGCTGGCGCTGGGCGCGATCAATGACCTGCTGCCCGAGACGCTGGGCGGCTCGGCCGACCTCACCGGCTCCAACAACACCAAGACCAAGTCGACCTGCCCGTTGACCAGGGACGATTATGCGGGCCGCTATGTCTATTATGGCATTCGCGAATTCGGCATGGCCTGCGCGATGAACGGCATGGCGCTGCATGGCGGCGTGATCCCCTATGGCGGCACTTTCCTGGTCTTTTCCGACTATATGCGCGGCGGCATCCGGCTTGCCGCGCTCCAGCAGCAGCGCGTTATCCATGTCCTGACCCATGACAGCATCGGCCTCGGCGAAGACGGCCCGACCCACCAGCCGATCGAGCATGTCATGTCTCTGCGCATGATCCCGAATCTTGACGTCTATCGCCCGGCCGACATCGTCGAGACTGCGGAATGCTGGGAACTGGCGCTCAAGGACGCGACCGGCCCGTCGGTGCTGGCGCTGACCCGCCAGAATCTGCCGCAACTGCGCACGGAAAAGGCGGGTGAGAATCTGTCGGCCAGGGGCGCCTATCGCCTGGTGGCCGCAACGGCCGAGCGCCATGTGGTGCTGATCGCCACCGGTTCCGAGGTCGAGATTGCCGTCGCCACCGCCAAGGCGCTGGAAGAACAGGGCATCGGCGCCGACGTCGTGTCCATGCCCAGCTTCGCGCATTTCGAGGCGCAGCCGCAGTCCTACAAGGACGATCTGCTGCCGCATCATGTGCTGCGCGTGTCGATCGAGGCGGGCACGACCTTCGGCTGGGAGCGCTATACTGGCATCGCCGGTCTGCGCTTCGGCATCGACAGCTTCGGCGCGTCGGCCCCGGCGGAAGCGCTCTACGACCATTTCGGCCTGACCGCCGCCAAGATCGCGCCGCAGGTTGCGGCCGCTCTCAACAGTAACTGAACCGACAACCACATCCCAGGAGGCTAGTGCAGTGGCAACGAAAGTAGCAATTAACGGTTTCGGACGCATCGGCCGGCTGGTGGCGCGCGCAATCCTGTCGCGCACGGACCATGATCTGGAACTGGTCAGCATCAACGATCTGGGCGATGCGCAGGCCAATGCCCTGTTGTTCAAGCGGGACTCGGTCCATGGCAACTGGGCCGGCAACGTCGGCGTCGACGGCGATTTCCTGGTCGTCGACGGCAAGAAGATCAAGGTGACGGCGGAGCGCGATCCCGCCAACCTGCCGCACGCCGAACTGGGCGTCGAAATCGCGCTGGAATGCACCGGCATCTTCACCACCAAGGACAAGGCCAGCGCCCACCTGACCGCCGGCGCCAAGCGCGTCGTCATCTCGGCTCCGGGCACCAATGTCGACAAGACTGTCGTGTTCGGTGTCAACCATGACACGCTGACCGCCGATGACGTGGTGATCTCCAACGCGAGCTGCACCACCAACTGCCTCGCCCCGCTGGCGAAGGTGCTGCATGACGCGATCGGCATCGAGCGCGGCTTCATGACCACGATCCACAGCTACACCAACGACCAGAATACGCTGGACCAGATCCACAAGGATATGCGCCGCGCCCGCGCCGCCGCCCTGTCGATGATCCCGACCACCACCGGCGCCGCCCGCGCCGTGGGCGAGGTTCTGCCCGCGCTCAAGGGCAAGCTGGACGGATCGTCGGTCCGCGTGCCGACCCCGAACGTCTCGGTCGTCGACCTGAAGTTCATCCCCAGCCGCGACACAACGGTCGAGGAAGTCAACGGCCTGCTGAAGGCCGCGTCGGAATCCGGCCCGCTCAAGAGCGTGCTCGGTTATTCGGACGAGCCGCTGGTGTCGATCGACTATAATGGCGACGCGCGCAGCTCGACCGTCGACAGCCTGGAAACGGCTGTCATCGAAGGCAAGCTGGTCCGCGTGCTCAGCTGGTACGACAATGAATGGGGCTTCTCGAACCGCATGATCGACACCACCGGTGTCGTGGCGAAGTTCCTCTAAACCTTCCCGACCCCGCCGGACCGATCCGGCGGGGTTTTTCTGCTGATATTCAAAATTTAGGAGCGACCATGGCCAAGCCGTTCAAGACACTCGACGACATGGGCGACATCACCGGCAAGGTGGTGCTGGTGCGCGAGGATCTGAACGTGCCGATGCAGGACGGTTCGGTCAGCGACGACACCCGCCTGCGCGCAGCGATGCCGACCGTGCTGGAACTGGCCGATCGTGGTGCCAAGGTGCTGATCCTGGCTCATTTCGGTCGCCCCAAGGGACAGAAGAACCCGGAATATTCGCTGTCGAAGATCACGCGCCCGCTGACCCAGGTGCTGGGCCGCGAAGTCCAGTTCATCCCGGATTGTCAGGGCGAAGCCGCGGTCGACGGCATCAAGGTGATGCGTCCCGGAGACATCGCGATCCTGGAAAATACGCGCTTCCATGCCGGCGAGGAAAAGAACGACCCGGCGCTGGTCGAGGCGATGGCGGCGATCGGCGACCTCTATGTCAACGACGCCTTCTCCGCCGCGCACCGTGCCCATGCCTCGACCGAAGGTCTGGCGCACAAGCTGCCCGCCTTTGCCGGCCGTTCGATGGAAAAGGAACTGGACGCGCTGCAAGCGGCGCTCGGCGAGCCGGTGAAGCCGGTCGCGGCGGTTGTGGGCGGCGCCAAGGTGTCGACCAAGCTCGACGTGCTCAACAATCTGGTGGCCAAGGTCGATCATCTGATCATCGGCGGCGGCATGGCCAACACCTTCCTCCATGCCCGCGGCGTCGATGTCGGCAAGTCGCTGTGCGAAAAGGATCTGGCGTCGACGGCGGAGGCGATCTTCGACAAGGCCGACGCCGCCGGCTGCACCATCCATCTGCCCTATGACGTGGTGGTGGCGAAGGAATTTGCGGCCAATCCGCCCTCTGTCCGCACCTGCAATGTGCATGAGGTGGCCGAGGACGAGATGATCCTGGACGTTGGCCCCGCCGCGGTCGAGGCATTGGGCGACGCGCTCAAAAATTGCCGCACCCTGGTGTGGAACGGCCCGCTTGGCGCGTTCGAGATGGCTCCTTTCGACGCGGCGACCGTGGCGCTGGCCAAGACGGCGGCGGCGCTGACCAAGGAAGGGCAGCTGACTTCCGTAGCGGGCGGCGGCGATACGGTCGCGGCGCTCAACCATGCGGGCGTAGCTGCCGATTTCAGCTTCGTTTCGACTGCCGGCGGCGCCTTCCTCGAATGGATGGAAGGCAAGGAACTGCCCGGCGTGAAGGCGCTGGTCGGTTAAGTCTTCAACCAGAGCGGGCTAGAGGGCATAGCGTGGAAGGTACGCCAGACAACGCTAAGGGCGAACAATCAGCGAACGCCTAGGCGACGCGGCTAT
>NZ_JCATID010000047.1:9208-19432 GCF_059693745.1 Sphingobium sp. WR1 | reverse complement strand
CTTGTGGGCCGGGATGTTCAGCGTGCCATCGGGGTCGACCGTGGTGCTCGCCTGCTGTGTCTGCTGGGCGGGCGCAACCGAGGCAAACATCGCCGCGACGAGCGTGATCGCCCGGGTGAAGGGGCTTCGCAAGCGTGTAAAGTGCGGAACGGGCATTCGTTTCACTCCATGGCTGACGGGAACGTCCGATCGATAGGATGTTCGGGATCCACAAGATGTGTTGCTGCGGAGCAGGCGCTTGCCGGCGATGTCGCCGGCCGCATGGGTGGCGCATCCGCGCATGAAAACCGGAGAGTTTTTCCTCATCCCATCCCCCTTCATGCAGCCACCTTTCTTTGGCGGCTTTCCGGCCATGACAACGCCCGCCCGGCAGTGGTTATGCAACGCATGCAAAAAATAGAGAGAGAGAAGAATTATGCCGGATTGGCTCGTCCGGAGCCTAAATAGCGATGACTCTGATGGAGGCCATAGCTCATCCCTCCATCGCCGCTGGGCAATAACCGTCAAAGACAGAGACTGAACACCTAAACTATTGAGCCAGGTCGCGCCGACGATCTTCTCGCTCGACAGCTTCCCGAAATGGCTTGCGTCCGACGATCAGCAGGATGCAGGCAAGACCACCGCAACCCGCGACCGTCGTGGCGATAGAATAACCGACCTTTGCTGGATCGCCATAGACATATTGGGTGAGCAGCGAAACGAGCACGGGGGCGAGGCCGATTGCGAGCAGGCCGTAGGTAAAGGTTTGGACGCCCGACATCCGACCAATGAACTCTGGCGGCGTGAACAATTGCTGCGCAGCGGGGAAAGCCCCGAGGCCGCACAGGAAAATCCATGCCAAGGTATTGAAGATGATAAAAACCCATTCCGAGGAGGTCGTGAAGGCAATGATCGTGAACGGGATGCCGAGCGCAGCGGTGCAGAAGTAAACGACGTAGAGGCCCTCGGGAACACCCGCACGGCGGACACGATCCGCGACCGATCCCCAGAGTACATTGGCGAACCCGCCCGCGGCGAGGCCGGCGCCGAGCACGATGCCGACCTTGGACGCGGGCCACTGGAATGCCCGCTCAGCATAGGCTGCGCTCCACGAGATCA
Organism: Sphingobium sp. WR1; assembly: GCF_059693745.1. Classification (NCBI taxonomy): domain Bacteria; kingdom Pseudomonadati; phylum Pseudomonadota; class Alphaproteobacteria; order Sphingomonadales; family Sphingobiaceae; genus Sphingobium; species Sphingobium sp. WR1. Next base: position 18,334 of record NZ_JCATID010000047.1, on the reverse strand, counting down.
TGGCATAGGCGCACAGCGCGAACAGCGACGCTGCGCCGAGATAACATGCCACCAGCCGAAAATTCGACAACACGAACCGGCCGAAGCCAGCGGGACGGCTCTTGTCCTGTTCGGCGGGCGTCGCGGCTTGCGCTCGGGAAAGCCTGGGCAGGAGAAATGCGAGGAACGCAATGAAGACGCCGGGTAAGCCGGTCACGATGAAGGCCGCCTGCCAGGGCGCCAGATGGCCAAGGAGGGGCAAGGTCAAACCGTCCGTCGCCGTGATGCGGGTGATGATCGCACCGCCGAAAATCATCGCAACCACGCCGCCAATGTTGTTTCCCGTGGAAAAGACGCCCGTGGCGAAAGCAAGCTGGTCCCGCGGCATGGAGCGCGCAATGACGCTATAGGCAACCGGACTGACCACCGATTCACCGAGTCCGACCCCCGCCCGGGCGACGAACATGGAGATGAAACCGGCGGCGAGGCCTGAAGCTGCGGCGCAAAACGACCATAGCATTGAAAGGAAAAACAGGAAAAGCCGCGGCGAATAGCGGTCGAGTGCGGCTCCGACGATCAATGTGCCGCCGCAATAGAAGGCCGAGAAGGCAAGGCCCTGAATGATGCCGATCTGGACGTCCGAGAGATTGAGGTCGCTTCCCATCGGATTGATCAGAAGCGCAAAAATGATCTTGTCCAAAAAGGAAAGAAGGCCAAATGTCGTGAGGATGCATAGTGTCAGCCATCCCCTTGGAGAAAGTCCTCGACCGATTCCATCAGCTACATGATGTGCAGAAATACGCACCTCCCAGAGCATTGGCCAATATGGCGCTCGAATGTGCCTGACGAAACGGTCATTCAGAGCGATCGGGCCGGCTATTCATGAATGAAAGCCCGGCTACCTTCATCGAAACATCGCCTATTCAATCGTTCCGGCCAGATAGCCGCCGGTATAACCTCCATCCACGGCCAGATTGACGCCGTTTACAAACTTTGCCGCCTCAGAGTTCAGGAAGACGAGCGGATAGGCCTGCTCCTCCGGCGTCGAAAACCGGCCGATCGGCTGAGCCGCCTTTTCGAGCCGGTCCTTCATCAGCTTTTCGAAGCTTTCCATCATCGGCGTCGCGGTCGGACCGGGCATCGTGCAATTGATGCGAACGCCTCGCTCCCGGACAAGGCTCGTGCTCCGCCGCACGACATAGGGGGTGGTCGCCTCCTTCGAAAAACGGTAGCCGTCGCCCAGCAGATCGCGATTGTCTTCGCACCACCGCACCGCTTCGGCGAAGTCCCCGATCGCCAGCAGATCGCCCAGAACCTCCAGCTTGTCGCGATACAGGAACCCGCCCGCCGAAGTGATGAGCGCAATGGCGCCGCCGCGTTTCATGCGGGGGATCCAGCGCTCCGTCCAATGCCGGGTGCCGACATAGTTGACCTTCATCACCTCGACCGGCGCATCGATATTATTGGGCATACCGGCGCAACCGAACATCGCATCGACTTCCCCCCCAATGGCGTCGACGACAGCATCGATGGACTGCGCGTCACGCAGGTCGACAGTATGAAACGAAGCGAGCGGAAGCTCCGGCGGACGGATATCGGCGCCGTGGAGTTCGGCGCCAAGCCGGAGCAGTTCGCGCGCCGTGGCCAGGCCCATTCCCGAAGCGCATCCGGCGATGACGCAGCGTTTGCCCTCATAGGACCAGATATTATCGGACATTTCAGTCGACTCTCCTTCAGCGTGACTGCCGGAATGACAATGCCTTCAGTTCGGTGAAGGCATTGAGCCCTTCCTCACCATGTTCGCGGCCGATGCCGGAATATTTGAATCCGCCGGACGGCGGCGCGGACAGCCCCGGCGGCCCCCCGCCACCGTTGATGCGCACCGTCCCCGTCCGCATCGCGGCCGCGATATTGAAGGCTGCGGTCAAGTCCGCCGAGAACACATTGCCGGCGAGGCCGAAGCGCGAGTCATTGGCCAGGCGGATCGCCTCTTCATCGGTGTCGAAGCCGATGACGGCGACCACGGGACCAAAGACCTCTTCCTGGGCCAGGCTGCTCGCATTGTCGACATCGTCAAAGATCGTCGGTTCGAAGAAGAAGCCCTTTGAGAATGCCGCCGGACGCTTGCCGCCTGTGACCAGCCTGGCGCCTGAATCCAGCCCTTCCCGGACGAAACGCTCGGCTCTCGCCCGCTGGGTCTCCCGGATCAGTGGCCCCATGGTGCTGGACGGATCGGCCGGATCGCCAACCTTCACCTTTGCCACATGATCCGCCAGGATCTCGACATAGCGCTTCCGAACCGAATTATGGACGATGTGGCGGGTGGGCAGCGAGCACCCCTGCCCGCAATGCAGGATGAAGCGCATCCCGTGCCGGGCGGCATCCTCCAGATGCGCATCGCCCCTGACGACATGCGCGGACTTGCCGCCAAGTTCCAGATGCACGCGCTTGAGCGTTCCCGCGCTCTGCCGCGCGATCAGTATCCCCGTGGCGTCCGATCCGGTAAAGGTCACAAGATCGACGCGCGGATCGGTAGTCAGCAACTCGCCGATATCCGTGCCCCCCGGAAGGATGTTGACGACGCCCCTGGGCAGGCCGGCCTCGGCGACTGCCTCCGCAATCACCAGGGCTGAAAGCGGCGTGAAGGGAGAAGGCTTCAACACCACCGTGTTGCCCGTGATGAGCGCCGGAACCAGCTTCTGGAGATTGAGCAAGAAGGGGAAGTTGTAGGGCGTGATCGCGCCCACGACACCGGCGGGCTCGCGCCGGATCACCCCGCCCGAGAAGCTCTGTCCGCCGCTCTGGTCAGGCGAATTGCCGATCGGAAGCGGCATGTCCCGATATCGCTCGCCCAGATCGATGGTGTGCAACATCGCTTGCAGCGGCTGCGCGCACTGCATGTCCGTCGCCAGGGCCTGGATGGCGCCCGCCTCCCGGATCAGCAGCTCTATGATTTCGCCCTTTCGCGTTTCGAGGGCCTTGTGGAGCGCCCGCAAAATCTGGCCGCGCTCGCCCGGTGACATGCGCGGCCACGGGCCGCGATCGAAGGCGTCACGCGCAGCGCCGATCGCGGCATCCATTTCGGCCATGCCAGCCCAGGGGGCGAGCCCGATCACTTCCTCGGTAGCGGGGTTGAGGACCGGCGCGCGCTCATTTGCGGGTTTGACCCACTCGCCGGCGACATAGACTGAATCGAACCGTTCTCGCCACATAAGGCATCCCTTTGTTCATCGAACGATCGCTCCGCCGCCGCCAGAAGCGGCGGAGCGATCCGCATCAGAACTTGACCTTCAGTCGTACGCCGCCATATCGACGATAGTCCCGGGGCAATGCGCCGGCCAACCGCGAGATGACGTTGTCGACTTCGAACAATGTCGTGTAGTAAAATTCGTTGGTCAGATTCTTGCCATAGATCTGGAACTCCCAGCGCTCATTGTCGGAGGCGAGCGTCAACGAGGCATCGAGCATTCCGCGCGACGGCTCGCGTGTCAGTGGATCCCGACCCACGCGCATCGGCGTATCATCATACCAGTCAAAACCGACACGTCCGGTAATGTTCAGCGGCGAGGAGCCCAGGTCGTTGCGATAGGTCGCGCCGATATTCCAGCGCCACTTGTAGGAAAATACCGCCTGGGCGCCATTTATATTGTAGTTTTGACAGCTCGCGCCCGCGGCCGGCGCCGCGCAATAGCGAACGAACACGTCGCCGGCATAGCGTGGATTTGTATAAGCCAAGGCACCATCGATGCTGAGTCCATCGGTCAGGCGCGCCTGGAAGTCGGCCTCGACACCGTCGGTGCGCACCGAACCGGCGTTGAAAAGACGCGTGGAGGTATCGGGAAGGACGACGGACTGCTGCAGGTTGCTGATCTTCTCGCTGTAGACATTGAGGTTTATCGACAGCCGCCGGTCGAAAAGTTGAAGCTTCGCGCCCGCTTCATAGCTTTGGCCGATTTCAGGCGCGAGGATGGGGGAATAGCCGGTCGCCGGATCGGGAGCGGTCGCACCGCGCGACACGTCGACCGCCGCCCCCTTATAGCCCCGATTATAGGAGGCATAGAAGTTGAGATCGTCGGTCGGCTGCCACTGAATGCCGAAACGGCCCGACACATTGTTGGTCACACGCGAAAGCTCATAGCCGTCGGTCGACGTGGGCGTCAGGTTAAAGCGCCCCGCGATCGGATCGAGCACCGGACGCCCATTGGCCGGATTGGTCAGGATATTGCCTGCATTGTCGGTGATCTGCGCGAAGTAATTCTGCTTGCTGAAGGTGGAACTGATCGTTTCGTGCGTGAAGCGCACGCCGCCGAAAAGCGTGATCTGGTCGGTCGCCTTGAACGACACGTCGCCGAATATCGCCGCGGTGTCATCCTGAATGCGATATTGAACCGAACCGAAGCTGGCATAAAGCGTATTGAACTGATCAGCCCCCCTGCCGAGATAGGCGCCGCTGAACATGAACGGAACCTCGCCCGATCCCTTGTCGCGCAGCGTCTGGTAAAACAGGCCGCCGACGATATCGAAGCGATCCCCGGCGTAATTGAGCCGCAGTTCCTGCGAAAGATAGCGCACCGCCTGCGGCTGGCGCGGTTCACGTTGCGTCATGTGAAGCACGGGATAGAAGGTCGGATTGGGCGTGAAGCCGCGTCCTTCCTGGGCGCCGGCGGTTGTCCCGTCGACGTCATTGGCATTGTCGTTCTCGAAATTGCGGAAGCCGGTGATCGAGGTGATCTTGATATCGTCGTTGACCCTCCAGCCAAGTTCCGCGGTGGCGCTATATCCCTCCGCATGGTTGAACTGATCGCCATTGGTATTGACCCGCGCGACACCCCGCCGCGGTGTGAAGCCGAGAATGGCGATCTGCGCGGCGCCGATGCCCGTGCTCGGCACGATGTTGATCCCCTGGCCGAACGTGCCCGACGTGCGGCGATAGTCTCCGCCGATGAGAAGATTCACCGTTTCGCCAAGATCGAGGTCAAGCTTCGCCGCAAAGCCGTAATTCTCATAACCTAGCAGATCATTCCCCGGCCCGTCATTTTTCAGGAGAGGCGAAAGGTTCCTGTAAAAGCCGTTCACGCGGAAACGCGCGTTATCCGACAGGGGCACATTCAACATGCCCCGGACCATATATTCCTCGTCAGTCGTAACGCCGAACTGACCCTGGCCTTCAAAGACATCGGTAGGGCGGCGCGTAACGATGCTGACGATGCCGGCAGTCGCATTCTTTCCGAACAGCGTACCTTGCGGGCCTCGCAGGATTTCCACACGCTCGATGTCGGCAAGGTCGTTCAGAAACTCGCCGGCCCGTGCGACCGGCACACCGTCGATGACCATTGCCGTGCTCTGCTGCAACCCGCCCTCGGCGGCTTGCGAACTGATGCCACGCACCGTAAATCCGGTTGAATTCGATGAAAATCCGTCAGTATAGCCGACCGAAGGCGACGCCCGAACGAGCTGCGGCGTGTCGAGGATAACTTCAGTGTTGATGCGGGCCTCGCTAAGGGCCTGTACCGAAATCGGGACGTCTGACAGCGCCTGCTCGCGCAATTGGGCAGTGACTATGATCTCGCCATAATTAGTGGTCTGATCCGCCGGTTTGGCCTTCGTATCTTCCTGCGCGATCACCGGGCTCGCTGCCGCGCAAGCGGCGATCGCGATAAGTGACGCCAAGCCGTGATCGCGCGGCAACAGGCCGCGAAACTGCGATGTATTCATCTTTCTGGCTCCCTCCCATATCAGGCGACGGCTCGGATTGTTCCAATTGCCCATCACCTGATTAGCAGGGAAAACCTTCTAGGTTTCCGGCGCCAAGACGCATTTTCTATCATTGAGCGAGCTACCTCCCGAACGCGCCGATCGGTGAGAAATCGCTTCAGCTATTGCAGGGGCTTACGCAAATGATCCGGGTCATTGGCCTGTGTGTCGGCGTAGCTGGACTATGAAGCGGCGCCGGCTTCCGGGGCAGGTTCGCGGCTGCGCATAGCCGGTTCACCATCCTCGCCAGCCGGACGAGGCTGTCAGTCGCGACAGCTTCGACACATGCCTTGAACGAGCGAGGCTCTGGAGCCGATCGGTTTACCGTGCGTCGCCACAAGCATTCATCGGCACGCTGACATAGTCGAGCCTGACGTCGGATATGGTGATGTCGGCCGTTCCCCCGGACCGCAGCACGAACGGAGCCGTGACCGTGCGCATGTCTGCGCCGCGCGCCGCGAAACATTGGAGCGGAAGGACGAACTGGGCCCATTTCCCCGGCACGGCGGTCGACAGGGCGCCGCTAACGGGTAGTTCAAAGGTCTTTCCGCCGCTTCGCAAGCCGATAGTCGCCCGGCCCGCAGGCTTTGCATCCAGCCGATATTCCACCACCAGGCTGATCTCTCCATTACTTTCGCGGGAAAGGTCGAGCGGGCGCGGTGCGACCAGCGCCACTTGCCCCGCTTGCTTCCAGACGAAACGGCGGCTGTCCTCCTGCGCGCGGCGGTCGACGCTACTCTGAGTAACGCCGTCGGCCTCGATGACCCAACCGGGAGGCATCTGGCCCCGCCCGTAGAAGGTGCCGGGCGTCGCCGCCGCCATGCCGGCGGGGCGGTTTTCGTCCAACCGTCCTATCTTGCCGGGCTGGGCATAGCTGAGGCCATAGCCGAAGGGGAAAAGCGGATCATAATTCGCGTCCCGGCGATTCAGCACATATTGATCCGGCCGTTTGGGCCAGGAAAAACCAAGTTTCCCCCGAAAATCATTCCGCGGCTTCCCGTCCGCCCCGGCGAAGAGCAGATCGGCCACACCGCCGCCCTCGCTGCCGGGCAGGAAAGCTGCGACGAAGGCATCTGACGCATTGAGTTCCGCATTCACCCACAGCGGACGACCCGACAGGAAAACCGCCACCACCGGCACGCCCGCCGCCTTGAAGCGCCGCAGCATCTCCAGGTCCCGCTTGTCGTCGGGGCTATATTCCAGATTGGGCACATCGCCCTTGAACTCGGCATAGGGCTTTTCCCCGAAGACGACGATCGCCACATCCGGCTTCCGCGTGAAATGGCCGTCCGGGGCATAGCGCGCTACGCCACCGCCCGCCTTCACCGTCTCCTCTATCCCCTTCCAGATCGACTGGGCGTTGGGAAAGGCGGAATTGGGAAGGTCGATCCCCTGCCAGGTGATCGACCAGCCGCCCGCCTGCTGGCTGATGCTGTCGGCCGCCTCGCCCGCGACGAGAATGTCGGTGTTGGGCTTCAACGGCAGGATGCCTTCATTCTTCAACAACACCAGCGACTCCCGCACCGCGCGGCGGGCGATGGCGCGGTGATCGGCGGAGCCGATGACGTCGAACTTGCCCGCATAGGCGCGGGCGGAGGGGCGGCCCCGGTCAAACGTGCCGGCTCGGATCTTGACGCGCAAAATACGCCGCACCGCATCGTCCAGCCGCGCCATCGGGATTGTTCCGTCCTTCGCCTCCCGCAGCGTGTTGTCGTAGAGCTGCTTCCAGCCCGGCCCGGAATACATGAACATATCCAGCCCCGCATTGATCGCCTGCGGGCAGTCCTCGTTGGAGCAGCCCGGCACCTGGCCATGGCTGTTCCAGTCCCCGACGACGAAGCCGTCGAAGCCCATGCGATCCTTCAGCACGCCGGTCAGCAGCGAACGGTTGCCGCTCATCTTCTCTCCATTCCAGCTGGAGAAGCTGGCCATGACCGATTGCGTGCCCGCCTCGATCGCGGCGGGGTAGCCGCCCAGATGCACATCGCGCAGCACTTCTTCCGAAACGCGCGTATCCCCCTGGTCGCGACCGCCGGTGCCACCATCGCCCAGGAAATGCTTGGTCGTGGCGACCAGATGATCGGGCGCGAGAAAATCCTTCGTGCCCACCCTGCCCTGCACGCCTTCGATCATCGCGCCGGCATAGTCCGCGGCGATCTGTGGCTCTTCCGAATAGCTTTCATAGGTGCGGCCCCAACGGTCGTCCTGGACCACGGCCAGCGTCGGGGCGAAGGTCCAGTCGAGGCCCGCCGCCGCCGTTTCCAGCGCCGTCACCCGCCCGATTTCCCGGATCAGGTCGCGATCACGCGCGGCACCGAGGCCGATATTGTGCGGAAAGAGCGTCGCGCCGACGATATTATTGTTGCCGTGGACGGAGTCGGTGCCCCAGATGATCGGGATCTTCGGCCCCTTGTCGTTCCGCGCCAAGGAGGCGTCGTAAAATTCGTCAGCCAGCTGGAGCCATTTGGCTGGCGAGGCATATTCGTCGCCATAAGGGCCGCTGTTGCCTCCGTTCAGGACCGATCCGATCTTGTAGGTCCGCACGTCGGCCGGGGTGATGGAGCCGATGTCGACCTGGATGATCTGACCGACCTTGTCCTCGATCGACATGGCTTTCATCAAAGCGTCGACCCGTCGTTCGACGGCAGGGTCGCGCTTCGGCCGGGCGTCGACACGCGGCCAGAGTTCGGGGCGCGCGATCGAAGCGGCGGGTTGCTGCGCCGCTGCCGAGGCGGCGAGCAGGACCGCCGTGAGAGCGGGCATGGACACGAGCGAGAGGCGGAAGGTCATGCGGTCTCCTGAAAGTCGCGCGGTTCTGGTCAGGGCTTGAGGCTGAGCGGATCGAGTTTCGCCACGCCCTTGAGCGTTGCGTCGCCCGCATGGTGGCCGATCGCCAGCGCATAGCTGCCGCCATCGAGCCGCCATCCCCTGCCCTCTTCGAAACGGGCGATCAGGCGGGGATCGACGGTCATGCTGATGCGCCGGGTTTCACCGGGGGACAAGTGGAACTTGTCGAAGCCGGCCAGCCGCCAGTTGGACACGCCCGCGCTTCCTTTCGCCTGCACATAAAGCTGCGGAACGTCGGCCCCGGCTCGATTGCCTTCATTGGCGACGTCGAAGCTGACAGTCAGCGAAGCGCCGTCCTGCACCGTGAGATTGGCATAGGAAAAGCTGGTGTAAGTGAGACCATAGCCGAACGGGAACAGCGGCTTCCTGCCCTTCATCGCATACCAGCGATAGCCGACCTCCGCGCCTTCCGCATAATCGACGGCGAAGGGCGCAACGCCGCCGGTCATGCCGTAATTGGTCGTGTCGCCCGCAGTCCGGCGGGCTTCGGCCGCTTGCAGTTCGGCGAGACCCGCCGGCTCGGCGCGCGCGGCCTGGTCCGCGCGC
>NZ_JCATID010000047.1:0-9174 GCF_059693745.1 Sphingobium sp. WR1 | reverse complement strand
TCCGGCGGGCTTCGGCCGCTTGCAGTTCGGCGAGACCCGCCGGCTCGGCGCGCGCGGCCTGGTCCGCGCGCGCCGGGAAGGTGATCGGCAGGCGACCGGAAGGCGCGACATCGCCGAACAGGATGTTGGCGATCGCTTCACCGCCGCGCTGGCCGGGATACCAGGCTTGCAAAAGTGTCGGCACCTTGCCGATCCAAGGCATTTCGACCGGCCCGCCGGTTTCCAGCACGACGATGGTCCTGGCGTTGGCGGAGGCGACCGTATCGATCAGCGCGTCCTGATTGTCGGGCAGGCGCATGTCGGTGGGGTCCTGCGCCTCGGTCTGCCATTGCCAGCCGAAGACGATGGCGATATCGGCGCGGCGCGCGGCGTCTGCCGCTGCCTTGGGATCGCTGCCGTCGACATAGCTGACCTCAGCCTGCGGCACGAGCGCGCGGATCGCATTCAGCGGTGAGGAAGCGTGCCAAGTCATGCGCGCAAAGGATGCCGCCGCCCCCTTCGTCAGCGGGATTTCGACCGGTGCGCCGCCGACCGAACGAACCTGAGACGAGCCTCCGCCTGACAATACACCAACATCGGCATGGCCGCCGATCAGGACGATCCTGCGCGCGCTTTTGGCAAGGGGGAGAAGGCCGGCATCATTCTTGAGGAGGACGATGCCTTCCTCCGCTGCCCGCTGGGTGACATCGGCATGTGCCGCATAGTCGATCTGATGCGGGCTTTCCGGCACGGGATCGTCCATCAGCCCGCTGGCGATCACGCCGTAGAGGATACGTTCCACCATGTTGTCGAGCCGTGCCATGGGGATACGGCCGGCTTTCACGGCGTCCTCGAACGGCTTGCCGAAATGGATGGCGTCGTCCAGTTCCTGCCCGGATTCCTGGTCTAGCCCGCCCAGCGCCGCTTTTTCGGTCGAATGGACCGCGCCCCAGTCCGACATGACCCAGCCCTTGTAGCCCCAGTCCTTTTTCAGGACCGTGTTGAGCAGCCAGTCATTCTCGCAGGCATAGTCGCCATTCACCTTGTTATAGGCGCACATGACGGAGGCCGGATCGCCGATCTCGGTCGCGATTTGGAAGGCCAGCAGGTCGCTTTCGCGCAGCGCCGCCCTGTCGATCCGCGCATCCAGTACGGTGCGCCCCGTTTCCTGCGCATTGAGCGCAAAATGCTTGATGGTGGAAACGATGTGCGCGCTCTGCACGCCCCTGATATGCTCGCCCGCCATCACGCCCGCGAGCAGTGGGTCTTCGCCCAGATATTCGAAATTGCGCCCGTTCCACGGATCGCGCGTCAGGTTGACGCCGCCCGCAAGCAGGACGTTGAAGGTCTTGGCCCGCGCTTCCGCCCCGATCATCGCACCGCCCGCATAGGCGATGGCCGGATTGAAGGTGGCGGCTGTCGCAAGACCGGCGGGGAGCGCCGTCGCCGTATCGCCCTTGCGCTGTTCCACCTGATTGGCGACGCCCAGGCTCGCGTCGCTTTCACGCAGCGTCGGAATGCCGAGGCGCGGGACGCCGGGGATATGACCGGCCGACGGGATCATGGCGATGGGCTGGGCCGGCTTTGCCATGGGCGGGAAATAGCCGTGGATGATCGCCAGCTTTTCCTCCCGCGTCATCGCCGCGACCAGCGCCTTCGCCCGCGCCTCCGCCGGAAGCGCGCGATTGCTTCCCGCGCCGGCGGCCGGCAGGGACGGCGCGGTCTGCGCTTGGGCCAGGCCGGACGAGCAGAGCAACAGAGCGGTGATCAGCAATTTGCGGGGCATCAGGATACTCTTGCAGAAGGTTGCCGCGCGCACATTTGATCAAGCAGCGCGCAATGGTCGGGAAGATGAGCGATGATAGCGCCGGACGCGGAAGCTACGTTCGGGAATAGCCCTACCCCCACGTCCATGATGCCGATGTCGCGGGATTTCACCAGCGTCACGCCGGGCAGCCGGAACAATATGGCGGCGGACGGCCATCCGGCCGTACCGCCGCCAGGAATGACGATCCGACCGGGGGAGGGAATGTCGGTCGTCATCTCACGCTTCTCCTTCGCCGGCGCTCTTAGAAATTGGCGCGGGCGCGGACGCCCCAGGTGCGTGGCGGCTGGAGGTTCGACAGGAACACCGGATCGTAACGCGGCGCGCCCTGGGCGCCCGTGCCGGTGCGGATCTTCCCATTCTCGATATTCTGGACGAAGGCTTCGACGGAATATTTCTGGTCCGGCGAAACGAAGCGGATCGACGCGTCGGACCGGAAATATGCCTTCTGCCGGTCCCAGTCGGTGCCATTGGTGCCGCGATCGGGCATGTTGTCCGCCGGATCGTTGGGGTTGACGAAAGGATTGGCGTCGCCGTTGAAATAGCTAAGCCAGCTCTTCGTCTCATAATGGGTGGTGAAGCGCGGCGTGATCTTCGCGCCGCTCGCCAGCTCGAAATCATGCTCGTAACTGACGGTGCCGGAGAAGCGCGGCGCGTGCGCCAGTTCATTGCCCTTCAGCTCCGCCACCGACGACAGCTTGCCGCCGTCATAGAGGCGCCCGTCCACGCTCTGGAGTTCATCCAGCTTGGTCTTCTGGATGGTGCCGGAAAATTGCAGACGGTCATTGTCAGTGAAGTTGGCGACCAACTCTGCTTCCAGGCCATAGGCCTTCGCGCCCTCGGCGTTCTGCGTGATCATCTGGGTGCGCACGACATTGCCCGCATCGTCGCGGAACGTGACGGCCTGGTTTACCTGATAGCCCTTGAAGTCGCTGTAATAGGCCGCAAGGTTCAGCGTGACACGACGGTCGAGGAAGCGGGATTTCAGGCCCACTTCATAGTTGGTGAGCGTTTCGGGATCGGTGAGGCCGGCATTGTCCTGGATGTTGCCCGACTTGAAGCCGGTGCTGATGCTGGCATAGCCCAGTATGTCTTCCGCCAGGTCGGCGTCGACGCGGGCCAGATAGGTCAACTTGTCCCACTTGCCCTTCACATCGTTGCTGGAAATGGAGAAGCCCGGCAGCAACGCAGCCAATTCCTCCGCGGTCGCGCCCGGATAGGCGCCGAAGATTCCGCCGGTGCAGGCGCCGCCGGGCAGCCTGTCGGCATCGGAACAGCCTTCGCCAGAGAAGGTCACGTTGCGGCCGCCAATGTCCTGCTTCTTGTCGGACGTGTAGCGCAGACCGCCTGTCACGCGCAGCGCGTCGGTGACATGCCATACCGCCTGGCCGAAGACCGCGCGACTGTCGATCTGGCGATTGGCCTGGATGAAGCTGCCCGCCCAGCTGAAGGTGCCGTCGCGATAGCCGTTGCGCTGGTCGATGTCGAAGCGGATGCGGTTCTTTTCGTGGCTGTAATAGGCGCCCAAAATCCAGTCGATCATCTGCTCGCCCGACGATTTCAACTGGATTTCATGGCTCTGGAAATCATAGCGCGACGACAAAGTGCGGTTCTCGCCGAAGGCGCCCAGCGGCAGGTCATTGCCGTTCGCATCCACCTCACCGGTCGGGGGCAGGGCGCCCGCATCGGCGTCCGTCTGGGTCGACCCGCCGATCCGCGACCAGCCGGCGATATAGCTTAGCTGGATGCCGTCGGTGATGTCGTAGTTCATGGTGCTGCGCACGGCGACCGAATAGCGGTCGGTATCGGGGGCAGTATCGCTGAGCGTCGACCAGCGCTTGGTCCCGGCCCGCGGCGTCTGGAGCAGGCCAATGACCGGCGCACCATTGTCGAGGAAACCTTCGGCCGACAGGTTCCAGCTGAATCGATTGCTCGGCTGCCACAGCATCGACACGCGCCCCGACTGCTGGTCGGCGGCATAATATTTCTTGCCGCTGGTGACGAACGCCGAGCGATTGATGCCGGGCACATCGGGCGCAGGCTGGAAATCGGCATATCCGTCATGCCGGTCAGTGACGAAGGCGACGCGGAAGGCCAGCGTGTCGGTAGCGGGAATGTTGATCGCACCGCGCACGCCCAGTCGGTCATAATTGCCGGCGACGACTTCGACATTGCCTTCAAATTCACCCAGCTTGGGTTTCGCGGATATCAGGCTGAGCGCACCCACGGTGGCATTGCGGCCGAACAGCGTGCCCTGCGGACCGCGCAGCACTTCCACGCGCTCCATGTCGTACATCAGCACCGATGCACCTTGCGCGCGCGGCGAATAGATGCCGTCGACATAGATGGCGACTTCCGGGTCCGCGACTTCGGTATAGGCGCTGTCATTGCCGATGCCGCGCAGCGTCAGCAGCACGGCGGACTGGTCGCCCTGCTGGTTGAACTGGAGCGAGGGCACGAACCGGGCGAGGTCGGTGACATCCTTCACCTGCTGCCGGTCGAGCTGCGCCTGACCGAAGGCCGACACGGCGATCGGCGTCGATTGCAGCGTGGTTTCGCGACGTGTCGCGGTGACGATGATGTCGCTGCCATAATCCGGCTGTGCCGCCTGCGGTGTTGCGGCGGCGTCCTGTGCGAAGGCGGGCGTCATCCATAGGGTTGCGGACGCAAGCGCAGTGCTTGCGGCCAGCGCGAAGCTTTTCATCATCTCTCTCCCTGGACCAAATGGTCTGTGGGTCATCTCTTGGCTTACGATTGACAACGATGTCAACATAAAATTGACATCGATGTCGGAACCCGACAGACAGGCTTTCCTCCTCCCGCCTGTTTCATTAAGATTCCCTCATCAGCTATTTCTTCATGGTTACCGCTACGTCATCCCTGCTATCCGACGATCATGAGCGCGTCGCCCACCGGCTGTTCCGGCTGGCGGTTGGCCTATTTTTCATCGGGGGGTTTCTGACCTCGTCGGTCAGTCTGCTCGTGCCTCAGCTCAAGCTGCTGCTGAACCTCGACTATAAGGGCGCGCTGCTGGTGCAACTCGCCTTTCATTCCAGCTATATGCTCTTCGCCCTGCCAATCACGGCGGCAATCATAAGAGCCGGCTACATGCGCGCAATCGTCGCCGGCCTGACCGTCATGACGATCGGCTGCCTGACGCTGACGATGGCGCAGACCGCCCTGTCCTTCGCCATGGTGCTGGGCGCGCTGCTGCTGATTTCGGCGGGGCAGACCTATCTCCAGATCGCATCCAACACCATGGTCGCGGTGATCGGGCCGCTTCGCGGCGCGGCCGGGCGGCTGACCCTGCTTCAGGGCTTCAATTCCTTGGGCACCGTGCTCGGCCCGCTCGTCAGCGCGCCGCTGTTGCTGCGCGATCTCGGCGCGACCGCCGCCCGTCCGTTCGCCGCCACCTTGCCCTTCATGGGGACGGCGGCCGTTACCGGCGCGCTGTCGTTCGCCTATTTCCGCCATCGCGACTTGCTGAAAGGACAGAGCAACGACCAGTTCGCCGCCACGCGGGAAATTTTTCGTGTCATGCGCTCCCGCCGCCTGCTCTGGGGCACCAGCGCGATCTTCCTCTATGTCGGTGCGGAAGTCACGATCGGCGCTCTGCTGCCCACCGTGCTGATGCGTTCCGACCGGCTTGCCGCCCCGCCGGTTCTGGCGGGACAGTTGGTCAGCCTCTATTGGGGTGGCGCGATGATTGGCCGCTTCGTCGGCGCGTGGGCGATGCGCAGGGTGTCCGAAGCCCGGCTGCTGCTTGCCGTCGCAATCGCCGCAGCCGGACTCACCATGGCCGCCATCCTGCTGCCCGGCCTTGCCGGAGCCGGCTCGCTCATCGCCGTCGGCCTGTGCAACGCCATCATGTATCCCACCATCTACACGCTGGCCCTGCCGACCGATGAGCGAGAGGCGCCGGTCGCGTCGATGTGGCTGTGCATGGCGGTCGTCGGCGGCGCGATCGTGCCGGTGCTGACGGGCGCGATCGCCGACGCCGCCACGCTGCTGGCCTCGCTCGCCCTACCCGCCCTCTGTTATCTCTTCATTGCCTGGTTCGCGTCGATCTGCACGCAGCCACAGGAAATCCCCACATGAGCATCGTCACAATCAAGGATGTCGCCGCCCGCGCCGGCGTGTCGCCCAAGACAGTCTCGCGCGTCATCAATGGCGAGGATCATGTCCGGCCGCAAATCCGGGAGGCGGTCCTGCGCGTCGTTGCCGAACTCAACTACCGTCCCAACGCCTTCGCGCGCAGCCTCTCCAGTTCCCGATCCTATCTCCTCGGCCTCTTCATCGACGATCCGGTTTCCGGCTATGCCGCCGACGTGCAGCATGGCGCGCTGTTGCGCTGCCGGGAACGCAGCTATCATCTGGTGGTCGAACCCGTCGATCTGGCGCAGCCCGGTTGGCAGGATCAGGTCCGCGCCAGCATCTCAAGCCTCCGGCTGGATGGCGCGATCATCGCCCCGCCTGTTTGCGATGCGCCCGAACTGATCGACCTGTTCCGCGAATCGGGCGTGCAGCATGTGCTGATCGCGCCTTCCGCCGACCCGGCGGCATCGGGCGCTGTGCGGATGGACGATCACGGCGCCGCGCGGGAAATGACCGAGTATTTGATCGGTCTCGGGCATCGCCATATCGGTTTTGTCCAAGGCCCTCCCAACCACAGCGCATCCGCACGGCGAGAGGAGGGCTTTCGCCTGGCGATGGCGACGGCAGGCGTTGCGGTCGACGAAGCAGCGATGCTGCGTGGTGATTTCAGTTTCCGTTCCGGCCTGGAAATAGGAGATGCGCTGCTCAGCCGGCGCGATCGCCCCAGCGCGATCTTCGCCTGCAACGACGACATGGCCCTGGGTGTGCTCATCACCGCGATGAAACTTGGCATAATTGTGCCGCAAAGCCTGTCTGTCGCGGGTTTCGACGACGCCGCATCGTCGCGGGCAGCTTGGCCGCAAATTACCACCATTCGTCAACCAAAGGCAGAAATGGCGGCCGCAGCAGTCGATATTCTCGTGGATCCATCTTCCCGGCGGAAGAATGACGGTGCGCGACCACAATTGATGCTGCCCCACGCTCTGGTGGTGCGTGATAGCACGAGCGCGGTGAACAAAGGCACGATTTAAAAATGCGCTCGCAAGCCTGACAGGGCCAAGTACACAAGGCTAACAGGCGTATCGCCCGTTCGTTGCAACCATCATTTTACGCACAGATTGGCAGGTCCACACCCACAAATCACCCACGATTCGTTGAAACGTACCGGCCGACATTGGCATAAACTATTATAAAATAAGAATTTATACATATAGTATGGAAGCGATGGCGGATATGGTTGGTGGGCCCGGCATCTCCTTAAAATAACAAATAACCATTTAAAACTATTACATATTATTCATCTCCTTGCCGACGGTACCCCAATGGATACCCCTATCACCACGTGACTGGCTTTAATGCTTTTTTTCATTATGCTTCACTCTTCTCCATTCAGTAAGTACAGGATGGCCAACAAATGGACGTTATACAGGGGTGAAGTAATTGAGCATGAGTGTGATGAAGGCCGATTAGTTACGAGCAAAGGCACGGAGGAAAATATCCCGTACCTCATTCACATCGGAATCAATAACTTCATCGCGATAGATTTCGGTTGCCCCAGACAGCAAGAAATCCTCGACTTTTGATATGCAAAGACCTCTCAATGCCTGGGATAATCTTAGCGGGTTGCCTTCGCGTAATGAACCACAGCTCATGGCTTTGGCGAAATAATTGGCGAGTATCTTGTTGGTAACTGACTGTACTCGGGCATGATAAATTTGACCAATCTCCGGAAATCGGGCTCCCTCGCCTACGACCAATCGGTATAAGGATAAGGCATCTGCCGACGTTACCGTTTTCAGGAAATTAAAGCAAAAGCGTTCGACCGCCGTGGCGACATCCTCAGAGGGATCAAGTATCAAGCAAAGCCGTTTGTGATACTCGGAGGTTGCTTGGTCAAGGACGGCGGTAAACAGCTCTTCTTTCGAAGGAAAATAACGCCACAAGGTGCTCTTTGAGCCACCGAGCGTTGCAGCTATTCCTGACATGGTAGTCTGGGCATAGCCATCCTGCAGAAAGGATCGGCGAGCCACGGCAATGATGAACTGCCGTCGATCGGACTGACGCTCTTCCCTTCGAGAAGGCACCCCCTTAATCTTGGACGGCATAACCACAACTACAAGTTCGCCCTGGGATCAGAAAGGATAGGTCGCGGGTAGTAGGATAATCAATACAAAATCGCGCCCGTAAAGCTTTGTCCTCGAAACCTTATTTTCTGCGAATTTTTGACAATCTAGCTCTCACAGATTGCGAGCAGCGTTTTCTTGATCAGCGTCTTGGTATGGCTGGTGATTGGCGACGGGGCATCGGCAACAGCCGCCAGCTCTTCGGCCAGCGCAAGGTCCTTTTCGCCGATGCCGGCCTGGCTGGCGAAAAAGGCGCGACGGGCGGCGTCTCCCGGATTATTGCGAAAATCGATGAAACCCGCCATGGGCGGGGTGAGATTGCCGTTGCGCTTCATCACGGTCAGCAGCTTGTCCATCGGCACGCCGGACGCCTCCGCCACATTGGCGACTTCGACACCTAGCATGATACCACACCAAGATACGAGATTGTTGCAGATCTTGAGGGCCATCGCCGATCCGAGCGGGCCGATATGCATCGTGTTCGTCGAAAAGGCGTCCAGTACAATCTGGACGCGCGCGGCGACGGATTCATCGCCACCCGTCATGCAAAAGACGAACGGGCCGTTCTTGGTCATTTCAGTGCGCGTAACTGGCGCATCGATGACATCGACACCCACGGTGGCAGCTCGTTCGGCTATCTGCTGTGCAGTTTTGGGCTTGATCGTGCTGTGGATGAGCAGGCTCGCCCCCCGCTTCATTACAGGCAGCAGCGCATCAACACATTCCAGCACCTGCGTGTCGTCCCGGACACAAATGCCGACGGCGTCGGCGTCCTTGCCTACCTCCGCTATGGAGGCGGCGAGCTTCGCGCGGCCCTCGAATTTCGCCAGCGCATCGGGAAATACATCGTAAACAGTCAGGTCGAGCGGCAATTTGGCCAACTCCCGCGCCTGATCGCCGCCCATGCTGCCGAGGCCGATGAACCCAATTTTCCTGATACTATCTGTCATGAAATATCCCTCAGGCTTCGTCCAAGTTCGCGAATGAGCTAATCACTCCGAACGTCTTTCGTAAATCCCCGACGGGGTCCGCCTGACCGCCAAACCATTGCGGGAGCGCCAAGGCCGACAGGTCACGCCTAGAGGCTGTTATGAACCTGCAGCGATTGAGGCCGCCTGTTTCATCATGATGCATGCGAAGGCGACGACGTGC
>NZ_JCATID010000046.1:0-20002 GCF_059693745.1 Sphingobium sp. WR1 | reverse complement strand
GGCGGCCTGGAACAAGCACACTGCTCTGTAATCTTTCCTATCGAAGGACACTCTGGAAACATGACCTAACATATTGAGGCGCCGCAAATTTTCGATGAGGCTGATTTCGACAGCGTCATTCTTGTCGGCCAGCACGAGGACCGGAACGGCATAATCGGCGTCAAGCTTGCCCTCCTCGATCAGCGCCTGGACTTGCTTGAGGCGGCGGCCACCTGCGGTGATCCTATATTCACCCTTCTTGCGCGGGATGGCCAAGCCGACCAGATTCTGGATGACGCCCTTGGCGAGGATGCTGGTCTTGAGTTCTTCGTCGGCGACAGGATCGGTCCGCTTGCGGACGTTTGTCGGGGCAACCGTGAGCCTGGAGGCGGGAACGAAAATGATTGGTGGCTTCTGTGTCATGGACATTCTCCGTTGCGCGCCGCACCCTGACCATCAGGCCGCAAGCCGCACCCTCCACCGCTCCACCTCCCCTCCTGCCAACAGCAGTTGGTTCCAGTCGTTGAAGGGCTGCGGCGGCCAAATGGTCGCCAATTCCCGTCCAGCCCGGCCATAAGCTTCACGAGCGCGCTGGGCTGCGCGGCGCCCGGCCCCATCATTGTCGGCGAGCAGGACAAGGCGACTGACACCCGATGGTATCGCAACATGAGCGAAGCGCTCGGCGCCCAGGGCCGCCCAGACCGGAATATCGAGCAGAACGGAGGCAGACAGGGCATTCTCAATGCCCTCGGCCAGGCCCAATATCCCAGCCGATCGCGAAAGCTGCACGGCCCCTTCCCGCAATGCGCCCAGGCTTCGCTTGTTCTTCAAAAATGGCGCGGGCCGCCCGTTGAGCTGAAGGAAATTGCGCTGGACGCCAACAATATTCCGGCCCTCGGAAACGGCGGCGATCAGCGCGGGCAGAAAGCGGAGGCTGCTCCCGCTGCCCAGCGGCGTGGCGGGATGATAGCGTAGCGCGGGTGAGAAAATCCGGATCCTGCGGGAAGCCAGATAGAGTTCGGCGGGTGTGCCATCGAGCGGTTGGGCCGCGCGCCAAAGCCGCAATGCCGCTTCGCTCCGCCAACCAGGCACGGCAGGGCCGGAAGGCAGGGCGGCTGGGTCCCGGGGGACAGGGAGGCTCTGCGCCCGTAGCGCCTGGAGGATTTCGGCAATGGTGCAACCGGCGAAGCATTTGAAGAGAAGCGCCGATCGCCCGCGCCTTACCGACAGACTGGGGGTTCGATCCGCGTGCGCAGGGCACCGGCACATTCCTCCACCATTGGCCCAGGTACCGCCGAGACGGCAAACAATGGCAGCGCCGGCCTTGTCCAGGTCAGTGCTCACGGCCCACGTCTTTCCTGATGCGTCGCGATCTGCCTGATCGCCTTTCGCAAATGGCACCTCACCTTCCGACGACTGATCCCGAATCGCCGCGAAATCTCCTTTGAAGGCATTTGATATTGGACCAGCAGGACCAGTATGTGCCGGGTCAATGGCGCAAGGTCCGCCAGCGCTGCAAAATCGATCGTCTCATGATTCGATGGCTCGACGTACACGCGCGGAACGCGGTCGGTCGCAACCCCGTTATCCGGACCGCTTGGCAAGCCATGCGCGGGTTGCAGGCCCGCCGCCGAATCGATGCACGCGGGTTCGATCGGCACACACTTGGCCGCGCGAATATGGTCCCGCATATGTTCCAGAACATCATTGTCGCTGTCCATGCGGCAAGTTCGGAAGATGCTGATCGCGTAGCGGAAAAAGTGTGAAACCCATCTGGTCATGGCGGCTTGTTCCCATTTCGAGAAGCGACGATGCCTTGCTCAAGGCGGATCGCCGCTCCCCCTCCCCTCCCGCCGGCACACTTGCCCCCTGCCAACAGGATCTGGACGCCTCGGACGTTGCGACCGAACGGCTGGCTGGCGGCTGTGCAACCCTTCTGGACAGAGCTTCCCGCGGCGATTGATTTTGCGTGTCAATTTTATGACACTTGTTGCCTATCGCAACGGACTGGTCGCCCTGCTTGTCAAAGATGCTCCGGCGGCCGGCATGGCAGAAGGTCGCAGCTCTCGTGCCCGAACAGCAACTCCCGCCCGAACTGGAACCCTATCGGACAAAGCTGCCGCTGATTTCGGAGCGGCAGCGCGAATGCATGAAGCTGGTGGCCGAAAATTTCACCTCCAAGAAGATCGGCAAGCTGCTCGGGATATCCGCCTGGAGCGTGGACAAGCACATCATCAAGGCGCGCCGGCACCTGGGAAACATGGACAGGTACGATGCGGCACGGATCATCCGCGCCTATGAAGCCGTGCTTGCCGGGGCGCCCCCTCCCCCCCAGAATTTGGGTACCCAGCCGTTGGGTCTGTTGCCGTCGGCGAAAATTGTGCCCTCTGATCCGGTCGATAACGACGCGGAGCAGCAAGCTAGGCCGGGGCAAGAGATGGCGCTATCGCAGGGTGAGGCGACCCTGATGAACGTGATCCACGCCCTGCTTGGACTTGTGCCTCTCCGCTCTAGCCGGAGACAGAGCAATGATCTGACCATCTACTATATCCTGATCGCCGTTGCGGTGATGAGTTCCCTGGCCTTGTTCTCGGCCGGCTCAGCCGCTTCGTTCCTATCGGCGCTCGACAGTCTCGCCCGCCGCTAGACGAACCTCCTTAACGCTGTTTTCAACATATGCGCATTCCGCTGGACTGCGCGGAGGAGACCTTATGCCCAAACAACGCCATGTCATCGCGCATTCGGTTGCGCAGCGTCTCTTTGCCGCCGAAGAGGCCCTGGACATCGCCGCCGCCCGGATCGCTGAGCTCAATGCCGCACTTCCTCTCGCCCGGCTCGAAGGCAAGCTTGCCGCGTCGATTGGTCAGGATGCCTTTCGATCCTCGGCGGCGGCGGTGGTCCTTGTGGCCAAAACCCGCGAAGAGATCATTGCCACCCACGCCCGGCTCAAGCAGGCAAGCGACGACATGGGGCTCGGCGAACAGGCCTATGGCGACGTGTTCAAGGTAGCCGCCGAAGCCCGGCCCGCAGCGGACCGACATTTGCGAGCCGCGTAATCGGCCAGCGCCAGGCCATTGACTAGCGGCAACATTTTTCGTCTCCTTAGATGATGACCAGGCAAATGATCTTTGTATGCCTTCTGATCATCAGTTCGCTTTATGCCCTTGCAAGGGGTGGCCGTCCCGAACAGATCGCGGCGGTCACCCTTGCGCTCGGGGTTCTTGCGAGCATCGCCTTTGTCCAGCCTGGAGAGATTCGGTTCCATAATCTCGAGGCCGGCATATTGGGCGTGGACACAGCGATGCTAGGAGTATTTCTCGCCCTTTCGTTCCGAAGCACAAGGTTCTGGCCGCTCTGGATCTCGGGAATGTTGCTTGCAGAAGTGATCATTCATCTGACGCGGGCGATCGTTCCTGACATCGTCCCGGCGGCTTACGCCGAAGCTGTCGGCTTCTGGAGTTGGGTGGCGCAATCGATGCTGATCGCTGCCACCTGGCGCCATCAGGAAAGGTTGCGCCAACGCGACTATGACGCTTCCTGGCGATCAAATTGACTGCGTCGGAATTCGCCGTTCTGCCGTAAACACACCTGCGCGTCAGAGGTGACGTTCGTAATCAAAGGTCGGCCCGAAGTTCCAATCAGAACGATATGACGGCACGCGCCCACAGGTGGTAGGCAAGGCCTCCAGATCTTTCCGAGTGGCGGCCCCGAACACTGCGTCGCATCAAGATCGATGTGCGTGTCGCCACCAATAGGTCAAACGTGGAATTCGATCCCGGTACGCTCCGGCGAAACCCGAGAATTCGCAAGCAAACCTTATCCACCGGCGCAGAACTGACCTGGTAATAAAATCGCCGGGCCAACAGCCGCCCCTTTGGTCCATCAAAAACGGAGTGAGCCCGATGCAGGCAATGCCGCTTTTACGCGTCGACATATGCAGAAAGCTGATAGCGTCACGGAAGGTCGTGGGCGACTGCTTGGGCTACGCTCTGTGTCCGAACCCGATCTGGGACATGATGCTTGAGCTTTTTCTCGCCGCGCAGGAAGAGCGCCCCTCTTATCTCCTGTCGCTCTGCATGTTCGCCAATGTCCCCCTCTCGACAGCCCTGCGAAAAGTGGAAACAATGGAAATGAGCGGGATCATCGTGAGGGAAGCGGCGATGCGCAATCGGCGACGGGTCGAGGTTCGGTTTACGCCCCATGGGCTGGAAGCTATCGAACGGGCACTCGACCGGCTCGGGCCCATCTACACGGCGACCCCCGACACGGCGCTGTTCGCCACGAGGATCCTTCCATTCACCCTTAGCACAGCACGGCGCTCCTGAGTTTCGTTGATCAGCCGAAGCTCTTTGGAAGCCGCCACCATCTTCCGGACAACGTCGCGTTCGACAGGACAAAGGATCACGGGCAAGGTTCGCGGGCCATTGTAAGATCAGCCGGACCAGCGCATCGCACTCGCTCGGTGACAGTTGGCCTATGCCGGAAATGACGACTAGGCGCGGCTTTTCCTGCGTAACGAGGCCATGCTGGTCGGGCGTCACGGCTTCCTGCAAATGCAGGCGAATATATTGTCATCGGCGGCGTACCGGAGTGCATGACCATGGTCTGTGCCGGATGATACCAGAATTATGATCGGCCGGGGTCTATCAATCCGGAATTCTCAGTTCCTTGCCAGACGCGATTTGAGGTCAGATCGCGTATCGATCTCGGGCATGGAGTTCCTAGTAATGGATTGTGCAGCGTCCATGGAGGCCGCAGCGAGATGCGTTACGCGCGGGCGCTGCAGCCAATGGCCCGATCCAGATCGGGGATCGAAGTAGCCGGACCGATCATCGAACAATCATATGTCGACTATCACACGCAACCATCAGGCAATATTTACATTTGATGCGTTAGCACGCAGACAGCATCAATATTAACTTGTTATGGGATCGCGCTATGGCCGAAGAGAAGCAGACTGACATTACCACCCTCACCGTTCAGCTCTTGAGCGCCTATGTTTCCCGCAATATGGTTCCAAGCGAAGGCCTGGCAGATCTGATCAAGACTACCCGCGCCGCGCTTGTCGAAACTCCTGCTGCGGTGACCGATGAAAACGCAAGTCCAACATTCGCGCCGGCAGTTTCCATTCGCAAGAGCCTGTCGTCGCCCGACCATATTCTAAGCCTCATCGACGGCAAGCCTTACAAGACGCTGAAGCGCCATCTGGCGACCCACGATCTGACGCCCGAACAATATCGTGAGCGCTACAAATTGCCCAGGGATTATCCGCTGGTGGCGGCAAGCTATTCCGATGCGCGGCGAGCCGTTGCCCAGAAACTGGGTCTGGGCAAGAAAGCCGCTATGACCGTCGCTCCTGAGACGGAGGCGGCAAGCCCTGATGTCGCAAAGGCGAGCAGCACTCCGTCGCCCGCTGTTTCGGCCAAGGCTGACCCAGCCCCGACGAAGAAGTCGGCCGGCAAGATGAAGGCAACCCCGGCGGTATCCGTTGAAGCAACGCCCAAGCCGGCAGCCCAAGCTTCCGCACCGAAGAAGGATAAGCGGACTCGCCTGTCGATTGCCGGCCCCAAGGAGTCGCAGGGCGCAGCGGAAGCAAAATCCGCGCCCACAGCCGCCAAATCCACACCGGCCGAGAAGAAGCCTGCGGCTTCGCCCAAGGCGAAGCCCTCGTCGAAGCCCAAATCCTTGAAGGCAGCTCTGACGGCGGCCGGCGCTCACCTCGGTGCTGAGACCAAAGCCGATCCTTCTGCCTGATACCAATCGGTAGGGGGTGGCAATCCGTCCCCTACCCTGCATAGCCTGAGGCCACCTTGCCAGCAGAGAAGCGAGCGCTGCTCTGAGGACTGCCATTCGATGGTTTCTGGCTTATCGTCGTCGCAGAAAATGAAAATCTTATGATCGAGAGGCAGGGCCGGATGAAGCGGCAGACCGTCACGATCGCAGTTGGGACAGATACGGTGTCTGGCCTGATGCTGCACCCTCCGGCAGCGAAAGCGCTCTATCACTTTGCCCATGGGGCCGGCGCGGGCATGATGCACAAGGGGATGGAATCGAATGCGCAAGGCCTTGCAGCACGAGGCATTGCAACGCTCTGCTAACAATTTCCGTACATGGAAAAGGGCTCGAAACGTCCAGATGGCTCCAGGCTTGCACACGCCGTCGTGCGGGCGGCAGCGGAACGAGCAGGTCAGTTGGCGCCGGATATCCCCTTGTTCGCGGGCGGCCGCTCCTTCGGGGGACGCATGACATCGCAGACCCAGGCGAACCAGCCGCTGCCCGACGTCCGGGGCCTTGCTTTCCTGGGTTTTCCTCTCCTCCCAGCCGGGAATCCGGGCATGGAACGGGCCGAGCATCTCTCCCTGGTCGAGATACCCATGCTTTTCATTTCAGGATCGCGCGATGCGCTCGCGGAGACAGATTTTGTTCGACCGGTCGTGTCCAGCCTTGGTCGCATCGCCGGCTCCAGAGAAGGTGCCAGCCATCCCGTCGATCGCGTGCCGCTTCCACGACACGATCATCGTGTGGTGTACGCCATGCTTGGCGGCCAACTCCGCCAGCGTAAGGTCACCGCGGATCGCCTCCAGCGCGACCTTCGCCTTGAAATCCGCGGCTGTAGCGTTTTCTCGTCATCTTCATTCCCGTACCAATCCATCAGGTCGAGAGTAACTTAACACCCTGTCCAGAAAACCGGCACCACCTCGAGGGCCACAGTAATTGGCATCCCGAATTAACCGCAAAAGCTGCCGTGGGATGACGCGAAGAAACTGCTCCCGGATGGTTCCACTCTCGGTTGGCGATTGCGTTTCGACAGTGCTTCGGCAAGTAACAAGTTCGTTGCCACCAGGCATGAGGGAATGCCTAGCGCGCAAAGAAATCCCGCAGGCGGTGGTCCCCTTGCTGATCCTGGTGATCCTGCCACTCCTGCCAGCACTCGTCGGCGAGCTGGGTAAGAGCATCGAATGCCTGCGGACTCGCATTGTCGAGCGAACGAATCGCCGCAGCCCTTACGATGTCGGGCTCGCGATCGATCCGCAGATGGCGGTCCCGTATCAGAACGCGAATCTGCTGTAGAGCCAGATCTTCCTGTGCGGCCATCGTGGTCTGGACAAGACGGCGCCCCCAGAGCGATTGGATGATACCGGGCTTGCCGGGTTCGTTGCGAGTCTGCACACCTTCACTCCAACTCGCCGTCCCGACGGAGAGCATGTAGCTGCGGTCGAGATCCGCGCGCTGGCGGCTCATGGCCTCGATCAGCGCCACGACGTCGGGCGCATTGGCGACGAGGCCGCCATCGGCGTATTCGTAAGGGGCGATCTTCACGAACGGGAAGAAGGTCGGGGCGGCGGCGCTTGCGAGGATTGCATCGACCAGCTTGATCTTCGAGGCGGCGGCGCCCGCAAGACCAGCGGAAGTGAAAATCTCAGTTTTCCCGCGTGAATAGTTGACGGCGGTGACGACAAGCTTTCCCGCAAAATCGTCCAGCCGTACTTCCGCCTCCGCGCCGAGGACGGCTTTCGCGGCCTGCCGTAACGGTTCTGTGCTGTAGGAAGCGCTGCCGAACAACCGGCGCGGCCCATCAAGGCGCCGACGCGCGAAGATGGTCGGCCCATGCGTCTTCATGGCCTTCACGAGCATGTCGGCCGAGCAGCCTGCGGCGAGTCCGGCCGCCAGCAGGGCGCCTACCGAGGTTCCAGCGAACAGCTGGAAGCGATCACGCCAAGTCACACCCCATTGCTGCTCACACTGCCGAAGAAAGGACGCGGTGAAGACGCCCCGATAGCCACCGCCGGTGAGGGAGAGGATCTGATGCCGGTTGTCCGGCAGCGCCGCGTTCATGCACTCTTTCCGATGGGATGAGTCGGATCTGCAACAAGGAGGCCGTTAAGCCGGGCATGGGCCTTTTGCGTGCGTTCGACATAGACGTATGAAATGTCGTTCCGACCGACGATCGCGGTCGCGATCTCGAGCTTCTGGACACTGCCGATCGCCTCGACCGCGTCATCTGGATAGACATATTCGATCTTCTGATCGAGGAGGTCCCCCCAGCGCGAGGCGATCGCCGCAGTGATCGGTACAATCCGGTCCTCAGCGCCATAGTCACGAAAGAGCGCTTCGGCATTGTGTCCCATCTGGATAAGATCGTCGTGCGAGAAATCCAGATCGGATGTCCCCAGGA
This sequence comes from Sphingobium sp. WR1, assembly GCF_059693745.1. Taxonomy (NCBI): domain Bacteria; kingdom Pseudomonadati; phylum Pseudomonadota; class Alphaproteobacteria; order Sphingomonadales; family Sphingobiaceae; genus Sphingobium; species Sphingobium sp. WR1. Next base: position 11,847 of record NZ_JCATID010000046.1, on the reverse strand, counting down.
TGGTGAGAGCGATGCGTCTGTTGAGCTCGCGCCGGATCGCCATGGGAGTTACCGCGCTGATACACAAGTCGCGCGCGATGACGCCATGCTGGCTCGCGGCGTCAGCTAGCCAGAGTTCGCCTGGCTGCCCCTTACGCTGGATGATGTCGAGAACGGTCCGCGAGCTCAGAAGATAGCGTGCCATACGGGATCAGAACCGGATATAGCCGCCGACAGTTTCCTCCTCCGCGCCGAGACCAATGCCGATCGAACGACCTTTGCCCTTGATCGCGATCATTTCTTTCAGGATCGCGTCTGCGGGCTTACGATCATGGGCGTCCTTTTGCGCCGTCTCGATCACCCGTCCGAAAATCTCGAGTAGCTGTGCCGCCGAAATCACCACAGTCGCGTTTGCCAGCGCCTGTACCCGGCCGCCCTTGGTGAGCAACGAGGGTATATGCTCCTCGGCGCGTCGGCGAATTTCCGGCAAGCTTTTGTTCGCAGCTTCGAAGCCGACGACCTCCGCGGGAACATTGCCGAACTCCTCGAGCAGCTGCTCGAGGCCTCCACGAACCATCGGATCGGCATCGTCGACCATCGGCAATAGCATTGAGGCAAGAGTGGCCATGAAGAGTATCCTATTTGAGTTCTCTCCTCATATAGCGATAAAACCGTTCGGGAACAATGAAAACCGTTCGGTTCATCGCATTTGTGCGCTTCATCCAAGGCGGTACGTGCCGCAGCAAATCCTCGACCATCCGGTTCGTCAGCGGGCGGTGGGCCTTCAGTCGGCGATAACGATGGACGCCCTTGTGCCATCACCATAAGCCATCATTGACGTGAACAGATGCTTGTCACTGGAGCGTAGGGGGTATCCTGATGTCCGCAACCAGAGCCGTACTTTCCTCACTCACCCTGGCAATACTCGGAGGCGCAGTTCAAGCGCAGACGCCCTCGCGCCTTGGTGATCTTGTTGGAGTACGCGGTGCGAGCGGCGAGACGGCGCTGAAGTCGCGGGGATATGAATTTATCCGGGGCGAGAAAGGTGATGATCGCAGCTACACCTATTGGTGGAACGGCGCGGAGCATCAATGCGTCACCGTGGCGACCATGGACGGCCGTTACGCCTCCATTACTCCGACGCCGTCTGCTGATTGCAACCAGCGCGAGGCCCGGCATCATAGCGGTCAGGATGCCCATGATCGGCCTGCCCGGGATCGCGACGACCACCCCGACATGGGCTATGGCGGCAGCGCCTCGACCCAGCGCCAGTCGCCCAGCTATGTCGAGCAGCGGGACCGATATCAGGTTGGCGGCAACATGATCGATCTGGGCCTTGTCTGTTTCGGCGACGGACAACGGCCCGGCGTTGAGACACGCTATGGCTGGTCATGGAACAGCCGCACCGATCGCTACGACTATGGCAACCGGGTCGAGATGACCGGCCAGCAGTTCGACGCATCGTTGATGATCCAGCTCTGGGCCGGCGGTGGCCGCATCCGTCTGCCAAGGAAGCTCGTGCCGCCGATCAACAGCCGGGGCAGCGACGGTTGGTGGGATCTCTACGATGTCGCAACGGGACCGGACATCATTCGGGCGAAATATCGTCTGAACGGTCTCAACAAGCCGCTCATCACGATCAACCGGCGGAGCGGGCAGATCAGCATCCAGGGTACCGCGCCCTATGCGTTTCGCGGCAGCTGCGACTCTGTCGACGGTCAGGATCACCGGCGCTTTTGAATCCGGCGAGCGCTGCCGCTGTGACGACGTCAGCCTCGGCTCCTCTTGTTTCCAGGCCTATCGTGGGGCAGAGCCTCGACCATCATGATCGAGTTTCGCGCCCCAGCCGCCGACGCCCCGGAATTGGCGCTCTCGCCCTTGCATCGCGCCGCCCTCCTGACCCTGCGTTATCTCATCGAAACCGGTCCGATCGGCCTGACCCCCAACAGGGCCCTGAAGCGATACTTCGTTACCTGGGCGGCCGAAGCGTTCAACTGGGCCGGCTATGCCACCGATGAGCTTTATACGCTCAACAAGGTCCTGAACGAGCACGACTTTCCTCCGCTGGTGGTACTGCATGACCTGTTGCTGGCCGCCAAGCTTGCCCGCCACCGTAAAGGCTTCCTGCACATCACCAGGATGGGCAAGAACCTATTGGAGTATCCAGGAAGCCTGTGGATCACCCTGGCCCAGCACCTGCTTCTTGCCGCCGGGCATGACGACATGCTGGAGATCGAATGGGTTTCGGTCCTCAACGCCGTGAACCTCGAGGCCCATTCAGGCATGACGGACCAGCAGTTCTGCGCTAGACTGACGGGCGCCGACGCAAAGGACTGCCAGCTCAAGTCGATGATCTATGTGCATGTCCTGCGGCCTCTGTGCTGGCTCGGCTTGTTGCAGGAGACCCGCCAGGGCCGATCTGAGCGGTTCTTCACGAAGACAGCGCTCTGGCCCCTCGCCTTGACGTTCGAGGGTGACACACCACCGTCGTCGGTCACGAAACATTGAGCAAGGGGCCGCTTGCCGCGAAGGGATCGAACCTGATCAATGTGCATAGGCCGGCTGGCGGTTTACCGGTTGAGGGATGCGAATAGCGACCCGAATCTTCGCCCTGATCCCTCAGGCAGATCATGGTAGCTGCCGGTCAACCGGCCTTTCCAGTCATTAATCGCTGATTTCAAGCTCCCAAGACCGGTTGGTCCAATTTTTTTCATTCTGTTCGCTCAAGTTTGCCCCTCCACAGCGCAGTGTCTTTCAGGCAAATCCGGTGCATTCGAACCAATCGGTCATCGCCTGCCGGGCTTCATCGCTTAGTCGGACAAAGAATCGCCTGCCATCGCGGACATCGGCTGTACGAACGATGATGCCGGCTTTTGTCAGGATCGTCAGATAGCGAAGCGCGGTGGTGGGCGGAGCGCAAGATGCCACACAGGCACTCGAGACGGAGATATGTTTGTGCTCGGCAGCCGCGATGTAGAGATCGATCATGATGTCCCATGCCGGATCGACAAACAGCTCCCCTCCGAAGAACTCCGCGCGGCGGTACCGGGCTTTTTGAAGCCTGCGGAAGAAATCGACCGAGCCGGTTGCGGCCGGGGCAGACTTGACCGGTGCTGGAGTGGTGTCGGCAGCAAACCCGATCCAGTCCGATCCGGTGTCCGGCGCTAGCGGGGGAAGGTTATGGCTGATCCATTTTTCGAACTGCGCGGTCAGGCTCTTTACCTGAGCCTGACGCATGAACGATGGTTGCGTTACATCATGTCGCGGATTCCAGTTTTCCACGTCGAATTCCTTCAACGGTCATGGCGCGATCATACCGGCGATCAAGGAATATGCCGGTCACGATCACCGCAAGTGTGGGGATGGCCCAGACGGTCGAGGCCAGGATGTGAAAGTTCAGCTTGAAGGCCGGCGAGAGCAGAATGGCGATCTGTGCACCCACGGAATTGACCTGGAAAGCGGCGATGATGATGGGCCAGCGTCGCCGGCTGGACAAGGCAAGTCCCATCTTCATCGCCAGGGAAACCAGATCCACGCCCAGGCTCGCTGCCATCGTGAAGCCAGGATCGTCTGACGCATGTTGGAGAATGAAGGAAACAGCGAACAGAAACCCGATGATGGCGACAATCGCCCGCCCTTCGCGACCGCCATGAGACAGCGCGTAAATGGCGGTTATCGACAGCGCGATGGAGTAGCTTAGGGCGATCATTCCACGGGTGGGAAACGATAATCCGCTCCGCGTCAAGCCACTCAGGCTACGGCCTTGAGATGGGTCGCACCCGTCGACGTGGCCGGCTCGCCGTCGATCGTGTAGGGACAGCCTTCCCAGGCGACGGTGGTGCGCTTGCGGATCGAATGTGTCCGGCGATGAACCTTCAAAAACTGCTGACGCGACAGGAGCATCGTTCCGAGGCAGTTTGTCAGGTCGTTGAACAGCGATTGGCTGACATTGGGTTCGAGGCCGATTTCACCGGCGGTTTCGACCATATCGCCCGCCAGCCGAAGCGTGTGCGCCATGGCGGCATCGATATGCGTATAGGTGCCAAATATGCTTTGGGTCAGGGTCAGGAAGCGGTCACGGTCGAGAGGCAGTATCGTTTCTTCCGATTTGGGCATGAGAAATCTCCTTCGTGCAGGCACGATGCCGCGCACGTTCTCGAGTTGGCGATATCAGGGAAGGGTCAGGTGGCCTTGTAGTTCAGCCACGCAGAGATGGTGATGATGCAGGCGAGGACGCCGGTCGTCGCCAGGGCGGTCCACAGGATGGACCGGATCGTTTCAGCCTTGTTCAGATCATGTGGCGGCCCTCCAATATGGTGCAGCAACCAGGTCCACACCGCAATCCAGAGGCTTGCCATCTTACCTGCCACACCCCTGTGGATCCCAGGCATCGCCACCCGCCCTGGCCCCGGCAGCGATACATCCAGAGTGGCGGATTTTGGCGGCTCGGCAAGAGGTTCCGATTGCAGGTGCAATTGCTGCACCACGGGTTCTTCCATGGCCGCAAGGAGGCGCGCGGCTTCCCTGCGGTTGAGCGCGCCAAGCTTCTGCACGGCGGCCTGGACATAGTTGTCGATGACGCCAGGCGTCGTCGTCAGCCTGAGAGCGATTTCCTTGGAGGTCAGGCCCTGATGGACAAAACGGAGGCAGCGCTTTTGTTGTTCGGTCAATTCTGCCAGACGCTGCGGCATGCGATAGGCTCCCTCCAATTGCGAGGGAGTTTTCCTATTTTCCTGCGCTCAATGCAATGCCGTGGTTAATACCACGCAAGGGTTAAAGCCGTCGCCCAGCCCAAATGACGCGACCCACGATCTGAACCAGTTGCGGATCAAGATCGCTCCAGTCGGGATAAAGGGGATTGTCGCTCCGGACGGAAAATCGGCCGCGCATCGGTCCCAGAGCGACCCGCTTGACCATCAGTGCTCCGTCCAGCCGCAACACATAAATGCCGTCGCGCAGCCGGCCGGAACCGTCGGCATGGTCGACCATGATGTCGTCCCCATGATTGAGCGTGGGCATCATCGATTCGCCATCAACCCGTATGATGGTCACGGTCCTGGCATCGATGCCGAGTTGACGAAGCCATCGGACGTCGAATGCAACGCGATCGACAGGCTGTTGATCGTCATCCAATGTCCCGTGGCCCGCCGAAGCGCCCAGCGACAGGCGCGCTACCGTCGTCGTCACCGCATCGTTGTCGGATAGGGGAACATGCGCCGCCGCCTCCTTGCCGCCTCCAAGCACCTCCTCTGGAACGCCAAAATAGCGTGCGAGGATCTGCCGGTCTTCCTCGGCCAGCCTGCGTGGCGTGCCGCGCTTGATGAATTGCTGGATATAGGCGGAATTGCGGCCCAGCATGCCTGAAACCCCGGCATAGGTATCACCGCGCTCAGCGATCAATCGATCCAGTATAATCGCGACTTCTGTAGCCATGGGCCACCGTCACAAGAATGATGCGTGCGGTCAAGTTAGGCATTTTGATCAAGGATATGCGCAAGACCCACCTTGTGGCTGAAAGCCGCCCCTGTCTATGTTCCAGGGCGGTTCGGGCGCGGCCTGCGCCAGCGCCGCAATCTACTGCATCGGGCCTGCGCGCAGGATATCGTCCATATAAGCCGCGATCGCCTTCCAGAGGGCGACACCCATCTCGTCACCTTCGGCCGCAAGCTCGCCGATTCGCCCGGCCACCCTCACCGGAGCCTGATCGCCATGCCGCTTGACGAGCATGATTGCCGCTCCCAGCATGACCTGCTCCTCCGTGATCGTCATGCCGGCCTGATAGTCTCGATGTCCAGCATATCGAACTCCGAACGGCACCCTGCCACCTGCACCCAAGTGCCAAGAAGGTGACGATAGCGGCCAGACAGGTCCAGCCGCCACTCCCCTCCATCTGCCATGCGCAGGATCGGACTTGAGCCTCGCATGAGAAGCACGCCGATCAAATCATGGCGCGTACCTCTGGGCATCCTATTTCCGCTTTCCCGATTGCTCGGTCCCGGAACGATCGTCGAACACCCAATTTAGATAGGCCGCGATCCTGACGCCACCACGCTTCAGGCGATCATCCAGTTCACCGCGATGCTGATAGGCATAATCCCATGAGAGGGCGGGATCGGAGGGATAGACGATCTTGCGCAAGGCGATGCTCTCACGAAGCCAGACTGCCGGGCGGGCGTCGCTCCAGGCGATCACCTGCGCCGGCGTAATCGATCGGGAGAGCCAGCCGGCATATTCGGAATAGGACAGGGAGCGCTGCTCGATCATGGCCGAGTCCCACACCGAGTGGAGATTGGTGGAGCGACCGAACCATGTCACCTTGACGTCGTTGCCGCCCCGGTCGGTGCCGCCGCCAGCATGAAGGGGTTGGTGCAGATCTCCGATAATGTGGACGATGAACCGCAGCGCCAGACGCTTGTCCTCAATCGTCGCCTTGGGATCATGCAGGGCTGCGGTGAATTTTGATAGCGCCGTCATCGCATCGCCACCGTCCGGCGCATCGGATGGCCGATACTCATCGCCTTCCTTGACGGTCACATAATGCCACTGGCTTGCCGTCTTCTGCCAGAAATCCGCCTTGTCGGACTTCATGTCATCAGGCCATGTGGCGGCCTCGGCAAGATCTTCCGTACCCAGCAGAATGCGAACATTGGCCCGGGCCACGCCGCTCAGATTTTCATCGGCGATGGCTCCCGTGATGCGGTGGCCGACAGGGCCCCAGGCATAGGCCGGTGATGACAGGGCCAGCGAAACAGCGAGCAGTGTGGATCTATGCATCATGTCCCATTGCCAATTTTTCTTCTGGACGGGAAGCCATGACCCGACTGAGAGAGTGATTGCCAGGGATGCCCATGATCCCGGCTGGGATTTCGGATGACTCGGTGCTGCGGACCGCACCGATGCAAAATGAGAGATTTCTACATCGAAGTCTCTTTGACGTTGCCGACGAGACGAAGAATCGCAAGATCGGTCGCTACCCATCTTCCACCGTTCATCGACCGCGTCTACAATCGACGCCCACTGCATTCCGCTCTGGGCTATTTGAGCCCGGTCGAGTTTGAGGAGCTACACGCCGGATCCATGGTCAAATCGGCGGCCTGAAACCTGTCCGACACCGGGGCCCCACTCCATGCGTGGGTCACTTCTCAGCGGCAATCAACAACCGCTTCAATTCACCGCATCGGAAGAATTTCGTTAACCTTATTCATGGAAACATTGGCCATGGATCAAGTCGGGGTGAGAGGTTGGCTGCGCTTCCTGCTTGGAGCGCTCAAAGGCGGTTCGAATTCCGAACTGCCCTACGCGGTTTATCGCGATCTTCTCTCGACGCTCTTTTCCATGCGGTTCGTGATCGTCGGCTTCGGCCTCCTCTATATCGCCGTGGGCACGCTCATCTACCTGAAATGGAACGATGCCGTCATTGCGGCCCTGACCTTGAGCGCCGTCGCCGTCACCGCTGCGCGCATCCTCGTCATCAATGCTTATCATCGGGCCGGCGGAGCGTCTCAGCCAATCAGGGATCTCGAACGGTGGGAGGCGCGCTATGCGCGCCGAACCTATGTGTTCGCGCTCCTGCTCGCGGGCCTCAACATTCGCGCGCTGACCACGCATGAGCCGCTCTTCCATATCAGCACCATCAGCCTCGTCTTCACCTTCGGAGCCGGCATCGTCTCGAGAAACGCCGGCAGGCCCAGGCTCTGCGTGATCGCGCTCGCCCTGGCCGTCGTCCCAACTGCGCTCGCGATGCTGGTGCATGCCGCCCGCGAATATGACGAGCCGTTTCATGCCGAGTTCTTTGCGTTCGAGGCGCTGCTGCTGTTGACGGTCGCCGGCATGAGCCTGGGGTCCGTCAGGCACCTCTACGCCTCGGCGGTGAACCATCTCACCACCAAGCACGACCTGGCGAAACTCGCGCGCTTCGACCCGCTTACCGGCTTGCCCAATCGCCTGCTGCTGCGCGAATGTATTCAGGCCGGCCTCCGATCCTCCCAGGAAGCGGCGAAGCAGATGGCCGTCCACTATCTCGACCTGGACGGCTTCAAGGCGATCAACGACCGCTACGGTCATCCCGCAGGTGACAAGATGTTGCTCGAAGTGGCCGCGCGGCTCAACGCGACCCTGCGGTCGAACGACCTGGTCTCGCGGCTTGGCGGCGACGAATTTCTTCTGGTCCAGGCCGACGTACAGCATCCGGATCAGGCCGAACTGCTCGCCCGCCGGGTCATCCGCCAACTCAGCGAACCCTACGTGATCGACGGTGTCGAAATGAGCGTCACCGTAAGCGTCGGAATCGCGCTGGCGCCGACATGCGGTGTCGAAATGGAACGCCTCATCGCCTGTGCCGATGCCGCGCTTTATGTCTCGAAAGCCAAGGGCAAGGCGCAGGTTCGCTTCTTTTTACCCGAGGACCACCGCGACGTTGCACCCGCAGTAGCCTGACCCCATCGCATTCGCTCCGAGCTTTACCGACGAGGACGAGGCGGATCGAGGGTCGGTGGTCCTTGGCGGTCGGCCCGCTGCTCACACCTCCCTGCCTCGATTCTCGCACAGCGATGGGGCGTCGGCAAAAAATCGGCCACCGATGGGCTGCCGATCAGAGGTGTGAACGCCCCCACATTGCTGCATGGGCCCTTCAGGTCGCTTCCGAATTGTTAGCAACTTTGGGTGATTCGCCTATCAAAAAGCGCCGCGTATCGTTTCAAATGCAGGGTGAACGGCGGAACTTATTGAGTTGTGCCGCTTCGGGTCACAATCAACCCGTCGGTGGCAGCTAGAACCCGCCCCAAATTTCTAACGCCTGATGTCGATGCGGCCGCACTCGAATACCGCTACTGACGTCTATTCGGGTTCGCGTGGCGACGTTTCCGCGCTCCTCCATGTTGCAACATCGCTTCTGCGGCAGGCCGCTCGCTACACTCGATGAGCCGAGGTTGTGGCACGGCGCCAAAACGATGAGCCGTTGCCGACGTTTCGAACGTTTTCTCAAGGTCATGTCCTCGCCGCCCGCCCGCACTGGCTCCGGCATTGAGATAGGCAACACTCAACAGAATGCCTCAATACCGGAGCCCCGCGGCGCGCTCGTCAGCTCATCGGCACCATGATCCGCGAAATCTCCAGCATCGGCTGATGCTTGTCGGTGCGGAGACCACCACGGACAGGATCAGCTGGACGTTGGACGCCGCACCCAAGGGCTCTACTGGAACACGATGAAACTCGGCGAAGTCGTCGACAGCGGAGCTGCCAGCGGCGTCGCCATTCCGCCCGACCTCCTCACTCACGTCTCGCCGTTGGGCTGGGAGCACATCAATCTCACCGGCGAATATCACTGGCCCAAATCCTTAGGATTTCGCCCCCTCCCGCAAACGACCCCGAAAAGCTTGCCGAACTTCGTCGCCGCGTCGCAGCCGGCGAGCGTAAGGCCATCATCGCCCGCGATCTGGGTATCAGCCGCGAAACCCTATACCAGTATCTGCGCGCGGCCGTCTGACAACCATGTTCTCATGATGTCCGTCAAATCGTTGTTTGGCGCACAGACCTTGAGGTGACGCCTCTTGCGCAGAGCGATGCTTTCATGGAGCCAGACCGAAGGGTCACGGTCATTCCATTCGACGATCTGCGCAGGCGTGATCGACCGCGAGAGCCAGCCGGCCAGTTCGGAATAGGACAGCGAGCGCTGCTCGATCATGGCGGAGTCCCAGACCGAGTGCAGGTGGGTCGACCGACCGAACCAGTTCACCTTGACATCATTGCCCCCCGATCATTTCCTCCACCTGCACGGAGAGGCTGGTGAAGATCGCCAATAATATGGACTATGAAGCGAAGGGCGAGACGCTTGTCGTCAGGCGACGCCCTGGGATCGCGCAGCGTGGCTGTGAAGCGCGTGAGGGCTGTCATGGCATCGCCTTCTGCCGGCGCATCTGAACCCTTGTTATCATCACCCTCCCGGACGGTCATATAATGCCATGGGCCAGCCTTTTTCTGCCAGAAATCGGCCGGGTCGGATTTCATGTCATCGGGCGAGGTTGCCGCCTCGGCCAGATTCTCTGTTCCGAGCAGGATCTTCACATTGGCGCGCGACGCCGCTCAGATTTTCATCTGCGATTGCGCCGGTAACCTGGTGGCCGATCGGCCCCCAAGCCTGCCGGTGAGGTAAAAGCCCCGAAAGTGAGGGCGATGGCAAGAAGTCCGATATTCCGCATGCCTCCCCATGGCCCGATTACATGCGCATGGGAAGCGGGCTTCGCGCTATTTGGTTGGGGCAGCCTGATACGAACATGCTATGGTCGCTCGATCAGGTTTCTGACTGCAATCAGTGCCAGGCACATAGCGGTAAAGGGGTATGCCGATATGCGATCATGGGTCATTGCCATCATCTTGGGCAGCATCGCTGCCCCCGCAATGGCGCAGAGCTTTCCTTGCAGCAACGCCGCGGTCTCGCCCTATCCGGCGCTTGTCACAACCGATCATGATCATAGGCGGGTCGCACCGGCCGGGAGCAGCCTCACCAAGACCTTCACCGCATATTACTCCTCCTTCGACGATGGAGGGGAAGAGGATGGAGAGGTCCGGCACGCCCCGCGCCTCAACCCGCAATTTGTCGCCTACGAGCTTCGTGGCGTCGCTCCCGATGCGAATGGCGATTATGCCGAGCCGCCAGTCTCGATCGGGCGGCCCAACCGCTGGTACACGTCACCGGAACTTGTGCCGCTTGTCGACAGCATCCAGGGCGTGACGAACCGCAGGATCGATGACAGCTATCGCGGCGCCGGCGAAATCTGGAACCGGGGCCATCTGGCGATGAGCGATCATGCTCAACGGATCAGCGCGCAGGCCAGCTGCAATACACATAATTTCTGGAACGCCTCCCCTCAGGCCAAGGACCTCAATCAGGGGCCCTGGCAGCATCTGGAGAATTATTCAGCCGCCGTTTCCAATAAATACCGCAGCGTCTGGGTGATAACCGGGCCCATCTTCGATCCTGCTACACCTAGGCTGACGATCGGCGACCCTGGAGAACTACCGGTCGAGATACCCGACGCCTTTTTCAAGATCCTTGTCCATGAAAGCCCGTCAGGCATCGACACGCTGGCCTTTGTCTTCGAACAGCCCAACCAGCTGAACGAGCAGGGAGAGGCCGTTCCGAATGCGACCTGGATGAACTGCAACCAGGCGCGGGCCCAGAACCATATCTATGATCACCGCCCCCAACTCGTATCGATCGCCCAGATCGAGGCACGAACTGGCCTGCGCTTCTTCCCGGACAGGCCAAATCGGGAGGCGCTGATCAATGCGCAGGCAACCGCGCTCTGGCCGGTTGAAACCCGCTATTGGGATTCTGGCAACGCCGTATGCGCGCGGCAGCGCAGCCACCCCTGAGCCATTTCGTCTGGATCTTGAGAGAAGATGTCCCGCATGCCCAAAAGCTTGTCATATGAATTGCGACGTCGCGTTCAAGTTGAATGAGCGGCAGGTTTCAAACAAACGTCGATATCTCCGTAGGTCTGACTTGTCGGCGGCAGTCAACCATCATTCGCACTTGGCGTTAGNTGAATGAGCGGCAGGTTTCAAACAAACGTCGATATCTCCGTAGGTCTGACTTGTCGGCGGCAGTCAACCATCATTCGCACTTGGCGTTAGATATCAAGGTCTGTTTCATAAACCGATCTGATCCAGCCAGGTAGGTGCGGTAATGCGAAGATCAGGCGCCCGTTCGCGAATGTCAGGCAATGGCTCGGTGGTTGGTTGAGGCTGGAATTGTCAAGGACCATACCGCGATCCGCTTTCAGGACTGCGGCTCGGATAAACGGTGCACCGCGCGCATAACGAGTGCGGATCTTGTCCTCGGGAACAATATGGCCGCCTTCCTCGACT
>NZ_JCATID010000045.1:0-27394 GCF_059693745.1 Sphingobium sp. WR1 | reverse complement strand
GCGACCCGGGATCGGTAGCCCGGGCAAGCAGCACGGCATCGGTGATCGATGCCGAGTCTGCCTCCTGGACTCATTCTCCCCGTAGTAGGTTCCGAAGTATTTCACGGGCGACCAGGCCGGAAGGGTCGCGTCGACAGCCCACTGGCCCGGCAACTTCCGCGACCTTGCCGCCAGTGTCACCCGCATGGCGACATTTTCGCCCAAGGGAAGGATCGATGCCGATGGCGTATCCAAGGAGATCGCGCGCTTGAAGCAGTCATGGTCAGGCACCGGGCAGGCCAGCGATGGATTGGAATTTCTCTTGGGCGCTGAGACCGTGTCGCAAGTCGATCCGTTCGATCGCATCCAGTTGAGTTTTGTCGTCGAGACCTGCTGAAGCAGCCACTCGCTGTCCGATGCAGGCCGGAAGCTGTTTTCCGCATCACGCGAAAGGCGCGCAAGCACGAACGATGCGGACAGATTGCGGAAATATCTCGCTCGATTTGACCTGACCTGGGATGCCATTGCGCGCAGGAAGGGCTGAATCGTCTTCTGGCCTGTCAGTTGCCTTCCGCAACGGCCGCGCTCGCCTTTTGCAGCGACATGACCTCTACACCAAGGCTTAGCGGATAGGTCTCTGCCCCAGGATAGACGACGATGCGCCTTTGCGGTTTCAGATCCGCGCATGCGTGATGAAAACCCCGCTCCAGCGAAGGTGTAAGGCTCCGCTTGACCTCGATGGCCCAGAGTTCACCGCGGGGCGATCTCAGAAGCAAATCGATTTCGGCGCCGGCGGCAGTGCGATAGAAGTTGGCCTGCGTTCCTTCCGGGACGGCGGCGATCAGCGTTTCGATCACAAAGCCTTCCCAACTCGCTCCCGCCACGGGATGTCCCAGCACGTCTTCGAGCGTGGTCAGACCGAGCAATGTATGAACAAGGCCACTGTCACGAACGTAGACGCGGGGCGACTTGACCAGTCGTTTGCCAGCGTTGGAATGCCAGGGCTCCAGGCGCCGGACCAGCAGCAGATCAACCAGGAGATCGAGATAGGACGCAACGGTCTTGCCATCGACGCCAAGCGACCGGGCAAATTCCGCCGCATTGAGCAGGCCGGATTGGTGATGGGCCAGCATGGTCCAGAAGCGCCGAAGCGTTTCGGCTGGTATCCGGGGGCCGAGCATCGGTACATCGCGCTCCAGATAGGTGCGGATGAAGTCCTGCCGCCAACGCTGGCTGCGACGATCATCGGCAGCCAGAAGGCTGTCGGGAAATCCGCCCCTGTTCCAAAGTTTCGGAATTTCAATTGCTGGAACCTCCGATCCGTCGACCGGTCCCATTTCGAGGTAGCTGATCCGCCCCGCCAAGCTTTCCCCGGACTGGCGCAGCAAGTCCAGCGAGGCTGAGCCAAGCAGCAAGAAGCGCCCGGTCCTGAGCCCCTTGCGCCTGCCTTCATCGATCAGACCGCGCAAGATCTGAAACAGACCGGGCAGCCGGTGAACCTCATCGAGAATCACGAGTTTGTCTTCATGCTGCGCGAGATAGAGTTCCGGTTCGGTCAACCGGGCCCGATCCGCATCGGATTCGAGGTCGAGGTAAAGCGATGGTCGCTGCTCGCCGATCGTCCGCGCGAGCGTCGTCTTGCCCACCTGACGCGGCCCAAGGAGTGCGACCGCTGGCGTCTCGTCCAGCCGTTCGATCAAGTTCAATGCAATGCGGCGCTCAATCATCCATGCATTTATGGACTATAGTTCCATATTTGCAAGGTTAAACCCCGCACTCATTAAGCCGAATGCTCGGCTCCGAGCGCTGCAAGCCGGGCCCGAATATGTTGAATTCGGCTGTCATGCGGTCGCCATTAATGTCCCCGACTCGTCTCCCTTAACAGGATCGAGCACCGATTCGTATGGCAAGGTAATTACGATAGCGGCCCGAATGAGCGCGTCGTCAAGAAATGACCGCCTCAAATCCTGTTTCAAGCCTTCCCGACCTTCCATCGCGGGCGGCCGGTCGTCTATCGATGTCGTCCATGACGGCGGAGACGGGTGATCGGGCATGTGCGAATATCAATATTATGAATTCCAAGCGGTCGATCGCCCTCTCGACGGAATGGATCGCCAGGCTCTGCGGGCGATATCGACGCGGGCTCGGATCACCGCGACAAGCTTCACCAATTCCTACGAATGGGGTGACCTGAAGGGCGATCCCGCCGATTTCATGAAACGCTGGTTCGACCTTCATCTCTATCTGGCAAACTGGGGAACGCGGCGGCTGATGATCCGGTTGCCGAAAAGGCTGGTCGATCAGCGATTTCTCAAGCCGCTTCTGCTTGGAATCGACTGGGCCACGCTGCAGGCGGCGGGCGATGCGCTGATCCTTGATATCGCGCGTGACGAAGTCAAACTCGATGAAGACTGGGATGATGGCTCCGGCTGGCTTGCGGCTCTGGCGCCACTCCGGGCCGATCTCCTCGCGGGCGACTTTCGGCTCTTTTATCTGCTGTGGCTGGGAGCAATCGAGAGCGAAGAGCTGGGCGATGACGAGATTGAACCCATGCCGGGATTCGGACCATTGACAGGAGCGCTCGGAGCATTCGCAGAGTTTTTCGGCATCAATCCCGACCTCGTGCAGGCCGCAGGTGATCGCCCCATGGATATGAAGGCGACATCGCCCGCCGCCAGAGAGGTAATTGAGGCCATAACTGATAGCGAAAAGACGGATTTGCTCACCCGCCTGTTCGACGGTGACTTTCACATTGCCGCAGAGCTGCGCGCGCTGGTTCGCAAACGACTGGGGGAGCACCATGCCCGTTTACCCAATGGTACGCGAACCGCTGGCGAATTGCGGTCCCGCGCACGCGCCATCCGCCTCGCTCGCGATCACGCGAACGCCGAGAAAGCTGCAGCCGACCGCCGCCGGCAGGCGGAGGAAGCCGAGAAAGCGCGTCTTGCCCGGATCGATGCCGTTGCTCGACGGGGCGCGAGCGTCTGGCAGGAGGTGGAAGCCGAAATCGAGCGCCGCAACGCCCCCGGCTATGACAAAGCCGCCGCCCTTCTTGTCGATCTGCGTGCCATTGCCGAAGCTCAAGGTACGGCGGCCGAATTCGACCGGCGGCTTCACGAAATCCGCGAGCGGCATGCTCGGAAAGAGCGGTTTATCGAACGGCTGGCGGCGCTGCCTTAGCCGCGCTGCAATGAGCGCGTGTCAGTGTCCGTGAGGGGCATAACGAATTCGGATAGGCTCGATCAATCATGCGGGCGTCAGTAATCTCGCGCGCGCTGTTGTTTGAGTTTTTTGACGCGGTGCCGCTGATAGGCTTCAATCTGGCGGAATATGGGGCATCGTCTGTCGAATATAAGATGGGTTATTGAGACGAAGAAAGGGGTTTTAGCGTCCGGTCCGCCGATATTCAGACCACAAACTATCCCACCCTCTTCGCCCATGTAGAAGATTTTTGTGACCATGCACCTGTCCGGGATCGCAGAATCGGGCGACTGTTTCGCAAGGGTGCTTTGGACGTTCGGCGACAGCCTGGTTTCCAATGGAAGCGAGGCTTCCATTTCCGCGACAAGGCGGTCGGTTTTGGCGGGATCGTCTATCATTGCAGATGGATCTCAGGATGACTGCAACGCCAATGCCGATCCACAGTTTCGGACGAAAGAGTCATTCCCCGACCATCTTTGCAAGTTTCGCGAGGAAGAAGCGGTCGCTCCATAATTCCAGCGACTTTGCCTCCGCTGGGCGCAGGAAGCGCCTGACATCGTCGGCCGCGGCCTTCCAGTCGACAGCGGCTATTGTGTTCCGCAGCGTGCCCTCCAGCCATGCCATATCGATCTTGAGGTCTTCCTGCCCCGCCCATGGGCCCGTCTGAATGAGGGCCGCCTGGAGATGCGCCAGATTGGGAGAAACCCCGTTCGAGACATACCAGGAAAAGTCATACCAATCCCTGCCCTTCAGATATCCTCGGCAAAGCAGAGCATGGATTTTCAGCGCGAGATTGGAAGGCAGATCCTGATGCCGTACCTCGTAATCGGCGGGGAAATCGAGAAAGGTGCTGGCTTCGCCGGATCGCGGCGGCGGATTGGTGTCGATCTCCAGCTTGATCTTGATCGTTCGGGGGCGTCCCGTACCTGCGAAGGTCAGGTCGAGCTGGCTCGCGATGGAATCATCCTTGAGCACCGCCTCCCTAACCGCCTTGTCCATCCTCTCCTTGGGCTGGGCGTCGAGCTTCAATCCGAACTGCGCAAAAACCTCGACCAGAATTTTAAGATAAGGCGCCCAGTCGAACTCGGGGTTGGGTGACCGGAGCATGAAATCGAGATCTTCGGAAAACCTGGGCAGACGGTGCAGGATACGCAGGCTCGTGCCACCCTGGAAAAGGGCAACATCGAAAAAGTCGCCACGCCAAAGCGCATACAGAGCGATCTCCTGGACGATCTCCTTGAGCGCGTTCTCTTCCTCGACCGCATTGGTCGCTCGATATTGGCGAAGCTTTTCCTGAATAATCTCAATCATCCGAGGGAGTACCTTTGGCTGCGCCTCTGTTCGTCAGAATGACGTCCTCGAGTGAGTGGAGGAACGCGTTGGCGGCCTTGTGTTTGTAAACGGGCCGAAGCGCGGAGAAATCCTTGCGTCTGAGCGATCGCAGCCGGTCCTCGTCGATCCGCATGCCCGTGATGAGCCAGTCCAGGCCGGACCAATGCTCCTTCCGCAAAGCGACAAGATCGATCAGTGCCCGTAAAGGCTGCGCGACGAATGCCGTGAGTTTGCCCAACTTTTCCCGTTCCACGCTCGTCAGGAATTGATATTCCCGGAGCGCGAGTGGGTGAAAGCTGAATTGCCCGAGGGACGGCGTATCATAGGTGATCGTCTTGCGGCCCGGTGAAACACTAGCCGTGGTGAAGACGGCTTCCGGAATCCAGCCGTGATAGCCCAAAGCTGTTTCAAAGGAGATATAGCTACCTGGCAGGAGCGCCTGTGCCGCAGCGAAGGGGTGGATGGCATCGTTGCTGGTTCTCTGACCCAGCATATAGGTCGCCCGTTTGAGACGGATCAGAGAACCGTCCTTCAGGGCCCTATGTACCAGAGCATAACGGCGGGCATCGCTGCCGCCCAGCAGCGCACGAAGCTGGTCTTCGTTGAAGATCCGCTCAGCAAGCTTTGATCCTGAAACCTGATAAAAAAGTGCATTCATAAATTCTAGATACTTTCAAACTGTGAAAGTTTCAAGAATTTCATGAGTCGCGTTCGTATGACCGACAAAGCCTTGTCGAATCACCTGCCGACGACATGATTTTGAAACGTCGGGACTCGAACCGCTCCAATAAAAAGTCCCAGGGTATCGGTCATGGTATTGCGTAGTGATGGCTCTCAAGAAATGGCGGTTTTCTGAGCCGACATAGGCCGTTTTTGAGTCCTCTTCTGCCAGAATCCGAGGACGTCCAGCGTCGAGGCCTTTCGGCGTAGCCGCGCAGTGCGCTCGCCAAAGTCTTCCCAATTTACCACCAGCGCCTGAAAGGCGGGACGCGAATTCTCCTCTCCCGATTATGCCGGCAAGAACAATCGCTTCCTCCGTCGACCCTTGTCAGTCACTCAGCCGACGGTTTTGGATCGCCAAGTGCGGACCGGCAGCTATCGCGACCGCTGTCGACCAATATAGGCCCTTCAACAGCAGGAACATCGTGCATCAGAACCCGCCGTCGATGGGTCGCTCAGCGCCCAGCATGAGGGCTTGCCCATTCCCGCAGTGAGCGCGGAGTAATCCATGGAAGCCAAGTCGGAGAGCAGGTCGGTTCCGGTTGGATTCCACCCAAGCCGCTCGCGGGTCCAGGCGTTTGCCCCAATTATATCGAGGCCGGCAAATGGTGCCATCCAGCCGAAATACTGTTCGACCTCTGCGGCGCTGATCGAGCGAACCGGCAAACCAGTGCCCACTCCGATCGCCTCGGCAATGGCACGCGCAGTGACACCCTCTTCCGCCGACGCATGATACCGCGCGCCCGGTTCGCCCTTTTCGAGCGCGAGAACATAGAGTTTCGCAACGTCGCGGACGTGCGCGGCAGCCCATCGGCTCTGGCCTTCGCCGAGATACGCTGCCGCTCCAGCCCGACGCATCTCGGCGATTAGCGGCGTGATCAAGCCGGCCTTGACGGTATTATGCACCTGCGACAGCCGGATCGTGCGTACATCGATGCGCCGCGCGATCAGCGCCGCACCGGCCAACTCGGTTGCGATGCGGGGATTGGCGTGACGCGGATTGAGTATGTCTTCGGTCGCCGGGCCGCCATACAGCGGCGTGCCGATGCCGATGCCTGAGGTGATCAAGATCGGCTTGTGCGTTCCTTCCAACGCTTCGCCGATCGCGGCGATATTCCTCTCGTCCTTCTTCGTGTTCTCGAAGAAGGTCTCAAAATTATGGTCGAACGCGCAGTGGATCACTGCATCGGCCGCCGCCGCACCGCTGGCAAGGGTCTCGGGCTGCTCAAGATCGCCGCGATGAAAATCTGCACCGGCCGCCTCGAGTTGGCGGGCGCCGGCATCCGAACGGGTGAGGCCGAGCACCTGATGCCCGGCGCTCAGAAGTTCCGGAATTATATGCGAACCGATGAAGCCAGTCGCCCCTGTCAGGAATACACGCATGAACAGTCTCCTTATTGCGGAAATGCTGTATCGGGGCAAGGCTTAACCTGTTAAAGTAGTGACCTTATCAGGGTATAATCTTCAACAGGATCGTTCATGAGCAGCGATACGTCTAACCGACTGGGCACTTATCTTCGTGATCGTCGTGCGCGGCTCGATCCTGCAGCCTTTGGTTTCGGCGGCGGCCGCAGGCGTACGCCCGGATTGCGCCGCGAAGAGGTCGCTAGCCGGGCGAACATCAGCCCGACTTGGTACACCTGGCTGGAACAAGGCCGCGGCGGCGCGCCTTCGGCCGATGTGCTGGATCGGATCGCTAAGGGACTTATGCTGACGGAGCCTGAGCGCGAACATTTGTACATGCTTGGTCTCGGACGTCCACCCGAGACGCGGTACCAGCCGGTCGACGGGATCACCCCGCGACTGCAGCGTGTGCTCGATGGCATGGCGCTTAGTCCGGCGATCATCAAGAACGCAATCTGGGATGTGGTCGGTTGGAACCGTGCCGCTGCGGCACTGCTCACTGACTATTCGCAGTTGCCGTCGAACCAGCGCAACATCCTGCGGCTGATGTTTACGAACGGCAGAGGCCGAAGCCGCAATGAGGATTGGGACAGCGTTGCGCGGTTCGTGGTCGGAGCATTTCGGGCTGACATGGCGAGGGCTGGTGCGCAGGACAGCGTGGATGCCGCGAGGCTCGTCGAGGAACTGAGCCGACTGAGCCCGGAATTCGAAACGCTGTGGCAGGATAATGACGTCGTCGCTCACAGCGAGGGCGTGAAGAAGATTCGCCATCCGTCGGCAGGGCTTGTGAAGCTCGAGTTCTCTTCATTTGCCGTCGAAGGCAGGCCGGAGCTTGGAATGATCGTCTACAATCCGGCTACCCATGTTGATGCGGAAAAAGTTCGTTTGCTGGTGGATACCGCAAAGGCGTAATTACCATGACGGCGCCTCCATGTGCCGATCGAATGAATGCGGCTGGCAAGCGCAGTCGTTCCAAAGGCAAGAGCAAAACGGCAGTTTTATCCCACAACGCGTCGTTTCGCGGTCCAGAAAACGTCCCATGTCGGTCGCTCAGCCAGCGAAGTTTGGTTGTCGGGGGCTGGCAGTCAGCTTTTCTGTCCAATCAATCCGCGAATGAATCTCTCCACCGTGCGGGGCTCACAATTCTGGACAAATAGCCGGCTGCGACCTCTTGAACGTCAAAAGCTTTCGATCCATCTGTCGCGCGAAATTTCCAGGAATGCGAGCCATAGAGACGATGACAATGGACACCGTTACCGCCCCTGAAACGCGGGCCTTCGAGGCAGATGTTTCCAAGCTTCTGCACATGATGGTCCACTCGGTCTATTCCGACCGTGACGTTTTCCTGCGCGAACTGATATCCAATGCTGCCGATGCCTGCGAAAAGCTGCGCTACGAAGCGATTTCCAGCCCAGCACTGCTGGGCGACGATCCCCAATCGCGCATCAGTCTGAGGCTGGACAAGGAAGCCGGCACGCTCGTGATCGAGGATAACGGCATCGGCATGACCGCCGCAGATATGGGTGAAACACTGGGCACCATTGCGCGATCGGGTACCAAGGCGTTCATGGACAAGCTTGCCGCGGACAAGAATGGCGAAGGGCAGCAGCTTATCGGCCAATTTGGCGTTGGCTTCTATTCGGCGTTCATGGTGGCGGGGAAGGTAGAGGTTGCTTCTTGCCGTGCCGGAGAGGCTGATGCAGCCATCTGGTCCTCCGATGGGTTGGGTACTTACACGATTACACCGGCCGATCCTGCAGCGGCGCCTGCGCGCGGTACACGCGTCACGTTGCACCTGCTCGAGGATGCCAAAACCTATGCCGAGCGCTACACCGTTGAGCGGATAATCAAAGCGCAGTCGGGCCATGTCCCGGTTCCAATCTTCCTTCAGGAGGTCGGAAGCGAGGATGAGCCAGCGCAGGTGGCCGACGGCGTGGCACTGTGGACCAAGGCGAGGACTGACATCAGCGAGGACGATTATACCGATTTCTATCGCAGCGTAGCAGGCCAGTTCGACAAGCCGGCACTGACGCTGCATTACCGCGCAGAGGGACGTCACGAATATTCCGTTCTGACCTTCATCCCCGAAACCAAGCCATTCGATCTGTTCGACCCCGACCGCAAGGGCCGCATCAAGCTCTATGTACGCCGGGTATTCATCACTGACGAGGCGGAGATACTGCCGCGCTATCTTCGTTTCGTGCGCGGTCTTGTGGATTCCGCCGACCTGCCGCTCAACATGTCGCGCGAGATGATACAGGACAGTCCGGTTCTCTCTGCCATTCAGAAGGGCGTGAGCAACCGCATCCTTTCCGACCTGGACAAGCTTTCAGCCAGCGAACCTGAGCGATATGCCGCTATCTGGGAAAATTTCGGATCGGTGTTGAAGGAAGGCCTTTACGAAGATTTCGAGCGTCGCGAAGCGTTGCTGGGCCTGGCCCGGTTCAAAAGCACGACGTCCAATGGCGCGTGGCGCTCACTCAAGGATTATGTCAGCGCCCTGAAAGAAAATCAGACGGCAATCTATTATGCGACCGGCCATGATCTGGATCGGATCGCGCAGTCCCCGCAGATCGAAGGCTTCAAGGCGCGCGGCATCGAGGTTCTGCTCCTCCCCGATCAAGTCGATAGTTTCTGGACGACGATGGGCGTCGATTACGAGGGGAAGCCTTTCAAGTCCGTCACGCAGGGTTCTGCTGATCTGAGCCTCATCCCCCTGGCCGAAGGTAGCAGCACCGCCGCTGCGCCAAGCGAGGAGGCCAATAGCTTTATTGCTTTCGCAAAGGACGCATTGGCAGATCAGGTATCCGATGTCCGCATCTCGGACCGCTTGACCAGCAGCGCGGTCTGCATAGTTGCGGCTGACAACGCCATGGATCTCCAGCTGGAAAAGATGTTGGCCTCGGCTGGCCGTGCGCCGGAGCGAGCGAAGCCCGTTCTGGAGGTGAATGCCGGCCATACGCTCATCGCGAAGCTGGGGCACGCCAGTGGCGATGAGGAAGGGCGGCGAGATCTGGCATTCCTTCTGCTTGATGAGGCCCGGATTGCCGAAGGCGAGGCGCCGGCTGATCCGCGGGCCTTTGCCGAGCGGTTGGAGCGTTTGATGGCGAAAGCCTTGGGATGATGTCTATGGGGGAGCCGACAGGCTCCCCTCCTTTGGCCCCATCCGCTGGGCCGCTTTCCAAATCGACCCTTATCCGACGTTCAGCCGTGTATTTCCCGTTCCCGGCACCGGAAGGTCCGGCTATCGTCGGCTGTCGACCACAATCCGCCATGCAGACAAGAAGCGTAGCGACGGCGGGTAAAGGCGGGCGGCTTCGGCGGACGGCGGCGCACGGCAGGATGGCGGGCCACGCCCGATGAAGATGAGCACTACATCTACGCTGTAGCGCTATGATTGCCCGTGTTCTTCCTAAGAGTGAGGTGTAGTGCAGATAGGAGGCAGCGGCGGCGTGGTCCGGTCCTCGGCGCTTTCCGGCAATGTTCGAGAAACCCAACTGACGGCAGATTCTGCTGTTTTCAGACTGTTGCTTCCGAGAGCGATCTTAGCGGCGCGGACATTGCCCCAGGGAGACGACCACCGGCGAGATATCTCTCAGGGAAGGCGTATGGTCGGCCAACCGCAGTTCCTCATTCGCTCGAAAACAACCCGGCCGTAATGTACGTCCATGCACGAGCCTGCCGATTGCTTTCGCCGAAGTGACCCGCAAGCGTGCCGGCCTTTCAAGTGCCGTCATCTGTCGATACGAGGATAGCGTATCATCACCCGCAGCCCCGTGGGCGACGCCGGCGCGAAGATCACCTCAGCCTGGTCGCGGCCGGCAAGCGCGCGCACGATCGCAAGCCCCAGCCCCGCGCCGCCCGTCTCGCGGCTACGAGACGGGTCAAAGCGTTGGAAAGGTATCCCGAGGCTGGCCAGCGCGTCGGCCGGAACGCCTGGCCCGTCGTCTTCGACGACGATGTCGACCGCCTCCCCGTTCGCATGAGCCGAGACCGCCACCGCGTTGCCGTGACGGAGGCCGTTCGCGATAAGGTTATCGAGGACGCGGCGCAGCGAGAGCGGCGTGGCGGCGATCGCGAGACCGTCGGGCACGGGAGCCAGCGTCACACTTTCGCCGAGCTCGCGATGCGCATCGACGATCTTGGCGAGCGCGTGCGCGACCTCAACGCGCTCGGGATGGCTCGGCGGCGCGGAGTCGCGGTCCGCCAGCAGCAGCGTATCGTTGATGAGCGCGGTCATCTCGTCGAGATCGCGCACGGCGCGGGCTTGATGATCGGCATCATCGATGAACTCGGCGCGCAGGCGCAGCCGCGTCAGATAGGTCCGAAGGTCGTGCGCGATCGCCGCGAGCACGCGCGTCCGTTCGCCGATAAGCGCCCGAATCTGTCCCTTCATGTCGTTGAACGCGGTGGCGAGCTCGCGGACCTCGCGCGGGCCGGCGACCGGGAGATCGGGCGTGTCGAGATTGCCGGCGAACCGGCGCACGCCTCCCGAGAGCTGGCTGAGCGGGCGCGTGGTCTGGCGTACCGCCAGCATGAGCGCGACGAGCAGCACCAGTCCGCCTAGGGCGCCGATCACCGCGCGGCCCTGCAGATAGGCGCGCGCCGAGTCCGAAGGCTGGCTGGTGATCAGCAGCACGCCGCCGCCCTTCAGGCCGATCGCCACGCGGATCGGCGCAAAGAAGCGCGCCGGTCGCGCCGCCGGCCCGATCCAGCGCCCGAGCCGCGGCCGCCGTCCGTCCACATTTACCTGCCGGCCAGGCATCGCCGCATCATAGCCTGCCTCGAGATTCCGCAGGTCGTCCGAGCGGCGCCCTGGCGCTGGCGGCACCGGGACGAGTTTGATCGAATAGAGTCCTCCGTCGAGCGCCTCCACGAGCCCCGCTCGCTCGCCTTCAGGCGCCCGGTCTAGCGCGTTCGCAATTGCTGCCGCCTCTTCGGGCCGCGGGAGATTGTAGGGGCGGCGCGCGTCGTCCGAGGAAGGAAGGACAATAGCGACCAGAAGCTGAAGCGCAATGAACCCCACCAGTAGGATGGCGGCAAGGCGCAGCGACAGGTTCGATCCGATCGTCATGCCCGTTCCACCTGCAGCGTGAACTGATAGCCGCCGCCGCGCACGGTCTTGATGATCGTCTCGCCGCCGGGCGCTGCCGCCAGCTTGCGGCGCAGGCGGCTCAACTGGACGTCGACGGCCCGGTCGAACGGTCCGACGCTGCGCCCGCGCGTCCAGTCGAGCAGCTGGTCGCGGTTGAGCACCCGCTGCGGATGGGTGACGAAGCACAACAGCAGATCGAACTCGCCGCCGGTCAGCTCTACCTCGTTCCCATCCGGGCTGGAGACCGCGCGGGCGCCGACATCGAGCGACCAGCCGCCGAAGCGATAGCGCTCATTGGCGATCGGCGGAGCAGCGCGGTGCTGGTCGCGCGTTCGCCGCAGGATCGCGCGCACACGCGCCACGAGCTCGCGCGGGTTGAACGGCTTGGGAAGATAATCGTCGGCGCCGACTTCCAGGCCGACGATGCGGTCGATGTCGTCGCCCTTGGCGGTGACCATCAGCACCGGCATGTCCCGGGTGGCGCGCAGCCGGCGGCAGAGCGATAGCCCATCCTCGCCCGGTAGCATGATGTCGAGCACGACGAGATCGACCCGCCGCCGGTCATTGAGCTGGTCGAACTCGGCCGCAGTGCGGCATCCGACCGCCTCGAAGCCTTCGCGGGCGAGCAGGTCGACGACAAGCGCGCGGATTTCCCGGTCGTCCTCGACCACGGCGATGCAACTGGTTTCCATGAATCCTGAAATAGCGTCTGCACCGGCTCCAGCGAAGGGCACACATCGGCCAGTTACACTCTGTTACCCTTCGTCACCCTCCCGACGCAGCCTGATTACGTCGTGCCTGCATAAGCCCGATGCGACGGCTGCACCGCCGTCCGTGCAAGGAGTGAGACATGTATAAAGTTGTTTTGAGCCTCGCCGCGCTCACCGCCGGACTGGTGGCGACCGCGGTTCCCGTCGAAGCGCAGGTGCGCCGCAGCCACTCCGTGAGCGTGCAGGGCGCGCGCGGCCACGGCTTCACCCAGTGGCGCTCGGCATCGCGCCAGCGCGGCTCCGCCACAATCAGCCGCGGCCTGCAGACCAACAATGGCCGTGGCTATGAAGCCTCGCGCAGCCGCAACTACGGCCCCGGCTATTATTCGAGCGACCGCAGCGTCCAGGCCAACAATGGCCGCGGCCTGACCAACTCGCGAGATGCGACTTGGGGCGATGGCGCGTACAATGGCAGCCACACGATCGCCGCCAATGACGGCCGGACCCGCAACCGCACGATCAGCGCGACCAACAATGGCGACGGCACCGCGAGCTACAGCAGCACGCTCACCCGCGCCGACGGCGGCTCGCGCACCGTCTCGGGCACGGTGCCGCGGCCCTGAGCTCCCCCCGCGGCCGCGCTCCAAGCCCCCTCTCGTCCACGGAGCGCGGCCGCACCCCAAGTCAAAGGAAGCATGATGAAGAAGATGATCCTCGCCGCCGCGATGGTGCTCGCCGCGCCGGCCGCCCTTGCCCAGTCGCAGGGCGAGGGCATGAAGCTGCTCGCCAATGCCGACGCCAATCGCGACGGCGTCGTCACGCGCGACGAATATGCCCGCGCGCGCACCGCCAATTTCGCCCGCATGGACCGCAACAAGGACGGTGCGGTCAGCAAGGCCGATTTCAAGCGGCTCGCGCGCTTCAAGCCTGACGCTGCCAGTCGCCTCGATACGCTGATCGCCGCGATGGACGCCAACAAGGATGGCAAGGCGACCCGTGTCGAATTCGACGCCGCGCCGATGCCGCTGTTCGACCGGGCCGACGCCAATGGCGACGGTCGGATCGACGCGAACGAGATGGCCGCCGCCAAGGCGCGCATCGACGCGATGAAGCAGCAACGTTGAGATGAACGTCGAGCGCTCCCCGTTATGGCTCGCGGCGATGCTCGCACTGGTGCTGGCCGAGGCCGGCTGGCGCTTGGCGCGCGGGCGCGGCTATGACGGACGCGCGGCACTGACCACACTGGGGCTGGTGCTCGGCAACCTGCCCTTCGCCGCACTCAACGCAAGCGTGCTGAGTCTGGTGTTCGGCGCGGTCTGGGTAGCGGCGCCGGTCCATTGGCCGGCGGATCACTGGGCGACCTGGGCAGCCGGATTTTTCGCGGTCGAGTTCGCCTATTACTGGTTCCACCGCGCGAGCCATCGGATACGCTGGATCTGGGCTTCGCATTCGGTGCATCATTCCGCGGAGCAGATGACGCTGCTGGCCTCGCTCCGACTCGGCTGGACCAACCTGTTCTCGGCAGGCTGGGTGTTCTACGTGCCGCTGATCTTCTTAGGGCTGTCGCCTTTCGCGCTGCTTGCCCTATTGGCGCTGAACCTGCGCTACCAGTTCTTCCTGCACACCGAGGCGGTGGGGAAGCTAGGGCCGATCGAATGGGTGCTCAACACGCCCGCGCACCACCGGCTGCACCACGCCTCCAACGACGCTTATATCGACAAGAATTTCGGCGGCGTGCTGATCCTGTTCGACCGGCTGTTCGGCACGCTGGCGCGCGAACAGGCCGGCGAGCCGATCCGCTACGGGCTCGCGCATCGCTCGGCGACCGCCAATCCGATCCGGCTCGCGTTTCGCGAGTGGGCGATGATGCTGGGCGAGGCTCGCGATGCGCACGGATGGCGCGCGAAGGCGCAGACACTGTTCGCGATGCCGAAAATGAAGGAATTTCCATGATCAAGATGATGTTTCTTGCCGCTGCGTTGCTGGCGCCGTCGGCAGCCTATGCCGCGCCTGCCGATGCGATCACCACTTGCGATGCGAAGTGGCATGACACCGCGCGCGACCGCGACGCGCCCGTGCGCATCCGCATGCCCGCCGGCACCGGCAAGGCGCCAGTGATCCTGTTCAGCCACGGCCTTGGCGGTTCGCTCGACGGCGGCACAAACTGGGCGGTGGCCTGGGCGAAAGCCGGCTTCATTGTCGTCAATCTCCAGCATCCGGGCAGCGATCGCTCGATCCTCGGCCAGGGGCGCATTGGTGCGGCGATGGCGCCCGCGCAGCTCGTCGCGCGCGTCGACGACGTGCATTTCGTCCTCGACGAACTTGGCCGCCGGCCGCGCGAGGGTGCTTGCGACCTACGTCGGGCCGACCTCGCCCATATCGGCATGTCCGGCCACAGCTTCGGCGCGCACACCACCCAGGCGGTCGCCGGCCAGCGCTTTCCAGTGGCCGGGATTGCCGCCGATTCGCGCGTCAAGGCGGCAATCGCCTTCAGCCCCTCGCCGCCGATGCGGGGCTCCGATACTGCGGCGTTCGGCGCGGTGACCATCCCGTTCTTCTCGATCACCGGCACCGAGGATGCCGCGCCGATCACGCCCAGCATTACGCCCACGGATCGCGAGCGCCCGTTTCGTGCGATGCCGGCGGGCGGCAAATATCTGCTAGTGCTCGGCGGCGCCAACCATATGGTGTTCAATGCTCAGGACGGGCTGCGGGGGCCAGCATCGACGGCGACGCCCCATATCCGCGACACCGTAATCACCGCGACCACATTGTTCTGGCGCTGGACCTTGCAGGGCGATGCCGAGGCAAAGCGGCAGCTCGACACATTCGCCGGGACGCTTCCGCCTGGAGACCGCTTCGAGACAGGCTAGCCCCACGCATAGCCGTCGGAGGCGTGGGATCGCTGGTTGCGGCCGGCATCACGCATTAGGAGCGCGGCTCATTCGAAGCGCATCGGCGATACTATCGTGCTACGTCGCGACGCTCTAACCGGAAGGATCACTCGACTCGGAGAGTCCTGGCTCCTGTCGGCCCCTTCGCGTTGATGGCCGTGGCGGCGCTGGTCACCGTCGGGCTATCATTCTTCGGAACTCATGAGGCTGCCGCCCGCTTGGCGATGTCCGGTTCCGACGCTGACCCGGATTGGGACCTGTTCGGCGGCGCCGCGATGATGCGGCGGCCTCTCTAATCCCTCGTGCGCGAGGCCAATGCATTTCGGCGGCGTGTGCGCGTCAGCGAAGCCTGGTTCCTGCTGCTCGCGCTCCTGGTGGGCTGGATCGCCGGACTGTCCGCGCTCGCGCTCGGAACGATCGCGCACGCAGCCCAAAGGCTGCTGTTCGGTCTTAGTGGCGATGAGCGATTGAGCAGCCTCGCCATGATTGACCCGCTTCGGCTGCTGGCGCTGCCGGTCGGGGGTGGTCTGCTCGGATTGACGGTCTGGCTGATCCGCCGCCGGACGCCGATCGACGTCGTCGAGGCAAACGCCCTCCACGACGGCCGGATTCCGCGAAGGGATACGCTCACCGTCGTCGGACAGACGCTGCTGTCGAACGGCTTCGGCGCCTCGGTCGGGCTCGAGGCGGCCTATGCCCAGGCCGGCGGCGGGATCGCCTCGCTGCTCGGCCAGCGCCTGAAACTACGCCGCAACGACCTGCGCACCCTGATTGGCGCTGGCGCCGGAGCGGCGATCGGCGCGACATTTGGTGCGCCGCTGACCGGCGCCTTCTACGCCTTTGAGATCGTGCCTGGCGCCTATACGCCGGCGGCGATCGCTCCGGTCATGGTGGCCGCGCTGGCGGCGGCGCTGACGGCGCGCGGGCTCGGAGCGCCGCCCTATCTGATCGCCGCATCGAGCTCGCAGGCGATCGGAACCGCGGACTATCTGCTCTACGCCGGGCTCGGTCTCGTCTGCGCCGCGCTGGGCATCACTATCATGCATCTCGTCTCGCTGCTCGAAACGGGCGTGCGCCGGTCCAGGCTCCCCGACTATGCTCGCCCGCTGCTGGGCGGGGCGCTGCTGATTCCCCTGGCGCTGCTCTCGCCGCAAGCATTGTCCTCGGGACATGGCGCGCTCCACCTCAACCTTGCCGCCGATCTGACGATCGGCGCGCTGGCCGCGATCATCCTGCTCAAGATCGCCGCATCGACCGTGTCGCTTGGCTTCGGCTTTCGGGGCGGACTGTTCTTGCATCGCTGTTCATCGGCGCGCTGGTGGGACGGCTCTACGCGCAGGTTTTGGGCCTGTTTCCCCACCTCCATGCCCTGGAGCCTTCGGACGCGGCGCTGGTCGGCATGGCGGCGCTCGCGGTCGCGGTCGTCGGCGGCCCGATGACGATGGCGCTGCTCGTGCTCGAAGTGACGCATGATTTCGCGATCACCGGCGTGGTGATCACTGCGGCGTTGATCGCGATCTCGGTGGCGCGCGAGAGCTTTGGCTACAGCTTCTCCACCTGGCGGCTGCACCTGCGCGGCGAAACGATCCGCAGCGGCCGCGACATCGGCTGGTGCGCTTGCTGACAGTCGGCCGAATGATGCGCCGCGACGTGCCGGTCGCCGCCGCGAGCATGACTGTCGCCGATTTCCGCAGGCGTTTTCCGCTGGGGTCAACGACGCGCGTTATCCTGACGCGCAAGGACGGCCGTTATGCGGGCCTCCTCCCTACGGCGAGTGCCTATTCGGGCGGGATCAACGAGGCGGAGCAGATCGGCACGCATGCCATTCTTCCGTCCGCGTCGCTTCTCCCCGACATGCATATCGGCCAGGCGATGGACTTGTTCGACAGCAGCGAAGCGGACCATCTCGCCGTGCTGAACCCGCAGGGACAAGTGCTCGGCCTGATCACCGAGAAATATGTCCGCAAGCGCTACGCGGATGAGTTGGAAAAGGCGCAGCGCGAGCTCTACGGCGAAGACTAGGCCCGTAGCAGGCCGTCCATCAACTGGACATTCCTGCCTTCGGGAAACAGCGCCGCCATCGTTCGCGGCGCGTCGATCCCGAAATGCCCGGCGACCGCGCTGCCGATCAGCGTATCGAGCGCCATCGTCGGCCGGAGGTCGCGGGC
Source organism: Sphingobium sp. WR1 (assembly GCF_059693745.1). Taxonomy (NCBI): domain Bacteria; kingdom Pseudomonadati; phylum Pseudomonadota; class Alphaproteobacteria; order Sphingomonadales; family Sphingobiaceae; genus Sphingobium; species Sphingobium sp. WR1. The sequence continues at coordinate 9,891 of NZ_JCATID010000045.1, read as the reverse complement.
CTCATAGAGCGCTGCATCCGATAGCCCCGGCCAGTCGGCGATCACGCGTCCGCCCTGGACCGAGCCGCCCAGCAGCATCGCCATTGACCCCGTGCCATGGTCAGTGCCTTGGGTGCCGTTGATCTTTACCGTGCGCCCGAATTCGGTCGCGACCAGCACCAGCGTGTCCGGCCAGAGCGGCCCCAGGCCCTGTTTGAGTGCATCGATCATGCCGTCCAGCCCTCGCAGCTGCGCCGCCAGACGCCCGCGCTGCTGCGCATGGGTGTCCCAGCCGCCGGTCTCGATCATCGCGATGCGCGCGCCGCCCCGCTCGCCGAGCAGCTTCGCCGCGAGTGCGCCGGTCGCCGCCGCGTTGCGGCCGTCGCTCCCCGCCATGTCGCTGGTCAGCATCCGCGTGGCGGTGGCCTGTTCCCAGAGTGCATGGAGCTGCGGATCGCCGGCATAGAGCATCGAGACCCGCCCGATCAGGTCGTCCGACGCGTCGGGCAGCGCCGAAGGCGCATAGCTCGCCACCTCGACCTTGCCGCGCAGCGCCATCGGCACGGTCGCGGCCACGGCGATGCCCTTGGCTTCCTCGCGCGGCAGCAGCGCGAGCAGCCGGTTGAGCCAGCCGTCCTTGACGCTGTAGGCAGCGCTGCCCCCGGTCTCGAGGACGTTCTGTCCGTCGAAATGCGACCGGTCACGGTAGGGCGAGGCGACGGCGTGCGCGAACAGGGCTTCCTTCGCCGCGTACAGGGCGGCGACCTTGCCGAGCGCGGGATGCAGCGCAAACATCGCGTCGAGCTTTGTCGCCTCTGCGAAATCCTCCGCCAGCACGCCGCGCTGGCCAACAAAGGCGGGGTCGCCGACCGGCGCCAGCGTGCCAAGGCCGTCGGCCGCGCCGCGCTGGATGATGAAGACGAAGCGCCGTTCGGTCGCCGCGCGGGCGAACGCCATGTTGGCGCTCAGGGTCGACAAGAGGAGGCTCATCCCCGTGGCGGTGACGAAGCTGCGACGAGTGAGCATGATCTATCTCCGCATCGATTCGGGGGCGACCAGCATCAGCGCCATCCCCTGCTTGGGACTTTCGGCGCGCGCGATTGCCTGCGCGGTCGCCTCACTCAGCGCGCCGGGAAAGAGCTGCGCCGCGCGCTCACGCGCGTCGATCATGTCGTTGGTGCGCGCGGCCATGCGCTCGGCGGCTTCGACCCGGCGCATGATCGCGTCGGGGCCTGCCCAGCTCGCCGCGGCATCGTCCCAGCCTGCCGGCGATCCCGGGCGCCACACCGGCTGGCCGAGCTGGTTGAGCAGGCCGGTGGCGGCCTGGGGCTGGAGTTCGCGGGTGCCGAGTGCCCGCATCGCGCCGATGCTCCATTCCCACGGCGTCTTGAACTTGACCGGCTGCTCCACCCAGCATTCGGGCGCGTCGACCAGCACGCGGTAGAGGCTCGGCAGGTCGCCGCCGGTCTTAAGGAACGACACCTCGAGCCGCGCGACCAAGGTCGCGGGCGGCTCGTCGCCGGCGAAATGCCGCGCGAGCTTGGTCGCGACGTGCCGGGCGGTGGCTGGATGTGTGGCCAGGAAGCCCAGCACCGACGCCGCCTGGTCTTCGCCCGCCTGCGCAAAGGTGCGTCCGAGCAGGCTGCGCGTGCCGGGCTCGTGCAGGCGCGGCGCGAAGACGAATCTGCCGGGTTCGCCGTCGACACCGGCGAACCGTGCGCCGGCACCGCGTCCGAGGCCCGCCACCGTCCAGCCGGTGAGCGCACGCGCGAGCTCGGTCACGTCGCCCTGGCCGTAGCCGGTGCGCACGCCCAAGGTATGCAGCTCGAGGATCTCGCGCGCCAGATTCTCATTGAGGCCGGCCCTGCGCTGCGCCTGCCGGCGCGCAGCGACCTGGCCTGCGACCGAATTGGGGCCGATCGAGGCGGCCTGGTCGAGATAGAGCAGCATCGCGGGATGGCGCTCGACCGCCTGGAGCATGGCGCCGAACGTGCCGGTCACATGCGGGCGGATCGCCTCGAACTCGAGTTGTCCCGCTAACCCGATGACGGGCAATTTGTCGATCGACACCGCGAAATGGTTCGACCAGAAATGCACCAGCCGCTCGGCAAACGGCGCCGGGCTGGTCAGCGCCAGCTGCGTGCGGGCTGCGACCGCGCCCACATAATAGTTGCGCGCCTGCTGGTGGGCGAAGCGGCGTGCCTGGGCGACCGGATCGCGCTCGGCGGGATTTGCCATTTCGGCACTCGTCGAACCCGCTATGTCCCGCTTGGAGGCGGCATTGCCGGCCCCGTCGTCGCCCTCCATAGACGGCGGCGTATAGCTGGCGGCACGGCGACGTTGCGGCGGCGCTTGTCCGGGCATCGCATCCCGCTTCTGCGTCCGAGCCTGGCGCTGCATCTGCAGATAATCGCTGAGGTTGCCCGCGATCGTGCCGGTCGTCGGCAGCACAGCCAGCACCCCAGGACGCGGCTCGAAACGATCGAGCTGATCGAGCAGCCACGCCTTCGGCCGGTCGGGCGCGGGCTGGTCGGGACGCGCGCCCAGGCCGAAGCGGTTGAGCGCGATGGCGGTTGCCGACATGAGCGAACTCCTTTCCCGCCTTCAACGCGCGCGCCGGAGGAATCCGTCGCACGCGGCCATATTTTCGATCAGGGCCGCGCGCCGCCCTGCTCGCGTGCCGGGGGCTGGCGCATCGTGCCCGAGCGATCAAGGCCCCGGGCAAGCGCCTCCCGTTCGGAAAGCGGCAGCCGGGCGGCGGCATCGATCACCGCTCCCTCCAGCCGCGTGCGGATGGCGACATCGGCGGCCCTGGCGCGGGCGAGCGCTGCCTCGAACGCGGCGCGGTCGAATGCCGGCCGGACGAGTAGGTCCGCCGCTTCGCGCCGGGCGGCGCGCGCCAGCTGGGCCTGCGGCCGCAAGGACACGGCTGCCGTGCGGACCGACTGGCGCAGCATGCGGCGATTCTCGGGCGAAAGCGCCTCGGCCGCCTGGCGCAGCCGTGCGGGACGGCCGATCCCGATGACGGGGCGCTGGGTTTCGACCCGCTGCCACATGATCGCGGCACCCGCGAGCCCGCCGATCACGAACACGTTCAGCACCAGCGAGACGATCAGAAGGATGCGGAGCGACCGGCTATTCATCGGCGATCCTGTCGAGATCGACATTGCCGAAGATCGTCTGCCCATCGCCCCAGTCTGCCGTGCGATGGTCGAGCAACGCCGGCGTCGCGAGCGACAGTGCCACAGCGCCGGTCAGGGCGCCGGTGAGGCCGACCCCGGCAAGCCCCAGGCCCGACCACCACAGGCGCGCGCGCGACCAGAGCAGTGCCGGCTGCGGCGCGACGGCAAGAATGCGACCGACCAGCGCCGCGGACGGCGCCGGGACGGCATAGGCGTCGAGCCAGGTATCGAGCCGGTTCTCGCGGGCAAGGACGGCAGGTGCGTCGGCCCGATCGCGCGCCAGCAGCGCGTCGGCGGCCGTCCGTTCAGCAGCGGGCCAGCGGCGCAGGTCGGCACCATAGGCCGCGGCGAGCGCTGCGAAGCGATCGCGGGTCGGATCCTGCTCACCCTGCATGGTCATTCTCCTCGAACAGCGTGCGCAGCCGCCGCCGGGCGCGCGCCAACAGGCTCTCGAGCGCCTCGACGCTGATCTCCATCACTGCCGCGGCCTCGATATTGGACAGCTCCTGATAATAGTGCAGCACGAGCGCCTCGCGCTGACGCTCGGGCAGCATCTGCAACGCGGCCGCCACCTGTCTCGCCGTGTCCGCCTCGTCCAGCGCGGCATCGGGCGCCGGCCCCGGATCGGGACGGTCGGGCACCGTCCCGACGGCGATCTCGCGTCGCCTGCGCAGACGGTCGTAGCAAAGGTTGAGTGCGACCCGGTGCAGCCAGGTGTCGATGCGGGCGTTGCCGGAGCGCCAGCGCGCCGCTTGCCGCCACAGCCGCACGAAGCTTTCCTGCGCGACGTCCTCGGCCTCGGCCGGATCGCCGAGCATCCGCGTCGCCAGCGCGAGCAGCCGGGGCAGCTTGCGCGCGATCATCGCGCGCGCCGCCTCGGCTTCGCCGCGCCCCACCCGCGTGAGAAGCGCGAGATCCGGATCCTCGCCTGGCGGCGCGGTCAAGAACCCGCTCTCCGGCCGCCCTCAATCGTCCGTTCTCCCACGCGCGGCGCGGCGCTCCTCGGCCGTGAGCGTGCCGTCGCCATTGGCGTCCATCCGCGCGAAGCGGCGGGCCAGCAGCGTGTCGAGCTCCGCTTGGTCGAGCGATCCGTCGCGGTTGGTGTCGAGCCGGTCGAACAACCGCCCCGGGTCCGCCTTCGCATTTGCCGCCGGACGCGGGCGTGCGGTCCATTCGGCCTTGGCGATGCGGCCATCGCCATTCGCATCGGCCTCCATCAGCCGGGTTCGTCCGGCCGACTGGAAATCGGCGAGCGTCATGCCGCCCGCCTGGGCGAGCGCAGGGCCGGCGATCGCCGAGCCGAGCATCAGGATGAAAATTCTACGCATCAGCGGCACCTTCCATAGCGATCGGGGGACGCGCCAGGGCCGCCGCGCCAGCCCGGCGGGTTCTCCCAATTGGTCCCGGGGCCGCCGGCGGGGCCGGGCGGGTTGCCGTCGCGGTCGAGCCAGCAGCGGCGCGCCTGATTCCACCAGCCCCAGTGCGGATGGAAATAGCCATAGCGAGCGTGATAATAATAGCCGCCCGGCCGCAGCAGAAACACGACGGGGCGCCCGCGGATCACGATCCGGCGCCGGTCGGGCGACGCGCCCGGCCCTCCGCGCGGCCCCGGCGGGTTCTCCCAGTTCGTGCCCCGACCGCCGCGCGGCCCCGGCGGATTATTGTCGCGATCCTGCGCGATCGCCGGCCCGGCGCCGATCAGGCCGGCGGCGATCACGGCGCCGAGCGTTGCGAACCTCTTCGACATGCCCAGACTCCTTACGAGTGACACTACCACCGGTCGCGGCGGTCGTGCTTCTGCACACGAATGTTGGCGCTTGCCCGGTCCTGCTGGGCATCGAGCCGGGCGCGCTCGCGGGCACTCAAACCCCCGCCGTCGGCGCGCATGCGTGCTTCGGTGCGCCCGATCCGATATTGCTGCCGTCCAAGCCGCGCCGCCTCGCGGCCGGTCAGCTCACCTGACCGCCAACCCTGGACGATCCGGTCGCGCTGATGATGCTGGCGCGCATTGACCTGCGCCGATGCCGGCGCGGCCATTGCGACGATCCCGAGTCCCGCGAGCGCTGCGATGAACAGTTTCATGTTAGATCTCCAAAACGCCTTCACGCATCGGTGCCGTGGCAACCGACTGGACCTTGAACGGGCGAGCGGAGAGAATCCGTCGCGATCATCCCGATGGCGGCAGGATTGAGCGATTGCTGTAGCCTACGGAATACCTGCTGGTCGCAAGGCCTAGCGGCCTATTCACGCTTAGTGCCGCCAGCGTAGGCACGGCGGCTTCTGAGTGCCAAACGGCGGCAAATGGCGGGCCACGCCCGATGATGATGAGCACTACGTCTACGCTGTAGCGCTACTCTAGTGCCGCCGAGAAGTGCCTCCAACCGCCTACCGACCGCATTTTCCGCCGTTCGATCTGCGACCGTAGAATGCCGAAACGCAGCTTCCGACCAAGTCCGGCCATTCGCGGGTGATTTTTCAAAGACCGCCTCTTGATCGAAGCGGCCGTTAGGTCCTCTCAGTCAGCGATTCACGGGCCATGCCGATCAATGCTTTGAAGGCCGCCGAAGGATTCCGTCGACTGGGATAATAGAGGCACAATCTGCCGAGCGGCGGCGTCCAATCTTCCAGCACGCGGATCAGGCGGCCCTCCGCGATATCCTCTCGGACATCCGACTCCATGAAATATCCGATGCCGACATCGTCCAGCACGGCGGTGCGCGACAAGCTCGCCTCGTCCAGGGTGATCGGGCCGGTGACGTCGATCTGGACGGGCTGCCCATCCTTTTCGAACTGCCAGCGATGCAGCGCGCCGTTGGGGAGCCGGATGCGGAGGCACGCATGGTGGAGGAGATCGGGCGGCACGCTAGGTTTGTCGTGCGCTTTGAAATAAGCGGGCGATGCAACCACCGCGAAGCTGCGCGGCGGCCCCACGGGAATGGCGATCATGTCGCTGGGCACGAGGTCGGCACTCCTCAGACCGAGATCGAACCCTTCGGCCACGATGTCGACGATGCGCCCCTCGGTGACGACATCGATATGGACCTGGGGATAGCGACGCAGGAACCGGAGGAGCAGGGGCGCGAGAATCTCCCGCGCGGCCGTTGGGAAGGTGTTGATGCGCAGCGTTCCGGACGGCGTTGCTTGCTGGGACCGGGCGGCCTCCATCGCGTCATGAATCGTCTGCACCGCCGGGCCGACCTCCGCGACGAAATTGCGTCCAGCGTCGGTCAGGGAAACGCTGCGCGTCGTGCGATTGAACAGGCGGACGCCGATCTGGCGTTCGAGCTTACCGATGGCGTTGCTCAATGCGGTGGTCGACAGGCCGAGCTCGAGCGCCGCCGCGCGGAACGAGCCGCGCCGTGCAATCGCGAGAACCGCGTCAAATTCTATCAGCCCATCCTGACGCATTGTCCCGATTTTCGTAACATCGCGTCGCGATCTATCCCGATTATCGCCGCACAGGTCCACCTCTATTTTGCTCTCACCACCACAGGAGCGCACCGAACAAGGCGCCTTTCAAAGAACGGAGATGAACATGACGATCGGTCTACCCGACATAATCGCGAAGTATTTCGACGCGGACCGGCAGCCGACCCCCGAGGGCGTAGCTGACTGCTTCACCGAAGACGCTGTCGTCAAGGACGAGGGAGGCACATACATCGGGCGGCCCGCGATCCGGGAATGGAAGACGGACTCGTCCAGCAAGTATAGCTACAGCGTCGAGCCTTTTTCGATATCCACGGAAGGCGACCGGACGGTGGTGATTAGCCATGTCGTCGGAAATTTCCCGGGCAGCCCGGTGGACCTGCGCTATCAGTTCGTCCTTGATGGACGGCAGATCGCCGGGTTGGAGATCACGCTGTGAGCGCCGCCGGCCAGAACTTTGCCCGCCAGTTCCTCGACCTGAGCGGCAAGCGCGCTCATCGCGTCCGGCACGCGCGGCGCGGGCGCCGCGACGGTCAGGCTTTTCCAGGAACTTGGCGCGCGCGTTTTGACGACCGCCCGCACCCGGCCCGAGACGATGGCGGAGTCGTTGTTCGTCGCGGCCGATCTGACAAGTGGGGCGGGTTGCGCCGCCCTGGCGGCAGCCGTGACCGCGCGCATTTCGCCGGTTAGAGAATGAAGCCGCCGTCGATCGTGATATCGGCGCCCGTCATGTAGCCGGTCTCCGGCCCCACCAGATAAGCAACGAGACCGCCTATCTCTTCGGGTTTGCCCAATCGTCCGATCGGTATGGAACCTCGTATGTGCTCGGCGAAGGGCGCCGTCATATCCGTCTCGATCGGACCGGGCTGGATGTTGTTCACCGTGATCCGCCGTGGAGCGAGATCGAGGGCAACGCCCTTGACCATCGCCGCGACAGCGGCCTTGGTCATGGAATAAACGCTGCTTCCCGGTCGGCCAGGCCGCTCGGCAGTATTGCTACCAATCGTCACGATCTTTCCGCCGTCGCGCATATGCCGAGACGAGGCTTGGATTGCCAGGAAGACGCCGCGCACGTTCACGGCGAGCGATTGATCGAGATCTTCGAGCGAGAAGGTGTCGATCGTTGCGAGGCGTAGAACCCCGGCATTCACCACCACGGCATCAAGCGGGCCGAGTTGATCGATCGTCGACTCCACCGCCTTTTCGATCGCCGCACTATCGGCGCTGTCTGCCTGTAAGGCGATGGCACGCCGGCCGGTAGCTTCGACAGCGGCGACAATCTGCGCTGCTCGATCGGGTTGAGAGACATAGGTGAACGCGACATCGAAGCCGCTTTCGCCCATGCGTTTCACGATAGCGCCGCCGATCCCTCGGGCACCACCAAAGACCATCGCTGTCTTGTTCGTCATGGGACCAGCACCAGCTTGCCCGCAGTCTTGCGGCTTTCCATGTCGGCATGGGCGCGCTTTGCGTCCGCCAGCGGATACTCACCGCCCGGATGGATTCGGAGCTTTCCTTCCCTGATCCAGTCGAAGAGCTGCTTTGAATGCTGCCGCAACAATTGCGGCGTGTGGATATGGTCCAGGAAGGTCGCGTATCCGATCTTGATGCTCTTCGGCAGCTTCATGACGTCGAGATCGCCGGGGCCACCCAGCACCGGACCGTACCAGCAGAAGGTGCCGGACCGCCGCAGGATGTCGAGCGAACCTTGAAAAGTGCTCGGACCCGAACCGTCGTACACGACATGCACGCCCTCGCCATTCGTCAGGCGGCGCGTTTCCTCAACGAAATTGCCCTCCGTATCGACGATTACATGATCGACGCCGCCGGCCTTGGCGATGGCGGCCTTCTCTTCAGAAGAGACACGGCCGATAACCGTGCCGCCCCGCAGCTTGATGACCTGCGCGAGAAGAAGGCCGACACCTCCTGCAGCGGCGTGGATGAATGCGAAATCGCCCGGCTGCACCGGATAGAAGTCCGTGGCGAAATGGCTGGCGGTCAAACCGTTCATCATGACCGATGCAGCCGTTCTGTCGTCAATGTCGTCGGGGACCGGGACCAGCGAGGTTGCCGGGATCGCTTTGCGCTGAACGTAGCTGCCGGGCGCATAGACCCAGGCGACGCGCTGGCCGATGGCGAAATCCTCGACGCCATCCCCGAGCGCGATGACGCGACCCGAGCCCTCGACACCAAGCACCTTGGGATTGGGCTTGTCCGTCCAGGCGATGCCGTGCCGGATACCGATGTCCATGAAGTTGACGCCAGCATAGGCAAGATCGACCAGCACTTCACCGGGGCCGGGCTCTGGCTCTGGTAGATCGACGAACTCCATCATGTCGCGGTCACCGATGCCGTTCATTACTACTGCCTTCATAAGCTCCATCATTGTTGAATGTTTGTTCCAAAACTTGGCAAAAAAATCAGCGCAAGGACCGCATGGCGATTTCCGCCAGACCCTTGAGGGTCCGCTGGTCTTCACCACCGCGCCCGGCAAGCCGGATGCCGGCGACGGCCGATATGAGAAAGCGCGTGACGATTTCCGGGTCCAGGTCCGGCGCCACATCGCCGTCTCGCTGCGCCTCACGAATCTGCGCGGCAATCGCGCCGTTCATGGCGTTGGACAGGGGCTCGTGGATCTCGGTGATATCGGGCTTCGATGTCCCGAACTCGTAGATCGAACTCATACCCAGGCACGGCGTAGCTGCCGTTTCCACCACACGGTCGAGCATGGCCGCAAGGCCGTCTATGGCGCGAGGTCCCTTCCGCAGGGCTTCGAAGTGCGCCGAGCACTCGCCTGAACCATATCGCCGAAGGGCAGACCGGTAGAGCTGCCACTTGCCCCCGAACGTATCGTAAAGGCTCTGACGACCGATCCCCATCGTATCGACGAGCATCTGCGCGGACGTACCTTCGTATCCATGCTCGCTGAAGAGCCGGATTGCGCCGTCCAAAGCCGCGTCAGTATTAAATTCTTTAGGTCTGGCCATACTCATCCCTCTACGCGATACGGAACGATCGTTCAAGTATGGATGTGGGTGCTCGATGTCCGCGTTAACGCTTGCCCGGTCCAGATGCTGACGCTCCGCAGTCGACACCTCTGCCTTCTGCGATGCTAGTCGGCGAGCGCTGAACGTCGGCTTCTGACACGAACTGCCTTTAGGCATGTTGAATGCGAACGGCAGCAAAGTCTAAGGATTTCGGGCGCTTGCGTACGGAATCCTTAGACACCAAGGACATCCTTTGTTGTTGGTGAACGACGAGATTTTGTCAGCCGTTGTTGACAAGTCGAGCCGTTCAACTCGAG
>NZ_JCATID010000044.1:0-28071 GCF_059693745.1 Sphingobium sp. WR1 | reverse complement strand
ACTCGGCCGCCGCAAAATGGTCGGCGGGCAGGAGGATATGATCGTCGATGTCGCGCTCGACATGCTCAAGGCGCGTGGGGCGGCCGCGTGAGGGCAGGCGGGGACGAGCAAGGGATCGTCCCCGCTTACGGCTGCGTAGCAGGCCCGGTCATGCTTCGGGACGGGCCGGATGCCACAGCCGCCGGGGCGTCTCGGACTCATAGCCCTTGCCCTTGGGATAGCTCACCAGTTCGAGCTGCATGCCCCAGGGCGCAAGGAAATATATCCAGCTCTGGCCAGCGCTAGGCCCGGCCGTCCTGACGGTGGGGTCGCCTAGAATGCGGACGCCTCGGGCACGAAGCCAGGTCAGCGCCGCCTCCATGTCGTCGACATAGAAGGCGAGATGATGGCCCCCGACATCACTGTTGCGCGGGGGATCGCGCCGCTGGTCCGGCGCCCGATATTCAAAAATCTCGAAATTCGATCCATGACCGCACCGAAGGAATTTCAGGCGGCGCATGACAGTGCGCGGATGGACATTCAGATGCTTTTCCATCCAATCATCGTCCGCTTCGAAGGGGCCAAGTTCGTAAAAGGCCTCGCAGCCGAGTATGTTGACGAAGAAGTCGACAGCTTCATCGAGGTCGGGAACGGTAAAGCCGATATGATCGGTGCCCCGCAGGCCGGGAAGGCCGGTACTCACGGAGGCTTGAGCATCGGCGTGCTTTGGTATCTTCTCCATCGTCATGACGCGCGGCCAGAGTCGCTCGATGACTGGCCTTCCTGTTCGACCACGCAGGCCCGGATCGATCCGCGGTCGATGAATTTGAGCTCGTCGTCGGCGACCCGCCCGGCCGCATCATCCGCCCTCATTGCGGCCATCCACGTCTCGAATGCCGCGCGATCCGCGAACTCCATCTCGGTCACGACGTCGAAATCCAATGCGTCAGCCCGAAGATTGGCGTCATCGCCGAACTGCAGGAAATTCCGCCGATAGAGCCGCATCGGCGGCGCGACCTCGGCGATCAGCGGAGCATGTTCGGCTTCATAATATCGGCGAAAGGCTTCGCGCGACAGGCCCGGCTTCCGCTTGAGGAAGGCTAATATCTTGAACATCGGCGTTTCTCCGAAATTCCATTCGACTAGAACGTCACCTTGACCGTTGCCGATCGGGGAATCGCCTGGCAGGCGAGGACGAGACCCTCGGCAAGATCGGCATCATCAAGCAGCTCGTTGTGCCGCATGTCGACCTTGCCGGCGTCGAGCTGGCAAATGCAGGCTCCGCATGCGCCCGCCCGACACGAATAGGGAGGATTGAGACCGGCCGCTTCCATGACGTCGAGCATCAGCGTGTCCGCCGGCCAAGCCAGCGTTCTCGTTTCGCCTCCTAGCGTCACCTCGAGCGAGGCATCGGGCTCGTCCTGCGCCGAGCTCTGGCTGGCCGCATTGGGTGACTGCTTTTTCGGGGCGGCGAAAGCAAAGCGTTCCAGATGGACGAAATGCTTGTCGACGCCAAGCTGGGCGAGGGCCGCAGCGGCAGCGTCCATGAACGGAGCGGGACCGCAGATAAAATTTTCCCGCGAGCCAAGGTCGCGCGCATGGGCGGCGATCAACTTGTGCGACGGCAGGCCCTGAACGGATTCGAGCCAGTGCGTGACCGTGAACCTGTCGGCAAAATCGGCGGCAAGCGCCGCGAGCTCGGTACGGAAAATGACCGATCGTTCGTCACGGTTGGCATAGAAGAGCGAAACGCGTGCGCCCTTATTGTGAAGGAGTCTGTCCTTGGCGAGCGAGACGATCGGCGTAATACCGCTGCCCGCTGCGAAGAGCGACAGGTCCATCTCGGGAGCCCGGCTCACGAAGAGGCCCGCAGGACGCATCACGCGCAAAGTATCACCGGGCCGAACCTTGTCGACCATCCAGTTCGACACCGGTCCGAAGGGAACCCGCTTCACCGTGACTTTGAGAAATTCATCGACGCCGTGCACGCTCGAAAGCGAATAGCAGCGCTCAAGCTCACCTTCGTCGGTCGGCGCGCAGACCGTCAGGAACTGTCCGGACCGATAGGTAAACAGGCTGCGCTTGTCCTCGGGAACGGCGAGCACGAACGAACGCGCATCGTCGCTTTCCGCTATCACGTCATGAACTCGCAGCAGGTGGTGATTGTCGCTCACGGTCATTCCACTTCAATTGCCTCTCTCGCCGGTCCGGTCGATGGGGCGCGGCTATTAGGAGAAAGCTAGATCGGAGCCGTACAATGCGGGAGGCTCATTCCCTTGGTCTAGGCGCGCAGGGTATTGCCAATCCGGACAAGAAGCCGATGGCGGCGCTTGTTCGGTGCCTTCACGCTCAAAACGTCAATGCAGTGATCGCTTTGTCACATGCGCGCCATCTGTTGGCACGCTGGCAGTCCACTAGTCTGTTCTTGCGATCCGTTACCCCGAGGCCGGCATTGGGCCGTGCTGATACCGGGACGAACAGACAACGAAAAAGAGGAGTGAGATCATGGCTGAAGCCGCATTGAAAGCCGCCAGCGGCGACATTCCGTCCCCCGCGGACCTCGTCGAGCGGGCCCGGGCGCTGATTCCCGTCCTTCGCGAGCGCGCCGCGGCGAGCGAGGCGGCTGCGAACATCCTCCCGGAAACGGTGCAGGCGATCAAGGATGCGGGCCTGTTCCGCATCCTGCAGCCCCACCGCTGGGGCGGCTACGAGATGAGTCCCAAGACCTTCTACGACGTCCAGATGGCGCTTGCCGAAGGCGATATGTCGGTCGGCTGGATCTACGGCGTCATCGGCGTTCACAACTGGCAGATCGCCTTGTTCGACGACCAGGCGGGCCAGGACGTGTTCGGAAAGGACGATGGTGCGATCATTGCGTCATCCTACATGCCCAAGGGTAAGGCGGAGGCCGTCGAGGGCGGCTACCGCTATTCGGGCCGCTGGCAGTTCTCGAGCGGCAGCAAACATGCGCAGTGGTATTTCCTTGGCGGCCTCTTCCCGGGCGGCGGCGAAGGCATCCCGAACATGGGCACTTTCCTGATTCCACGCTCCGATGTGGAACTCGTCGAGACATGGGACACCGCAGGGCTCAAGGGCACCGGCAGCCACGATGTCGTCGTCAAGGACGTCTTCGTCCCGGCCTATCGTACGCATACCCACCGACAAGGCTTCGAATGCAAGAGCCCGGGCAATGCGGTAAACAGCGGACCGCTTTACCGGCTGCCGTTTGGCCAGGTCTTTCTCCGGTCGGTTTCGACGGCCTCCATCGGCGCGCTTCAAGCGCTGCTCGACGAGGTGATCGCCTTCGGCAGCGGCAAGCTCGGCTCGTTCGGGGGCAAGACGGCCGAGGATCCGTTCGCCCAGCTCGCCGTTGCCGAGGCGGCAGCAGCGGTTGCCGACATGAAGAATACTTTGCGGGCCAATTTCGATCATCTTGAGGATTGCGCGCTGAAAGGGGTGGCGCCGGCGGTCGAGGATCGGCTCCGCTTCAAATATCAGTCGTCGGAAGTCGCGGGCCGCTGTGCGCTTCACGCCGCGCGGTTGTTCAAGGTTTCCGGTGGCAGCGGTCTCTTCAACAGCCAGCCCTTCGCCCGGATCCTGGCTAATATCCAGGCTGGCGGCCAGCATCAGGCAAACAGCTTCCAAGCCTGGGGCGCCAATTACGGCGCGACCCTGCTCGGCCGTGAGAATCAGGATATCTTCCTTTGAATCGGGCGCCCGCCGACGTGCGGGCCCCGTAATACTGACTGGCGGACACCGCCGGCGCGAGAGGAACGGCATGAAGGGACAACCGCTCGAAACGCTCCAATATGACGTGGTCGTCGTCGGCTCGGGTGCGGGCGGAATGCTCGCGGCGGTGAGGGCCTCGGACCTTGGGATGCGTACCATCCTTCTCGAGAAATCCGATCGCTACGGCGGAACGTCCGCTGTGTCTGGCGGCGCGATCTGGATTCCGGGCAATGATTTCATCGCCGAGCGGGATCCGCCAGAGCAGGCCTTGAAATATCTGCTGGAGGTTACGGAAGGGCGCGTGCCCGAGGCCAAGCTGAATGCCTATGTGACTATGGCGCCGGGGCTCGTGCGTTATCTGGCGTCGCTCGGGGTCGACTATTATGTCGACCCGCTTGCGAGCCATCCCGACTATTATCCCAAGGCTGAAGGGGCGATGCCCGGCGGTCGGACGATGTTCATCCGGCCGATGGACGGCGGCGTTCTGGGCGAGAGCTACGCTCAGCTGCGCGAATCCTATCCGGAATTCAAGATGATGGACAAGATCAGCCTCGATCTGTCCGAAGGCGGCATGATCATCACACGTGCACCCGGCTGGCGGCGTGTCATCCTGCGCAACTTGCGCCGTTATTGGGGTGATTTGGCCTTCCGCCGGCGGACCCATCGTGATCGCCGGCTGACGATTGGCAATGCGCTCGTCGGCGGCTTGAGGAAGGCCATGCTCGATCGCGGTATTCCCTTGATCCTCAAGGCACGCATGACCGGTCTCGAGACCGAAGGCAGGCAGGTCATCGGTGTTCGCGCGACGGTGGAGGGGCGGCCCGTTCTCATCCGTGCCCGGCGCGCCGTGATCCTGGCGTCGGGCGGGTTCGAGCAGTCGCAGCACCTTCGCGACGCGCACTTCCCGCAGGCTACCGAACTGCGGTGGAGTGCGACGCCGCGGGACAATAACACTGGTGACGCCCTCGTCGCGGTACGCGAAATCGGCGCGGCGACGGAGTTTCTCGATGAAGCCTGGTGGGCGCCGACAGTGGCGGTACCCTTTCGCCTGGCTCCCAACATGGTCCGCAACCAGGGGATATTCTTCGAGCGCGGCTATCCCCATAGCCTTGCGGTGAACCGGCTCGGTAAGCGCTTCACCAACGAGATCTGTTCCTATCACCAATTTGGCAAGGCGATGATCCGCGACCAGAAGGCGTCCGGCGCCAATATTCCCTGCTGGCTGATCTTCGACGCGCAGTATCGCGCAAAATATCCTCTGGGCGGACTCCAGCCGGGCTGGGCGATGCCCGACGCACGGCTGCCTCAGGATTGGTTCGACAATTTCCTCTATCGCGCCGATACGCTCGAGGGGCTTGCTGCCAAGATCGGGGTTCCGGCCGATACGCTCACTGCGACGGTCGAGACGTTCAATCTGCACGCCGCGAGCGGTTCCGATCCCGAATTTGGTCGGGGCGCCAACGCCTATAATCAATATTTCGGCGACCCGACACATTTGCCCAGCCGCAACCTGGGCCCGGTTGTGAAGGCTCCATTCTATGCCGTTCGCCTCGACCTCGGCGATCTCGGCTCGAAAGGCGGTCCGCGAACGGACGAGAAGGCCCGCGTGCTCCGCGAGGACGGGACGATCATTGATGGGCTGTACGCGATCGGAAATTGCGCGGGTTCGGTCATGGGGCCCGCCTATCCGGGTGCCGGCGCTACGCTCGGGGCGGCGATGACCTTCGGCTATGTGGCCGCCGCCGCCATCGCCGAGACGGAGGGAGAATCGCTGCGCGGAGCGGCGTAGCGCGGCCCACGGATGCGAGACAAACCGAAACGCGCCGGTCGGCCGACTTGCCATTTTTGACAACACCTACTCGGCCGGTGGCCGAACTGCGGGAAAGATATCATGCCCACCTATTCAGACCTGACACCCGTAGCCGCTTGGCGTGAACTCAAGACAAGCGATGCGGACTGGGATGCCGCCGATCCGGCGCTGCTCGGCAGCATGCTTGCCGAACTGCACCTGATCCGTGCCTTCGAGGAAAAAGTACTCGAACTTGCGGGCCAGGGACTGGTCCACGGGCCGGCGCACTCCTCGATCGGGCAGGAAGGCGGGGCAGTCGGCTCGATCCTCCCGCTGCGGGTCAGCGACCAGATCAATGGGTCGCATCGCGGTCATCACCAGTTCCTCGCCAAGGCCCTCACCAAGGTGGCGGAAGGCATCCAGCCGCGGTCGGCATTCGAGGAACCGGTGCGCGACCTCATGGCCAAGACGCTGGCCGAAATCCTCGGCCTCGCACCTGGCTATTGCAAGGGCCGCGGCGGGTCGATGCACCTGCGCTGGACTGATGCCGGCAATCTTGGCACCAACGCGATCGTCGGCGGCGGCGCGCCGCTTGCGGCGGGCGCGGCATGGGCGCACCGACATGCCGGAACCGACGATGTCGCGATCAACTATTTCGGCGACGGCGCAGTCAACATCGGCTCGGTGCTCGAATCGATGAATCTGGCGGCGGCCTGGAAGCTGCCGCTCTGCTTCTTCATCGAGAACAACATCTATGCCGTGGCGACCCATGTCAGCGAGGTCACCGCCGAACCCCGCCTCTCCGCGCGCGGGCTCGGTTTCGGGATCGCCTCATGGAAAGTCGATGGCATGGATCCGCTGGCCGTCTATCTCGCGACAGAGGAAGCCTTGGCGCACATGCGTGCTGGGAACGGACCCTCGATCATCGAGGCGGACTGCTATCGATACTTCCACCAGAACGGCGCGTTGCCGGGCAGCGCCTTCGGCTATCGGCCCAAGGACGAAGAAGCGGACTGGCGGGCGCTTGATCCGCTCGATCGCGTTGCCGACCGGATGCTCAAGCGGCAGCTGATCGGCGAGCAGGACGTGGCGGACCTGCGCATCGGCTGCGTCGCGATGATGCACGCGATCGCGGCGGAGCTCGTGGAGGAGGTCGATGGCAAGAAGCGGATCGTCCAGTCCCTGTGGCCATCACCCGATTTTCGCGATTTTGGTATTCGCGGCGATCTCTCCGAGTTCGCGGCTGTCCGCACCGCCGAACTCGAAAATTTTGGGGGGGCGATCGTCGCCGATCAAAAGTTCATCAACACGGTCGCTGACGTCATGCACCGGCGCATGGCCCAGGATCCCCGCATCGTCGTGCTCGGTGAGGACGTTCATCGGCTGAAGGGCGGAACGAACGGCGCAACGCGGGGTCTCGCCGATGCCTTTCCGGATCGGGTTCTCGGCACGCCGATCAGTGAAAACGCCTTCTGCGGGCTGGCGGGCGGCATGGCGATGGACGGCCGTTACATTCCCGTGGTGGAACTCATGTATCCCGATTTCCTGTGGGTGGCCGCCGACCAGATTTTCAACCAGATCGCCAAGGCCCGGCACATGTTTGGCGGCGAGGGCGAGGTCCCGCTCGTGATGCGAATGAAGATCGCGATGGGGAGTGGCTATGGCTCGCAACATTCGATGGATCCCGCAGGGATCTTCGCGACCTCGGTTGGCTGGCGGATCGTGGCGCCCTCGACGCCCTTCGATTATGTGGGTCTGATGAACAGCGCGTTGCTGTGCAAGGATCCCGTGCTCGTCATCGAGCATGTCGATCTCTACAACAGCAAGGGGCCGGCGCCGAAGGACGACCTCGACTATTTCATCCCGTTCGGTAAAGCGAAGGTCGTGCGGAACGGCAGCGCGATGACCATCCTCACCTATTCGGCGATGGTCGCGACGACACTCGCAGAAGTCGCCGCGCTCGGTCTCGACGCCGAAGTGATCGATCTGCGCAGTCTTGATCGGGCCGGAATTGATTGGGATACGATCTCGGCCTCGGTGCGCAAGACCGGCAACGTCCTGATCGTCGAGCAGGGTTCGATCGGCACCTCCTATGGCGGCATGCTCGCCGACGAGATCCAGCGCCGCCTGTTCGACTGGCTCGACCAGCCTGTTCAGCGCGTCCACGGCGGGGAGGCCAGCCCGAGCATATCGAAGATACTCGAGGCCGCGGCATGCGCCGGTCCCGCCGAGATTGCCGCGGGGCTGAGGCATGTCATGGCCGAACAGGGGCGCCCGCTGGCTTTTGTGGAGTAAGGGAATGATGCTCGATATTGATCTGATACGCGAAGCCTGCCTCATCGACGGCGATTGGGTGGCGGCCGACGACGGGTCCACGCTCCGGGTAACTGATCCCGCCAATGGCGGTCTCATCGCCTCTGTGCCTCGAATGGGCGCCGCCGAGACGCGGCGTGCCATTGCGGCCGCAGAGGGCGCCCTTGTGGGCTGGGCGGCACGTCCCGCCAAAGAGAGGTCCACCATGCTTCGGCGTTGGCACGACCTCATGATCGAGCATCAGGAGGCGTTGGCCCGCCTTCTTACCCGTGAGCAGGGCAAGAGCCTCGTCGAGGCGCGAGGCGAAATCGCCTATGCCGCGAGCTTTCTTGAATGGTTCGCGGAAGAAGCCAAGCGCGTCTACGGCGATGTGATTCCGGGACATGCGCGCGATAAGCGAATTCTCGTGCTCAAGCAGCCGATCGGTGTCGTGGCGGCGATCACACCGTGGAACTTCCCCGCCGCGATGATCACGCGCAAGCTTGGGCCTGCGCTTGCGGCGGGCTGCACCGCGGTCGTGAAGCCGGCAAGCGAAACACCGCTGACGGCCTTTGCGCTCGGCATCCTCGCCGAGCTAGCCGGCCTACCGCCGGGCGTGATCAATATCGTCAGTGGCCGTTCGGATGCGATCGGCGGCGAGCTCACCAGCAATCCGGCGGTTCGCAAGCTGAGCTTTACGGGCTCGACCGAGATTGGTCGGAAACTGTTGGCGCAATGCGCCCCGACGGTGAAGAAGACGTCGATGGAGTTGGGCGGGAATGCGCCCTTCATCGTCTTTGACGATGCCGATGTCGATGCAGCTGTCGAAGGCGCCGTTCTGTCGAAGTTCCGGAACAGCGGCCAGACGTGCGTTTGCACGAACCGGATTTATGCCCAGGCGAGTATCCATGACCTGTTTGTCGAAAAGCTTGCCGCACGGGCCGCTGGATTGAAGGTCGGACCCGGCTTGTCCGAAGATACGCAGCTCGGACCGCTGATCAACGAGAACGCCCTTCTCAAAGTGGAAGAGCATATTGCCGATGCATTGGCCCATGGCGCTGTCGTTCGCGGTGGCGGGAACCGGCACGAGCTTGGCGGGTGCTTTTTCGAACCCACGATCATGACCGGCGTGACGCAAGACATGATGGTGGCGCGCGACGAGACATTCGGTCCGCTCGCGCCGGTAATCCGGTTCGACACCGAGGAGGAAGTCATTGCCCTGGCGAATGACAGCGAAGTCGGCCTTGCCGGCTATTTCTATGCGGCCGACCTCGCACGCGTCTGGCGGGTGGCCGAACGGCTCGAATGCGGGATGATCGGCATCAACACCGGTCTGATCTCGACCGAGGTGGCTCCCTTCGGCGGGGTGAAGCAATCGGGGCTCGGCCGCGAAGGCTCGCGCTACGGCATCGATGACTATGTCGAGCTGAAATATCTCTGCATGTCGGTCTGACAGGCAGACCGTTGTGCCCAAAGAGGAGGCCGGGATCGCATCATGTGCGTCCCGGCCTTTTTCTTGCCCGCGGCGGACGGCAGGCGCTGGTTGAGCTTATCCTGCGCCGACGCATATCGGCGCAGGGAATAGACGCGTCACTCTGCGAGAAAGCTGAGGCAGGCCTCGTTGAAGAGACGTGCTTCCTCGATCATGAACCAATGGCCAGCCTGGTTGGAGATGATGACGCGGCAGTTATCGATCTTTTCCTGCATGATGAAGGCATGCGAGACCGAAAGAAACTGGTCGTGGAAGCCCCAGAAGGCCAAGACAGGCATTTTGAGCTCGTGGAGCCGCTCCCAGACGGGATGGTGGATCGCCTTGCTGTAGACCTCGATCGGCTGCGATTGCGCGATCGGTAGGCGCTCGGCGATCACCTGGTCCGTGAGATGGCGCTCGTCCTTGACGATGAGCTTCAGCAGCTCACGAAAATTGTCCGCCGTGAAGTTCTGCGCACCGACCGCGGCTACCATGGCCTGGAGGCCGGGCGAGGACGGACGGGTGCTTTCCTCATGCACGCCGCCTGGCGCCATCGAGATGATCTTCGGGACGGATCCGGGATGCTCGAGCGCATAGGCGTGGCCATAGAATCCACCGAGCGAATTGCCGATCGGCACGAGCTGCCGAACGCCCAGCTGCTGCATCAGCTCGTGCAACATCGCGACCTGATTTTCCGTGCTGTAGCTGAAGTCGCGTGGCTTGTCCGAGTGGCCGTAGCCGAGATAATCGACGACGACGACATGATAGCCGGCGTCAGCCATCACCGGGAAATTGTTGCGGAAATTGCTATAGCCACTTGCTCCGGGGCCGCTGCCGTGAAGAAAGAGCAAAGTCGGCTTGTCGTTCGGCTGGCCGAGTTCGTGATAGTGGAGCCGGTAGCTCCCGTTCCATACCGTGGCGAACTTCCCGACGGGAAAGGCTGGCTTTTCAGTCATAATTTGTCCTTCCGCTATCTGATCGGCGTTCAGCGGAACCTGGCCTGGTCGCGGGTCCAAGCCTCGAGCGGCACGGTGAGATCCATGTCGAGTTCGAAGCGGTCGGTCATCGCGGGCGTGACGTCGGCAGCATCGACATAGAATTGCTCGTACCAGCGGCGCAGCTGGTAGATAGGCCCGTCGAACTCGGAGAGGACGGGATTGTCGATGCGGGTCTTACGCTTCCAGAGTTCGACGTCCTGGAAGAAGGCATCGACCGCGGCTTTGCCGAAGGAGCGACCGAGTGCGATGCTCTCCTCCTCCGACACGCCTTCGATGCGCTTGGTCGTGACCCCGGCATGGAGCACGAAACTGCTCGGCGTCACGGGGTAATGGGCGTTGATCAAGAACAGCTCGACCGGCTTGCCGAGATATTCGGCGGTCTGGTTCACGATCATGTACGCGGGGCCATAATAGGTCGCCGAGCTGGCGAAGGAAAAGTCCGATTTGTCGGTCTCGACCTCGCCGAAATTCACGTCCTTGCGCGCTTCGAACCAGGCGTTCTGGGTTGCCATATGCTTGTCGAAGATGTTGACGAAGCGGTTCACGCTCCAGCCGTGGACATAGTAGAAATGGGTCGCGTCGGCGGCATTATCGACGAGCTCACGGCAATTGGTGGGGATGTGGAGCGTCGTCCACTCCCAAGGGAGGCATTCGCCGTTCATCACCGCATCGATTGGGGGAATGGCGACCTCCGGCGGCGGCGGATTTCCTTCTGGATCATTGTAGACGAAGAGCTGCTGGTTCTGCTCCATCACCGGCCAGGCCTTGATCCTGGCCTTGCGGGGGATCCGCGGCGAATAGGGAATATGGGCGCATTCGCCTTTACCGTTCCACTGCCAGCCGTGGAAGGGGCAGGCGACCGTGCCGTCGATGATCGTTCCCGTCCCGAGATCGGCGCCCATGTGGGGGCAAAAGCCGTCGAGGACCGCCATGCTGCCGTCCTCCTGTTGGAAGACCACGAGCTTGGAACCGAAAATCT
The DNA here is from genome assembly GCF_059693745.1 of Sphingobium sp. WR1. Taxonomy (NCBI): domain Bacteria; kingdom Pseudomonadati; phylum Pseudomonadota; class Alphaproteobacteria; order Sphingomonadales; family Sphingobiaceae; genus Sphingobium; species Sphingobium sp. WR1. The sequence goes on along the minus strand of NZ_JCATID010000044.1, from coordinate 16,834 downwards.
CGATCGTATGCGGCTTGCCGTCCTTGAAGGGAGCGGCGAGGCCAAGGCAATGCCAGCCGCGCGCGAAGCGCGAGGGCGGGGCGTCGTGCCCGGCGCGGAGAATGTTGGCGGTTTGAACGTTCATCGGTGGGCCTCATCCAGTTGCCGGCGCATTCGCGAGCGGCATTGGGCGATGCCGATCCGCTTGCGCGCGGTCGTTGACTCTGGATGCAGCCTAACGACTTTCGCTTCAGCCTTTCAGCGTGGCGGATATGGGGATCGGCGCATTCTATGTGGATTCCGCTCGCCGCTTTTGCGCACCGGCAATCCTCCCGGGACGGCTATTGGCGATGCCGATACCGATAGCCGCTCGGCGTCTCGCCCGACGTCTTGCGGAACGTCGATGAAAAGGTGCTCGAATCGGCGAACCCGAGCCGATAGCTGACCTCTTTGAGCGGCAGGTCGGTCTCGGCGAGCAACTGCTGGGCCTTCTTCAGACGGATCTCTTCGACATAATGATGCACGGTCCGCCCGGTCGTTTTCTTGAACGATCGGCGGAGGTGGGCCGGGCTGATATCGCATTGGCGCGCGATGTCGTCGATGCTCGGGCACTTGTTCGAGAAGCTCTCGACGAACTCGTAGATGCGGTTGAGGTCGCCCTGCGATAATATGCCGTCGCGAGTCCGGACCCTGAAGCTTTCCGGCTCGCCATTAAAGTGGCGGGCTATTTCGACGGCGATGACCGTCGAGAGGGACTCTGCGAGGAGCGGGCTAGCGAAGCCGGGACAGCTTGCTTCCATCCCGAGCCGCTGAATGGCCTGCTCCACGCGCACGTTGCGCATGTCCATGCAGCGCGCGATCTCGCCGCTGTCCCAGTCGGCGTTGACGTTCCAGACACGCTGAAACCAGTCGGCGCTAAACCGGCACATGACATTTCGCGTACGCTCGTTGCTGTCCGCCGCATCGGTCTCGATCGGGACGTCGGCGGGAAAGAACATCAGCTGTCCGAAATTCTGCAGCGCGCCTTCGTGCAATCGAGCAGCGACGCTGATCTCGGCGGGAAAGGCCCGGTACCGCAGGATAAAGTCCTTCTCGAGCTCGGTAATCTGCTCGCCGGCATTCCAGCGATAGTCGAGCACTTGGACGTTAATCCCGCCGACAGCCAACTCTGCAGCGACATTACAGGTTCGCGCAGCCATCTCCCGTCCTCCTCCTACTGCCGGCGCGAGGATCGGGGTATAGGCTACCCTTCGATATCCATAAGCCGCGCGGCAGCGATTAAATGCGGCAACCTCCGCTCGCCTCGATCGACTGGGCGGTTACCCAGCTGCTTTGCTCCGAGGCCAGGAACGCCACAACATTCGCTATTTCCTCGACAGAACCTAGTCTGCCGAGCGCCGTGAGTCCAGTTACGTGTGCCCTGGCGGCGTCCGACAGCCAGTCGCTGTTCATTTCGGTGTCGATGACGCCGGGCACGACGGTGTTGACCGTGATCCCGCGTGGGCCGAGTTGCTGCGCAAGGCTCAGCGTCAGATTTTGCATGGCGGCCTTGGTCAGCCCGTAGATCGAGACCTCCGGATAGGCGACGCGGGTCGAATTGGACGAAATATTGATGATGCGACCGCCCTCGTCCATGCGCTCGAGCGCGCGCTTCGTCACGAAATAGGGACCGCGCAGGTTCGTGGCGACGATCCGGTCGAAATCCTCGACGCTGCTGTCGTCGATATAGGCGGTCTTCGAAACCGCGGCATTGTTGACCAGAATGTCGATGCGTTCCATCTGGGCGTCGATCTGAGCATAAATGGCATCGATGTCGTCCATCGAGGCCAGGTTACCCCCCACGGCGAAGGCCGAACCTCCCGCGGCGGCGATTGCTTCAACCGTCCGCGCCGCTTCCTCGCGCCCGCGTCCATAGTGGACGGCCACCTTGGCACCTTCGCGCGCCAGACGGGCCGCGATGCCGCGTCCGATTCCGCGGCTCGCGCCCGTCACAAGAGCGGTCTTGCCAGTCAATGTCGTCATATTCTGCTCCGGTATCGTGAAGGGGGGTGGTCAGACAAAGGCGATGCTAGCCCGGCCCAGGCCTTCGATCTCTGTTTCGAAACGGTCGCCCGGTGCGACGGGCTCGAGCGCGACGAGCGAACCGGACAGAATGATTTCGCCGGCCTTCAACGGCACGCCATAGGCACCCAGCGTATTGGCAAGCCATGCTACGGCTGTAAGGGGGGAGCCCTGAACCGCCGATCCGAGACCTTCCGAGAGGAAGGCGCCGTTCTTGTAGACACGGCAGCGAAGATTGGGGAGATCGAGGTCGCGCGGATCAACGCGTTCCTCGCCAAGGACGAATATGCCGCAGGACGCATTGTCAGCAACCGTGTCGACGATGCCGATGTCCCAACCGGTGACCCGGCTGTCGACGATTTCGAAGCAGGCGCAGACGGATTCTGTTGCATCGAGCACCTGCGCTTCGTCGACATCGGGGCCGACAAGGTCATGCTTCAGGATGAAGGCGATCTCGGCTTCCGCGCGCGGCTGGATCAGTCCGGATGCAATGGGATAGGGACGATCGGACTGCACCTGCATCGCATCGGTAAGGAAGCCGAAATCAGGCTGATGGACCCCCAGCATGTCTTGGACGGGCTTCGAAGTGAGGCCGATCTTCTTGCCGACGACGATTTCGCCTGCCCGCTGGCGCCAATCGAGCAGAGCGAGCGAAATCCGGTACGCGTCGTCGATGCCGAGCGGGGCGCGATGACGCAGCGGCGAGATTGCACGGCGGTCTGAAAGCGCGTCGAACAGCTCGGATGCAAGCTCCCCGATCAGTTTATCCTTGTCCATCGATCCTCGTCCCGAAAGCATCATGATTCTTGGGACGGCGCGCCTGCGCCGGGCCACTCGAAATTCACATGCTATCGCCGGACGAGGCCGCCCGCCACCGGACTGAGCATATTGCCCATATGTTGCACGTTTTGGCCAATACAGCCGACATATTCGTCAGCAGCCGCCGGGCGTAGGTTGCCCAAAACGCACCGTCCTCAGGCAAGAGCACCTCGATGAATATCAGCGAACTCGGTTATATCCTTCTGCAATCGGCCGATATTGAGAAATGGCGAACCTTTGCCGAGCGCGTGGTAGGGATGCAGGCAATCGACGGACCCGAGGGCGAGCTCTATCTCAAGATCGACAAGCGGTTTCATCGTTTCCTGATCGTGCCGGGCGATAGCGAACGTTATCTCGCCTCGGGTTGGGCGATGCGGTCGAAGGCTGATTTCGACGCGTTTCGCGCAAAGCTCGAACAGGCGGGTGTCGTACTCTCGGCGGGCGATGCGGGTGCCAGCGCGTTGCGCAAGGTCCAGGACTTCTTTTCCTTCCACGATCCGGCCGGGAATTGCCACGAGGTTTTCTGGGGGCCGATTTCGGATTTCCAGCCGTTCGTCTCGCCGATCGGAACGGGTCCGTTCGTTACTGGCGAGCTCGGGTTGGGGCATACGGTGCTGCCGGCGCTCAACATCGACGAAGCGCTTGCGTTCTGGACGTCGGTCGGCGGGATGGAGTGTTCCGACAGCCTGCTTCAGCCGATCACCGCCGACCTCAATGTGCAGCTCTTCTTCCTCCATTGCCGCAATCCGCGCCAGCACAGCCTCGCCCTCGCGAAGATGCCCAGCGACGTCGGATGCGTCCATGTGATGGTGGAATTCGCCGAGTTCGACGATGTCGGGCGGGCGCTCGATCGAGTTCACGAGCATGGCGTGCCGATGGCCATGACGCTCGGCAAGCATGTGAATGACGACATGATTTCCTTTTATGTCATGACGCCGGGCAATTTCATCATTGAGATCGGCTGGGGCGCCCCCCCGAAGCAGTGGGAGGACGAGTTGTTCTTCGAAACCACCCGCGGCAGCCATTGGGGCCATCGCTGGGTGCTGAACGACCCGAACTTCCAGCTCGAGTAGTGCCCGCACCGCGCTTGCGCCCATTGCCCGGCGAGGCTGCGGTCTGCGCCGGGTCGCCTATGTCCGTCTGCCAATCCGAATTCAGCAAGGTCGATCCATGCCGCTCGAAATCAAGATGCCCGCCCTCTCGCCCACCATGGAGGAAGGAACACTAGCACGGTGGCTGGTGAAGGAAGGGGATACGGTAAGATCCGGCGACCTGCTTGCCGAAATCGAGACCGACAAGGCGACGATGGAGTTCGAGGCCGTCGATGAAGGCGTGGTCGCCAGGATTCTGGTCTCCGAGGGAAGTGAAGGCGTCGGGGTCGGAAGTGTGATCGCCGTGCTCGCGTTTGCTGGCGAAGATATGGAGGCCGTCCGCACGGGGTCGGCCGGCGCGCTGACACCAGCCGCTGTCACCGCCGATACGCCGGTAGCGGTTGGCCCCGCTGACGAGGTCGTTGCGCCCAGCGGACAGCCGGCGGGCCATACGGGCGATCGCATAAAGGCCAGTCCGCTTGCGCGACGCCTTGCCGCCAAGAAAGGCATCGACCTCAAGGGAATCAGCGGCACCGGGCCTGGCGGCCGCATCGTTAGGGTTGACCTTGAAAGCGTGTCGTCCGCCACTGCCGCGCCGGCGGCGAGCGGAGCCATGGCTCCTTCGGCCGACCAGGCAACGGTGCAACCATTTGTGACCGATATCCCGCACAGCGTCGACAAGCTCAGCAACATGCGCAAGACGATCGCGCGCCGCCTGACCGAGGCGAAGCAGACGATCCCGCATATCTATCTGACCCTCGACGTCGAGCTTGACATGCTCTTGAAGCTACGCGGCGAACTTAACGCGGCAGTTGAGCCGCAGGGTATCAAACTCAGCGTCAACGACCTCTTGATCAAGGCGCTCGCCAAAGCGTTGATCCAGGTGCCGCAGTGCAATGTCAGTTACGCTGGCGACCAGCTCGTTCGTTACAGCCGCGCGGACATCAGCGTCGCCGTCTCGGTCCCCGCGGGCCTGATCACGCCGATCATCGTCGGCGCCGACGGCAAATCGGTGAGCACCATTTCGACTGATATGAAGGAACTCGCCGCGCGTGCTAGGGATGGCAAGCTCCAACCGCACGAATATCAGGGCGGCACCGCCTCCCTCTCCAACATGGGCATGTTCGGCATCAAGCAGTTCGAGGCGGTCATCAACCCGCCGCAGGGCATGATCATGGCGATCGGTGCGGGGGAGAAGCGGCCGTGGATCGTCGATGACGCCGTCGGTGCCGCGACCATCATGTCGGCGACCGGCAGCTTCGACCATCGCGCCATCGATGGTGCCGACGGCGCGCAACTCATGCAGGCGTTCAAGCATATTGTCGAAAACCCGCTCGGACTGGTGGCATAAAATGACCGACCCCAATTACGACCTCATCGTGCTCGGCTCCGGGCCGGGCGGCTATGTTGCGGCGATCCGCGCGGCCCAGCTCGGGCTCAAGACCGCGATCGTCGAGCGCGAACTGCTCGGCGGTATCTGCCTCAACTGGGGCTGCATCCCGACTAAAGCACTGCTGCGCTCGGCCGAAATCTATCATTATATGCAGCATGCGGGCGATTACGGGCTGAAGGCGACCGAAATCAGTGCCGACATCGACGCGGTCGTCAAGCGGTCGCGCGGGGTCGCGAAGCAGCTCAATCAGGGCGTCACGCACCTGATGAAGAAGCACAAGATCACCGTCCATATGGGCACCGGCAAGCTCGTCGCACCGGACAAGCTCGAAGTCACCGGCGAGAAGGGCATCGAAACCCTGACCGCAAAGAATATCATCGTCGCGACCGGTGCGCGGGCACGCGACCTGCCGTTCGCGCCCGCCGACGGCAAGCGCATCTGGACCTATCGCCATGCGCTCGTCCCGCCCGAAATGCCGAAGAAGCTGCTTGTCATCGGATCGGGCGCGATCGGGATCGAGTTTGCGAGCTTCTACAGCGACATGGGCGTCGAGGTGACCGTCGTCGAAATGCTCGACCGGCTCGTGCCCATCGAGGATGCCGACGTCTCGACCTTCCTCGAAAAGGCGCTCAAGAAGCAGGGCATCACGATCCATACCGGCGCCGGCGTCGAGGAGCTGAAGGCCACCGCAACCGGCGTTTCGACGGAGATCAAGGGCAAGGACGGCAAGGTCGTAACGGCAGAATTCAGCCACGCGATCGTCGCGATTGGCATCGTTCCGAACACCCAGAATATCGGGCTCGAAGCGCTCGGCGTGAAGACGGCCAAGGGTCATATCGACACCGACGCGATGTGCCGCACCAACATCCCCGGCATCTGGGCGATCGGCGATGTCACCGCGCCGCCGTGGCTCGCGCACAAGGCAATGCACGAATCGGTGATCGCGGTCGAGGCAATCGCGGGCAATCATCCGCACGCGATGGATCCGCGCAGCATCCCGGGCTGCACCTATTGCCGCCCGCAGATCGCCAGCGTCGGTTTGACCGAGGCGAAGGCCAAGGAACTCGGCTACGAGGTCAAGGCCGGTACCTTCCCCTTCATCGGCAACGGCAAGGCGATTGCACTCGGTGAGGCCGAGGGCTTTACCAAGACCGTGTTCGACGCGAAGACGGGCGAGTTGCTCGGCGCGCATATGATCGGCGCCGAGGTCACCGAGCTCATTCAGGGCTACACCATCGGCAAGACCGCCGAGCTGGTCGAGGATGATTTCATTGGCACCGTATTCCCCCATCCGACATTGAGTGAAACGATGCACGAGGGCGTGCTCGCGGCGTTCGGGCGGCCGCTGCATATCTAGGCGTGATGGGCCGTCTCAATCGACGCTGAGCGGATCCATGCGCACGTCGAGCCGGATCCGGCTGAGCCTAATGCTGGAAAAGCGCCACTGTCCGTCCTGTTTTACGTATGTTTCATGATAGTGGCCGGCTCCGCGGATATGGTTTGCGTCGCCAAAGCCGGTACCTGGCGTGAAGAAAAGTTCGTCCTCCATGGCCCATATGCCGGACGCGCGATCAGGAGCGGTGACCTTGATTTCGGGCGTGTGGCCGTGGTGAATGGAAACGCAACTATTGAGATGGGCGTCCAGGAGGCCGACCCACTCATCGGGCATCATGTCGACGATCGCATTCTCGGGAAAGCTCAGCTTGGCATCGTCGGTGAACAACGTGCGAAGCTCTGCCCATTGCTTTGTGTCGACGAGCCGGAAGTAGCGGGCCTTGAGGCGCTTGATATCCTCGATCGCGATCAATGCTTCGATCTTGTCCATGAGCAATGTCCTTGCTGCTTTCGTCCTTCGCTACGGGTCTAGCGCGTCGAGAGCCTTCGCGGAGCCGGTACTGGCTGTGCGAAAGCGCGTATTGTTTCGCGGTTGGGTACATTGCGGCGACCTGGTCCGATGGAGGCGCGTCATCCATGCTCTGAATTTCGATAAGATGAGCGCATTTCTCAGCGCGCCGCATTCGGTCGCTACATCGACCGCGTGTAGCTTTGAAATGACGGGAAGAGCGCCGGAGGCCAAGTGTCGCGCAGAGCGAACGGGAGTCACCAGCCGGCCGGAGGATGACAGGCTTATGGATTTGGGGATCGCAGGTAAGGTCGCTTTCGTGGCGGGCGGCAGCAAGGGCATGGGGCGCTCCGCAGGCAGGCTTCTGGCGGAAGCTGGATGCAAGGTCGGGATCGTCGCGCAGAGCCAAGACGCAATCGAGTCAGCCGTAGAGGACATCCGGAGGGACGGAGGGACGGCCATTGGAATTTCAGCCGATCTCACCTCGCGTGATGATGTGATGCGCGCGGTTGCCGAATTGACGAGAGCATTCGGCACCGCGGATATCGTCGTTGGACAGACCAACGACATGCAACTCGGTGATTTGGCTGATGTAGCGGACGAGGATTTCGAGCGCTGCTTCCACATTTTCACAATGGCCCAAGTCTATCTGGCGCGGACCGTCCTTCCCGCAATGAAGGAAAAGGGCTGGGGACGGATCATCCACATCGGTTCGGTCGCCGGGAAGGAGGCCGAAACCTCTCATCCGCATATCCTGCACAATACGGCTCGTCCGTCGACGGTGGCCTTTCTGCGGACGCTCGCCAATGAGGTGGCGGTCCACGGCATCACAGTCAATGTGGTGGCACCGGGCTGGATAGCGACGCCGACGCTCAATGCGTATTTGAAGGACAAGCTGGGCCTTGAAGCCGACCAGGCGGACGAATGGATCCGCGGGACAGGGCAGGTTCCAGCGAACCGCCTTGGGAAGCCAGATGAGATCGGCGCGCTTGTGGCGTTCCTCGCATCGCGCTGGGCAGGCTATATCACCGGCGAATGGATCGCGGTGGATGGCGGACGCCACAAATTCTCTTTCTGAGAGAAGAACAGACTTTAAGATAAGTAATTCATGGATGAGGCTGTAATGATTGAACTTTTTTACACAACGAGCACAAATGTCTACAAAATCCTTGTAGCGCTTGAGGAAATGAACCTGGCCTATCGGATCACGCCGATCGATATCAGCGCGGGAGAGCATCGCGATCCCGCGAAAGTCGGCGGATCGCCAACGGGCAAGCTGCCGGTCATTCGCGACGAGGATCCGATTGGCGGCGGAGAGTCGCTCACCGTGTTCGAGTCGGGTGCCATTCTTCAGTATCTTGCCGAGAAATCGGGCAAGTTCCTGCCTTCGGCGGCGCGTGAGCGTTTCGAGGTGATGCAGTGGCTGTTCTGGCAGGTCGGCAATCTTGGTCCGGCTTTCGGTCAGTCATGGCACTTTATCAATTTCGCGCCCCGGATCGCTCCCGACGTGGACAACAGCTATGCCTATAGCCGTTACGCCAACATGGTCACCGGCCTCTGGGAGGTCATGGAGCGGCACTTGGCTGATCGCGCGTTCCTCGCCGGCGACTATTCGATTGCTGACATCGCTGCCTATCCGTGGGTGAGCTATTTCGATCCGAAGGAAGGCAGGGAGGCTTATCCCAATGTCGCGCGCTGGATCGATGTTATCGCCGAGCGTCCGGCAGTGAAGAAGGCCTATGCGCTCATCGCGGAACAAAAGACCGGCTACGTTTTCGACAAGGAACGCAACGTCACCATCTACCCCTGGGAGGGCGTGATGAAGAATGTGTTCGTTCTCTAATCTTGGACACGCGAAATGCCAGTCAAAGACAAATCCATCATCATTACCGGCGGTGGTTCAGGTATCGGGGCGGCGGCCGTACGGCTCGCGGCTCAGTCCGGGGCGCTGGTGACCATTGCCGACGTCGACGTGGAAGGCGGCGAAGCGGTACTCGCCGAGCTTCGTGCGGATGGTGCCGACGCTCAGTTCATCCGCACGGACATTTCGCAGGAGGAGGACGTTCGTGCGATGGTTGGAGCCGCTGTCTCGCGCTTTGGCGCCGTGCACTGCGCTTTCAATAACGCTGGCATCCCGGCTTGGAGCCATCAGCCCGGAGTTGGGACCTACAGTCTGCTAGCAGATCTTCCGCTTGACGCTTTCAGCCGCGGAATGGCGATTAACGCTACCGGCACCTTTCTCTGCATGAAGTATGAGCTCCAGGCGATGCTCGAAACTGGTGGCGGTGCGATCGTCAACACAGCGTCCAACGCCGGGATACTCGCGATCGAGGCCGCCGCCGACTATGTTGCAGCCAAACATGCTGTGATTGGTCTCACCAAGGCCGCCGCTCTTGACTATGCAAAGCGGAACATTCGAGTGAATGCTGTGCTACCGGGCGTCATACGCACGCAGATGATGGAGATTTCCTTTGCGGCGAATCCGCAATTGGTTGACTGGGCAACGGGCATTCAACCAAATGGCCGGTTAGGTGTCCCGGACGAGGTGGCGTCTGCTGCCTTGTGGCTTTTGTCCGACGCGTCGTCGTTCGTGACAGGGGTCTCGCTTCCGGTCGATGGCGGCTATTCGATGGTCTGACGCGAAGAGCCGCCATCTGCCGGCGTGATTTCTCGGAGGCAGACAGGAGACCGGATTCTACCGGCACCTTTTCGGCACATCATGAGCATTTATCCAACGCCGTGTATGTCGCGGCCGCCCTGCCAGTTCGGGCATAACAGGGCTTCAGATGTGAGGGTGTCTTCGTGCCATTGTTGCGAGGGCACCCCGCATTCCAGATCAATATAAGGACGACTTCTCGCGAAAGGAGGCGTCCAGATCATCGGAGAGGGGGTTGAAATGCGCATCTATACAAAACTCGGAATGACGGCGTCCGCTTGCGCCATGGTGATGGCGACTGCGCCCGCTTTCGCGCAGGAGGCAAGCGTCGCGCCTCCGGCCAGCGATCAGGCCGACGAGGCCGGACAGATTTCGGACATCGTTGTCACCGCGCAGAAGCGTGCGCAAAACCTGCAAGATGTCCCCGTTGCGGTCACGGCGTTCACCGGTTCTGCGCTTCAGGATCGCGGCATTGTCAATGTGGGTGAACTGACCACCATCACGCCGGGTCTGCAGATCGGCTCGAGCAATGGCGTCGCCTTGCCGTTCCTGCGCGGGATCGGCACCACATCCTTTTCGGTGGGCGTGGAGTCGAGCGTTGCTGTCTATACCGACGGAATCTATTATACGCGCCTGCCCCAGGGCTTCCTCGCGCTCAACAATATCGAACGGGTCGAGGTGCTCAAAGGCCCACAGGGTACTTTGTTCGGCCGCAACTCGAGCGGCGGCATCGTCAACATCATTACACCCGATCCGTCCCATAACTTCGCCGTGCGCGGCAGCGTCGGCTATGGCCGTTTCGACACGTTTCGGGGCGACCTCTATGTGACCGGCGGCCTTGCCGACAATCTGGCGGCCGACATCACCATCGGTGGCACCAACCAGGAAAAGGGCTGGGGAACCAATCTGGCTACCGGCAACAAGGCGGGTTTCCAGAACGATTTCACGGTGCGCTCGAAGCTGTTGTTCGAGCCCGGCGATGATACGCGGCTCGTTCTCACCGGCTTTTACTCCTATTCGCTTGGCAGTTCGCAGGGCAACGTCTTCCCCGGTTTCACGCGCGGCACACGCGAGGCGCCCTTCGAACTGATCACGACGCTTCCTAACTTCTATGACCAGGACCAGGACATCGACGGCCGTAGCAAGGCGGAAGCCTGGGGAGTCTCGCTCAAGGCCGAACAGAACCTTGGCTTTGCGACGCTCACCAGCATCAGCGGCTATACCGAGAACAAGGAACGGATCGACGGCGACGGTGACTATGGAACGCGCCCCGACTTCATCTATGTCCTTGATTCCAAGATCGAGCAATTCACGCAGGAACTGCAGCTCACTGGCGACGGCGGGGGTCCGCTGGACTGGGTGCTCGGGCTCTATTATTATGATGCGAAGAGCCGCTACAACCCGGCGCATTTCTACGGGGCGCTGTTCGCTCCGGCCGACCTCTTCATCCACGCCAAGCAGCATGTGAAGGCTTATGCGGCGTACGCCCAGGCGACCTATGAGGTGGCGCGCGGTCTAAGCCTGACGGGTGGGCTCCGCTACACGCGCGACAAGATGTCGGGCGAAGGATTTACCGATCTCGAGGTCGGCGGCGTACCCGTCGGCACAATCCCAGCCGGATCGGATTCGCGCACGTTCAACAAGCTGACCTTCCGCACCGCGGTCGACTATCAATTCACGCCCGACATCCTGGGTTATGTCTCGTTCAGTCGCGGCTACAAGTCGGCGGGATACAATCTGTTGCCCTTCGAGGCGCCGCCGCAAAAGCCTGAGACGCTCGATGCTTATGAGGTCGGGTTCAAGACCGATCTTTTCGACCGTCGCCTGAGATTGAACATTTCAGGCTTCTGGTACGATGTCTCCAATCCGCAGGTCCAGCTCAACCGCAATGGTTCGGTCTTCCTGTCCAACGCGGACAGCTCGCGTGTGAAGGGCATCGAACTCGAGGGGCAGGTCGCCTTCGGCGGCGGCTTCACGGGACGGTTCGGCTTTACCTATCTCGATTCCAAATATCGCAAATATCTCGATGCGCCGAGCGGACCGCCCAATCCCAATCCGCCTTACGGCGCGGCCGACCCGCTCATCTCGATCGACGCCAGCGGCAACCGCACGCCGCTCGCCGCAAAGATCGTATTCAATCTTGGTGCTGACTACGTCATCGAGACAGGTCATGGCGATGTGCAGCTGAGCGCTGACTATTATCACAATAGCGGATATTACTTCGAGCCCGATAATCTGCTGCACCAGAAGGCGTTCGATCTTCTGAGCGGCCAGATCAAATATTCGCCGACCGATAATCTCGCGGTCCGTTTCTGGGGCAAGAATCTGCTCGGCGAGAAATATGTGTCATGGGCACTGACCCAAGCCGGTGCCCCGGGTTATCCCTTCGTCGCCGGTGCCCCACGCACTTACGGCGTGTCGGTTGATTTCAACTTCTAGGTCCGGTTTCCGTCCGGGCGGGGTGTTCAAGTGAATGGCCCGCCCGGTCTGGAGGAAACGAGCGGATCGCGCGGGGTCCAGCGGCCTCCGAACGATCGCCGTTACCGGCATGAATCGACCTCATGCTGGCTCATCGGGAGACTTGCGTGCGGATTCCGACGAAGTCGGCCACTTATGCCGACACGAAGCCGGCCACCGCACCGATGTGAAGCCGGCCACCATTCCGATCTGATGTCGGCCATTTGGGCAGCTCGTGCGGATCGTTTTTGTTGATGTCTTAAACGGTCTGGTGTGGTCAAGCTTAGAGTGGCGAGGCGTGCCTTTTGCGGACGCTCTCGCCGGTCAGATCGATGCGATAAGCATTGTGAACGACGCGATCCAAGATGGCATCGGCCAGGGTGGGATTTCCGATTATTTCATACCAGCGGTCCACAGGGACTTGGCTCGTGATGAGGATGGATCCGCGGTCATAGCAGTCCTCGACGATTTCGAGCAGGTCCCGGCAGCGGTCGGCACTGAGGGCTTCAGGTCCCCAGTCGTCAATGATGAGAAGAACGTCGCGCGACAGGGCGGGTAGCATTTTGGGGTAGCTGCGGTTGATCTCCGGTCGTAGAAAGACGCCTTGTTCACTCCGCTTTTGAGATTGTCGGGCACAAGGAGCCTGGGCACGCCGTTGAGATGGGCAAACAGGCGGACGTGCGAGCCGATCCAGTCCGGCAGGGCTTGCGACCAGGTCACCTCGGCGAATGTGTAGTTCGACGCCCCCAGGACCGCGACGAAGATTTCCGCCATCCGGATTTCGCCGGTCACCCGATCGGTGAACCCGCACGGAGCCCGCCAGGCTGGCAGAAGCCGATGCGGGGGGCTATGCCATGGGGAAGCTGCCACTCGGTCTGAGCGGCGGAGCGTCTCTCTTTATAGGTTTTCCGATCGATGAGGTGACGTTCGAGTGAGAAGTGGTTGTGGAAGCTGGCATGGACGGAAGCAAATTTCTGTAGCGCTTTCATCCGCCTGAATCTGAGCGTTGCCCGCCTCTTTCTGAGCGGGAGCTGGTGACTATTTTCGACACGATTATTGGCCCAGCCGCCCGCCTCTGTCGATCGCGGATGCGGCGTTCATCAAGCGCGGCGCCACCCTCTATGGCGAAGACCGGTAGGACCGCAATTGTCCCACCCTGGCCGCTCGCAGGCGCACAAAACGCTCGACTTCGCTGCGCACCAGAGCGACAATGGTTGCATGAAATCGCGCCGAGGCGCATCCGGAGCGCCGCTCCCGCCATGGTGATGGCCGGGGGCTCCAGGTGGTGGGAGCAGCATCAGGTTGCTCCCTTCACACGGAGACACACCATGCCCCGCAATCCTCAGCTTACCGACCTCCAGCTCATCCTGCTCTCGACCGCATCCGCTCGGGACGATCGGCAGCTCTACCCCCTCAAGGCCAGCATCGCCGGCAAGTCCGATGATGTGGCTGCGGCCATCACTGCACTTCTCAGGCGAAATCTGGTCCAGAAGGTCGAGGTCCGCGACATCAGCCAGGCGTGGATGGAGCAGGACGGCCTCCGCATCGGACTCGTCATCGCCGACAGGGCCCGGGCGCTCATCGAGGGACAGGATATGGAGGCGAGCGATGGCGGCGACACCGCGCCCACGCAGTCCAACCCTCGTTCCGGCTCAAAGGCGAAGCTGGTGCTGACGCTTCTCGGCCGCGAGAAGGGCGCTTCACCGGCCGAACTGATTGATGCCACCGGCTGGCTGCCGCACACCATGCGGGCGGCGCTGACGGGGCTGAGAAAAAAGGGCCATGTCATCGAGCGGGATGGCCAGGGGGAGGGGAGTGTCTATCGCCTGATCGCCCGAGCTTGATGATGAGCCTGATGGAAGCACGGATCAAGGCGGAGTTCGCCGGACTGGATGATCTCTCCTCCCGACAGCTGCGCGAGTGCTGGAGCGCGATGAAGCCGGGATCTGTGCCCAGAGTCAGTCCCGCCATGCTGCGACTTGCCCTCGCCTGGGAAATCCAGGCCGGGGCGCTGGGCGGCCACGGCAGGGCCACAAGCCAGATGCTGGTGCAGCTGATGACGGCGAAGACCGCCACAACCCCCGCGGTGCCGGGTACGAGGCTGGTGCGCGAATGGAACGGCAGCGCCCATGTGGTGACCATAGGCGAGGACAGGGTGATCCGCTGGGACGGCAGGGAATGGCGATCCCTCTCTGAAGTAGCCCGGGCCATCACCGGCACTCGCTGGTCGGGGCCGGCCTTCTTCGGCCTCAAAAGGAAGGTGGCGGCATGAGGCAGATCCGCTGTGCCATCTACACCCGCAAGTCGAGCGAGGAGGGGTTGTCGCAGGACTTCAATTCGCTCGACGCTCAGAGGGAAGCCTGTGCTGCCTATATCCTCTCCCAGGCAAGCGAGGGCTGGGTGGAGGTGAGGGAGCGCTATGATGATGGTGGCCTCTCGGGTGGCACGCTCGAGCGTCCGGCACTCCAGCGCCTGCTGGCTGATGTCGCCGGGGGCCGAATCGACATCATCGTCGTCTACAAGGTCGATCGCCTCACCCGCTCTCTGCTGGACTTTGCAAAGCTGGTCGAGGCATTTGACCGGACCGGCACCAGCTTCGTGTCGATCACCCAGTCCTTCAATACCACCACCAGTATGGGCAGGCTCACCCTCAACATGCTGCTCTCCTTCGCCCAGTTCGAGCGGGAGGTGACCGCCGAGCGTATCCGCGATAAGATCGCCGCCTCCAAGGCAAAGGGCATGTGGATGGGCGGCGTGCCGCCGCTTGGATACAGACCCGATGGCCGCAGCCTCGCCATCGTCGAGGAACATGCCGCGATCGTCAGAACCATCTTCGAGCGATATCTGGCCATAGGCAATGTCCGGCTGCTGGCAGAGCAGCTGAGGGCCGAGTGCCTAATGTCCCCTGCGCGCACCACCACGACTGGCAGGCGCATCGGGGGAGGGGCCTTTACCCGCGGGCAGCTCTATCTGATGCTCAAATGCCGGACCTTTCGGGCGAGATACAACACAGGGACCAGATTTACCCTGGTCTTCATCCGCCCATTATCGGGAAGGAACTCTGGGACAGCGTCCAGAACAGGCTGCGGGCCAATCTTCAGGGGCATCGTGATGGTGTCCCGCACCAGGCGCCCAGTCTGCTTGCCGGCAGGGTTGTCGATGAGAATGGGCAGGCGATGATTGCCTCCCATGCGGTAAAGCCGCTGAAAGATGATGGTGCGGGAAAGGTCCGCTATCGTTATTATATTAGCGCGGGAGCTGTAGGCGATAGCGTCGCTACTGGCGTGCGCATTCCGGCGCGCGAGATCGAGGCGGCCGTCACGGAACGTCTGGCGCAGGCATTCGACGATCCGCTTGCCCTGCTGGAAAAAGCGGCCCTCAGCCTCGATACACATGCCCTGATGGACATCGAACGGCGTGCCGCTGAAACGGCAGCAGGGCTGCGCCGTCAGGATCGGGCGCTGGTGCGCGCTCTCGTCATCAGGGTGGAGGTCGGGAAGGGCAGGGTGCAGATCCACTGCCGGGTCAGCCGGATTGCGGATCTGCTTGCGGTCGGGCCGACAGATGGCATGCCGGCTGAAGTGACATTCATGTCCGCAGTTCGTCTGACGCGTTCGGGAAGGGCCATGCGTCTGGTGCAGGACAATGGTCGGCATGCCGCTACCCGCCCTAATCCGTCGCTGGTGAAGCTTGTCGTTCAGGCCCATCGCTGGTGGAGCGAGCTCAGGAAGGGCGAGGTCAACATCACGACCCTGTGCGAGCGGGAGAAGGTTTCGGACGCCTGGATGAGCCGGGTGTTGCGGCTGGCATTCCTCTCGCCCGCGATAACCGAGGCCATCCTGCGCGGCACGCAGCCCGCCAGGATCAACACCGCAGCGCTGCTTGCCACAGCCGCTGTGCCTGCGTGCTGGAGGGCACAGGAAAGCCGGTTGCTGGCGGGCTAGCCAAGCCTCCTCAGCCGCCCACAGATCGGGATAAGCTCAATTCGACCCTTTGCAGACTCTCAGCAGCCAATTTTCGATCTCCAGCTGCTGACGGTCTGCTATTCCGGAAGGTGTCGACCAGTTATCGCCGTTCCTCTGTGGTGAAGTGAACGTCCGGATCTGACGGGAGCCGCCGGTCGAGCGTGATGAACCCGTTGGTCAGCAGTCACCCAGACATTGCCGTTCAACCGATTACCTTGGTTTCCCGGCACAGGCGGTTTCAGGAACGNGGTGAAGTGAACGTCCGGATCTGACGGGAGCCGCCGGTCGAGCGTGATGAACCCGTTGGTCAGCAGTCACCCAGACATTGCCGTTCAACCGATTACCTTGGTTTCCCGGCACAGGCGGTTTCAGGAACGCGCGACCATCCCGTTTCTCCATCTCCGATCTGCCATTTTGAGAGAGCCCAATCGGAAACAGGTTTTGGGAAAGCCCAGGCTGCCGTCTGGGTGTCTGTGAGCGCCGGCACCGGTCGTCTCGCAGCACGTTCCCATTCAAGAATGCAACCTCAAACATTGGGATTTTGTATAGTGGGCTCCAGCGCCACCCATC